>CATISV010000105.1 GCA_949541125.1 Flavobacterium sp. SCGC AAA160-P02
GGTTATCCCCTATCTCATCAATTCTATCTTCCTGTAGTTTCATTTAGTATATTCTAAATTTTAAATTAAGGACGCAAATTTACAACTTTTTATAATTATTCCAATTTAGTAATCAATTCGTCCAAACTACAAACTATTTGTGTCTCCTCAATCATATTTTTAAGAATAAATTGGTCATTTTTAATTTCTGAAATAACAAATTTAATTCTACGATTAGAAACATATTTCCACTGTTTCTTTTGCTGTTTATTCGTCCTCGCTGTATCAGGGTATATTTCAGATTTTATTCCAGCATTCCGCAACTCTTTTAAGGCTTTTAATTGCAATGAATTATCTTTGGTATCAAAGTTCAAAAACA
The DNA here is from genome assembly GCA_949541125.1 of Flavobacterium sp. SCGC AAA160-P02. Taxonomy (GTDB): domain Bacteria; phylum Bacteroidota; class Bacteroidia; order Flavobacteriales; family Flavobacteriaceae; genus Polaribacter. Next base: position 359 of record CATISV010000105.1, read on the forward strand.
GAACTTTCGGTTTGGGCAACTCAACTAAATTAAACAATCCTAATTCTTCTAAAACCAAATAAATTCTATCCAAGCCAAAAGAAATTCCAACACCACTGACATCTTTCAAACCAAAGTTTCCTGTTAAATCATCATACCTACCACCACCGCCAATAGAACCCATTTCTACTCCATCTGGAGCAGAAACTTCAAAAATAGCTCCGGTATAGTAGTTTAATCCACGAGCTAGGGTAACATCTAGTTCAAGGAAAGCAGATTCTAAACCTAACTCATTTATAAAATTGATTACAAAACGAAGCTCTTCTACTCCTTTAATTCCTTCCTCTGAAGTTGATAAGATCCTTTCTAAAACAGATAACTGATCTAAATTAGATCCAGAAATTTTAAATAAAGGTTTTAGCTTTTCAATAGACTCTTTAGAGATGCCTTTCTCAAACATTTCTTTTTCAACACCAGATTCTCCTATCTTATCCAACTTATCTAAGGCAACGGTAAAATCTATCAATTGATTTTTTGCACCAATTACCTGAGCAATCCCCGATAATATTTTTCTATTATTGATTTTAATCCTAGTACCAGTAATTTTTAAACTGGTAAATACCCTATCAAATAACTGCACAAATTCTACTTCTTGTAACAAAGATTGGCTACCAACCACATCGGCATCACATTGAAAAAATTCACGAAAACGACCTTTTTGTGGACGATCTGCTCTCCAAACAGGTTGAATTTGATAGCGTTTAAAAGGAAAGCTAAGTTCATTCTGATGTTGAACTACATATCTGGCAAAAGGTACTGTTAAATCATAGCGAAGTGCTTTTTCAGAAATTTGAGGAGTTAACTTTAAACTTTCTTTTTGTTGTAAAATTTGATTGTCGGTTTTTTTTAAAAAATCACCAGAATTCAAGATCTTAAAAATCAACCGATCCCCCTCCTCTCCATATGTACCCATTAGGGTTGAGTAATTTTCAAAACTAGGAGTTTCAATGGGTTGAAATCCGAAAGTTTCAAAAACATTCTTTATCGTATTTGCGATATAAGTTCGTTTAGTAACTTCTTCAGATGAAAAATCTCTAGTTCCTTTTGGAATACTTGGTTTCATAATTTACTATTCATTAATCAATTAACAAAAAAATAGTTAATTCCATTATGGAGCAAATATCCGAAAAATCTAGCGAAGTATTATTCTGTATCAATTGATTTATTTTTTCTTTGAAGTGAATAAATACTTGCATTTAATTCAAACCCTAACAAAAGTATAATGGCATTTAGCCATACAAAAAGCATTAAAATTAAGAGTGTACCAATAGAACCATATAATTCATTGTATTGTGCAAATTCATTTACATAATAACCAAAAAGATAGAAAGTAAAAATGGATAGCAGGGTTGTAAAAACAGATCCTGGAGAAAATAAACGAGAATACTTACCACTTTTTGTACCATATTTATAGAGAATAGAAACTATGGTAAAAATCATAAATAAAAACAATACTCCTCTTCCAAATTGTAGCCAAAGGGTCTCATTTTCAATCCATCCTTTGCTTTTTAAACCATCAAGTATCAATTGATAAAACCCTGTCAAAGCTACTGTTATTAAAAGAAATAAAGCCATAATTAGAGAAACTAACATCGATAAAAAATAAGATCTAAAAACGCTTCTAACCTCTTGTACATGATAGGAATATTCAAAACCACCAAAAATTGCATTCACTCCGTTGGTCATTAAAAAAATTGAACCTAAAAATCCAAAAGATAATAGTCCAACTTGTTTGTTGTTGATAATATCAAGTAATACTGTATCTACAGCATCAAATGTTTTGGGAGGTAAAATTTCTGAGATTAAAGTGAGTAATCCTTCTGAAAAACTATCAATGGGTATAAACGGAATCAGTGTCAATATAAATAACATAAATGGAAAAATTGCCATAAAAAAACTATAGGCAATTCCACCTGCTCTTGTGGTTAAAGCACCTTTTACGATACCAATGATATACATTTCAACAACATCATACAAAGACATCCCTTCCAGACCTGGAATTTTAATTTTTTTTCCAACTCTTACCAGTATATTTAAGACTGGAATTTGTTTAAGTTTATCTTCTAATTCTCTATTCATTTATTTCTAAATTGCTTTTAAGCTTAAGTCCATATTATGGATAGAATGAGTCAAGGCACCGGAGGAGATAAAATCAACACCACATTCGGCATATTTTCGAATTGTTTTTTCATTGATTCCTCCAGAAGATTCTGTCAAACATTTTCCATTTATTAAATTAACCGCGGCTCTAGTGTCTTTAAAAGAAAAATTGTCAATTAATATTCTATGGACACCTTCGTTTTGTATAATTTCTTTAATTTCATTTAAATTCCTGGCTTCAACAATGATTTTTAACTCTAATTTTTTATCTCTTAGATATTTTTTAGTTTTAGTGATTGCTTGTGATATACCTCCTGCAAAATCTATATGATTGTCTTTAATCATAATCATATCGTATAAACCAAAACGATGATTAACTCCTCCTCCGATACTTACAGCCCATTTTTCAAGTGCTCTAATACCAGGTGTTGTTTTCCTAGTATCTAAAATTTTGGTCTTTGTTCCCTTGAGTAAATCAACAAAAAAAGAAGTCTTAGTTGCTATAGCACTCATACGCTGCATCACATTCAAAATAATACGTTCTGACTGAAGGATTGACTGAGAATTTCCTGAAACAATAAAAACTACATCTCCATTATTTACTATACAACCATCAGAAATAAAAGTTTCAATCTCAAGACCTTTATCAATGAATTTAAATGCTTTTTTAGCAAAATCGACCCCTGCTATGATTCCGGTATCTTTTACTAACAAAGCTGCTTTCCCCGAAGCGCTTTTGGGGATACAAGATAATGATGTATGGTCACCACTTCCCAAATCTTCTCTAAAAGCATTGTTAATAATTCGGTCAATTTCATTTTCAAATTGTTGTGATAAAATCATTCTAATGGCTTGGTTAAGCTAAAATACGATTAAATGAGAAAAATTATAACATTAATTGTAATTTTGATATATGAAAATAAAACTTCTTGTCGTAGGAAAAACAGATGATAAAAATTTAGTTCAATTGATCGAAAAATATCAGAAAAGACTACAACATTATATCAAATTTCAATTAGAAGTCATTCCTGACATTAAAAACTCAAAGAATTTAGGCCCGCATCAACAAAAAGAAAAAGAAGGTGAATTGATTCTGTCTAAACTACAAAATACGGATCAGCTATTATTATTGGACGAAAAAGGAAAAGAGTACCAATCCGTCAATTTTGCTACTTTTTTACAAAAGAAAATGAATACTGGTATTAAGCAATTGGTTATGGTCATTGGTGGTCCTTATGGATTTTCAGATATGGTTTATAAAAAAGCGAATGGGAAATTATCATTATCAAAAATGACATTTTCCCATCAAATGATTCGTTTATTTATTGTTGAACAATTGTATCGAGGGTTTACAATTTTACGCAACGAACCTTATCATCATGAATGAAAAATTAATTAATTTCGTCCCATGAAGTTAGTTTTTGCAACGAATAATCATCATAAATTAAAAGAAGTTCAAAAAATGCTTCCCAGTTCTATACAATTACTCTCTTTAAAAGATATTTGTTGTTTTGAAGAAATTGAAGAGACAGCAATGACTCTAGAAGGAAATGCAACTCTAAAGGCCAACTATATTACAGAAAAATATGGCTACGATTGTTTTGCCGATGACACTGGCTTGGAAGTTACTTCATTAAATGGAGAACCCGGTGTTTTGTCAGCAAGATATGCAGGAGAATATGGTAATTCTGAAAAAAACATGGAAAAACTTCTCAATAAACTTGCTGAAAAAACCAATAGAAATGCTCAGTTTAGAACTGCAGTTGCTTTTAATATAAAAAATGAAAAATATTTATTTGAAGGAATCTGTAAAGGTCAAATTTTAAAGAAAAAATCTGGCGATGGTGGGTTTGGATATGATCCTATATTTAGACCCGAAGGATATTCAAAATCGTTTGCTGACATGAGTTTTGAAGAAAAAAATAAGATTAGTCATCGGGGTATTGCCATTCAGAAATTGGTTCAATTTTTAAACTCATTATAAATTGATCTCTCAAAAATCATATTCAAAACAATTTATTGCACTTTTCTTTGTGTTGATTTTATTGATGCTTTTAAATGTTAGTCTTGGTTCTGTTTCTATTCCTTTTACTGAAATTATTGATATTCTCTTAGGTGGCAATAGCACAAAGCCTAGTTGGGATATTATTGTTATCCATTTTAGATTTCCCAAAGCAATAACAGCTATTTTAGTGGGTTCTGGACTGGCAATTAGTGGTTTATTAATGCAAACATTGTTCAGAAATCCATTAGCAGGACCATTTGTTCTGGGGATTTCCTCAGGTGCAAGCTTAGGAGTAGCTCTATTAATTTTAGGTTCTAGTATTTTTGGCGGGATATTAGCAACCATTGCTTTTTCTAACTGGGGAATAGCTATTGCATCAAGTACAGGAGCTGCACTGGTTTTATTCGCTGTGATCATTACTGCCAATAAAGTAAGAAATACCATGTCTATTTTAATTATTGGATTGATGTTTGGTACAGTAACATCAGCGATTATAAGTGTATTAACTTTTTTTAGCAATGCTGATAAAATTCAAAAATTTATATTTTGGGGATTTGGTAATTTAGGTAATCTATCATGGAATGAAGTAATGATTTTTTTTATTATTTATCTTATTGGAATGATAAACCTAGTACAAGTTATAAAACCATTAAATACATTTCTTTTAGGTGAAAATTATTCTAAAAGTCTTGGAATTCATATCAAAAGAAGTCGAATGATTATTTTATTGATTACAAGTTTATTAACAGGGGTCATTACTGCTTTTGCTGGTCCAATTGCTTTTATTGGTCTGGCGGTACCTCACATCACTAAATTGCTTTTTAAGACATCAAATCATAAGATACTTCTACCAGCAGTTGCCATTCTGGGGGCTATTATTTTATTGGTGTGTGATTTGATTGCTCAATTACCCACCAGTGAATTTACATTGCCTCTAAATGCTGTAACTTCCTTATTTGGAGCACCCATTGTTATTTGGTTACTCATCAGAAAAAAGAAAATTTACGTATGAGTTTAAACAAAAAAAATAGCATCCTAGAAACCAAGAATCTTACCATTGGATATGTGCAAGAGAAATCCATTAAAACAGTTCAAAAAAATATCAATCTTCAAGTATTTAATCAAGAATTTATTACCATTTTAGGTAAAAATGCCATTGGAAAATCAACTTTATTAAGAACACTTTCGAAGATTCAACAACCGCTTTATGGAGATCTATTGATAAAAAATAGAAATATCGAAGAATATAACTTCAAAGAATTATCAACTGTCATAAGTCTTGTATTAACAGAACGATTACCAGAAAGTCAATTGACAGTTTTTGAATTGGTTGCATTAGGAAGACAACCATATACAAATTGGATTGGTAAACTTGAAAAAAGAGACTTAGAAATAGTGACCTGGGCTTTACAAAGAACAGATACAGAAACTCTTGCTAAAAGACATTTTCATGAACTAAGTGATGGACAATTACAACGTGTTCTAATCGCTAGAGCTTTAGCACAGGATACTGAAATTATTATATTAGATGAGCCTACTGCACATCTAGATATGCATCATACTATCAAAATTTTTCAATTACTTAAAAAACTATCTGAAGAGACCAATAAAACAATTATTATTACAACTCATGAAGTAAATTTAGCCATAAATTCGGCTGATCAAATCATTTTATTGACTGATGAGGAGGTCATTTCTGGAACAAAAGAAGAATTAGTAATAAGAAATTCGTTTAAAACTTTATTTCCATCAGAAATAATTAAATTTGACAAGTCTTTAGAACAGTTTATCATTACAAAAAAATTCTAAACCTACTCAAAAGAAACTTCCTTAAATACCAAATGAATCATAAAGTATTACAAATATTTTATCAAATAAAAAAACTAACTTATATAGTAAGTATAATCCTTTTTTCAAACTGTAGCATCTCTCAAAACACAAAAGAGGTATCCACTAAATATGCTTCGACAATTACAGCAAAAGAATTAAGTGATCACTTATATATCTATGCATCTGATGAATTTGAAGGACGAGACACTGGAGAACCTGGTCAGAAAAAAGCCGTTGATTACCTTAAGAATTTTTATATTTCTCAAGGAATTGAATCTCCTATAAATGAAAATGATTATTTTCAAAAAGTTCCTGCCTCTTATATGAATACCTTGATTAGAAGTGGAGCATTAAAAGATTCTGAAAATGTGGTTGCCTATATAAAAGGTTCCGAAAAACCTGAGGAAATAATTATTGTTTCTGCACATTTAGATCATGTTGGTGTTAATGAAGAAGGAGAAATTTTTAATGGTGCTGATGATGACGGTTCTGGCACTGTAGCTATCCTTGAAATAGCCGAAGCATTTAAGAAAGCTCAAATGGAGTCTAATGGACCAAAGAGATCTATTTTATTTTTACATGTGACTGGTGAAGAAAAAGGGCTGTTGGGCTCTCGTTATTATACTGAGAATCCCATATTTCCCATCGCTAATACTATTGCAAACCTAAATATAGATATGATTGGTAGAATAGACGAATATCACAAAGAAAATCCAAAATATATTTATTTAATTGGTTCAGATAAATTAAGTACAGAATTGCATACCATTTCTGAGGAAATGAATAAAAAACATATGAATATAGAGCTAGATTATAAATACAATGATGACAATGATCCAAATCGTTTTTACTATAGATCAGATCATTATAATTTTGCTAAAAACAATATACCTGTCATTTTTTACTTTAACGGAACTCATGAAGATTATCATAGACCAACAGATGTTCCAGAAAAAATAAACTACGAACAACTAGAAAACAGAGCTCGGCTTATTTTTCATACGGCTTGGGAATTAGCAAACAGAAAGGACAGAATCATAGCCGATAAAGTTGAAAAAAACTGATGAATAGACTTGAACTAATCTTTCTTTATCAAAAAAAAAAAGAAACCAAATAATTAAACTTAGTGCAAAATTTTAAAAAGTAACTCTTTTAAAATATCTCTTTGAGACTGACTCGCTCCGACACCTTTGCTTTTTAAATCTGCATCGCGTAACAAAGAAATTACTTGGGCAGTCTTACGCATTGGATAATGATTGGATGCTGTGATATAATCTATGACAAAAAAAGGTCGTATTCCCAATGCTTTGGCAACGTTATCTCTAGATTTATCTTGTAAGCCATGATAGATGAGTAATTGAGTGAAAAAACTATTGAGTAGAGAAATCGTCATCACTAGCGGATTACTTTTAGGGTTTTGAGCAAAGTATTGTATGATTTGATTGACTTTTACAACATTCTTCTCTCCTACTGCCTTCCGTAACTCAAAATTATTAAAATCTTTAGAAATCCCAATATTATCCTCTATATGTCTTGGGGTTATGATAGTTTCTTTTGGAAGAATTGTAATCAGTTTTTTAAGTTCATTATCAATTTTACTTAAATCGGTCCCCAAAAAATCCACTAACATATGAGCTGCTTTTGGTTCAATTTTATATTTTTTTCCATTCAATACTCTTCGAATCCAATCGGCAACCTGATTTTCATACAAACGTTTGCTTTCATAAACAAGTCCTATTTTATGAATTGCTTTATATAATGCCTTGCGTTTGTCTAATTTTTTGAACTTATAATTGATTACTAAAACAGTAGACTGTTGAGGGTTTTCTGCATAAGGCACTAAATCTTCAATTGTTCTACTTAAATCTTGCGCTTCTTTAACAACAATCACTTGTTTTTCTGCCATCATAGGAAAACGCTTTGCAGCTCCGATAATCTCTTCAATAGAAACATCACGACCATAAAAAACTGTTTGATTGAATTCTTTTTCGGTTTCTTCCAGAATATGATCTTCAATAAAATCAGAAATCTTATCAATATAATAGGGTTCTTCTCCCATCAAAAAATAGATGGGTTTGACATTCCCTTTTGTAATCTCTGAAACGATGTTACTAACGTTATTCATCTTGAATTTTCATCTGAAATTTATATCGAACTGTATTCGGTGAAAACATACAATTAAATAAAATGAGAACCGAATAGATTTTGTTACATTTATCAAATGCAAAAACTAAATTTTCCATCTTATACATTCCGACTCAAATCTAACGAAAATAAGACACTTATTTTTGATATTATTAGAAAAAAATATGTTGTATTAACTCCAGAGGAATGGGTAAGACAACATACTATTTTTTACTTAATCAAAGAAAAAAAATATCCTATTTCATTAATTGCAGTTGAAAAACAACTAAAAATTAACTCAGTGATTAAAAGAACTGACATTGTTGTATTTAATACTGATGGAACACCAGAGATATTAGTAGAGTGTAAATCGCCATCTGTAGTAATTTCTCAGGATACTTTTGATCAAATTGCTAGATATAATTTAACAGTTAAATCTAACTATTTAATAGTTACCAACGGTTTAAATCATTATTACTGTCAAATAGATGTTGAAAAGGAAAACTACGTTTTTTTAAATGATATACCCAACTATTAATTTTAAGAAATATTTACCTTTAGTATCCCTATGAAATATTAAATTTACACCCTTGAAAACAGCGATCGTAATATTAAATTGGAATGGAAAAAAATTGTTGGAGCAATTCTTGCCGTCTATCGTTCATTTCAGTTCTGAATTTGCTGAAATTTATGTTGCTGATAATGCTAGTTCTGATGATTCTATTGAGTATATAAAAGATCAATTTCCTATTGTACGTATTGTAGAAAACGAAAACAATGGAGGATATGCTAAAGGATACAATGATGCACTTAAAAGTATTGACGCAGATATTTATTGCTTGATAAATTCTGATGTAGAAGTAACTAAAAACTGGATTACTCCTGTATTAGAAATTTTTAAAAAAGAAGAAAATACAGCGATAATACAGCCAAAAATACTTGATTTCAAGGATAAAAATTATTTTGAATATGCTGGTGCTGGAGGTGGTTTTGTAGATTTATTTGGCTACCCATATTGTAGAGGTAGAGTTTTTAATTATATAGAAAAGGATACGGAACAGTTTAATGATGTTACAGAAATTTTTTGGGCATCAGGAGCTTGTTTTTTTATACGATCAAAAGTATATCACCATTTGAATGGATTTGATGAAGATTATTTTGCACATCAAGAAGAGGTTGATTTATGCTGGAGATCAAAAAACGAAGGCTATCGAGTTAAATATGTTGGGAATTCTTGTGTATATCATGTTGGGGGAGCCACCTTAAAGGAAACGAATCCACAGAAAACATTTTTAAACTTTAGAAATAGTTTATTAAACGTCATTAAAAATGTCCCTAAACAATGGTTTTTACTGGTTGTTGTTTCTCGTTTAATTTTGGATGGAGTTGCTGGAATTAAGTTTATAGTTGAATTAAGACCTATACATACTTGGGCAGTTTTAAAGGCACATCTTAGTGTATACAAAAACTTTTCAAAATTTCTAAAAAAACGAAAAAAATTACAAAAAAAAGATCTCTATAACCTTCATACCAGTATTGTATGGCAATACTTTATTCTGAGAAGAAAAAAGTTTGGAAACCTTCGTTAATTTTTTAAGTTGTTTTTATTATTACAAAATAGAAAGGCTTCCTTTACCTTCTCTGATTACTCTCGGCTCTGAATCCGTTAGGTCTATAATTGTGGAAGCATTATTATCTCCATAACCACCATCTACTACACAATCAACTAAGTGTTGCCATTTTTCAAAAATTAGTTCTGGATCTGTAGTATATTCTAAAATATCATCTTCATCATGAATTGAAGTAGAAATAATAGGATTACCCAATACAGAAACTATTGTTCTGGCTATAGTGTTATCTGGAATACGGATTCCAACTGTTTTTTTCTTCTTAAAGATTCTTGGGAGGGAATTACTTCCCGGCAAAATAAAAGTATATGGTCCTGGAAAAGCTCTTTTTAGAAGTTTATATGTTGGTGTATCTATTTGTTTTACGTAATCTGAAAGATGGCTTAAATCATTACATATAAATGAAAAATTAGCTTTCTGCAGCTTCACACCTTTAATTCTTGCAATCTTTTCTAGGGCTTTGGTATTTGTAATATCACAACCTAATCCATAAACAGTGTCTGTGGGATAAATAACCAATCCTCCTTTCTTAAGAATATCAACTATTTTTTTGATTTCTTTTGGATTTGGATTATCCTCATAAATTTTTATAAAATTCGTCATCAAACTAAACCATTAGGAATTCGATATTTGGTTTTGAATTTAGCGACTATTAAAAGAGAAATTTATACTATATAATTTTATCTACCAATCTAAATCCCTCACCATGAATATTTAAAATCTCAACCTGTTCATCTTCTTTTAAATATTTACGAAGTTTTGCAATGTAGACATCCATACTTCTCGAGGTAAAATAATTATCATCTCTCCAAATCTTTGTCAATGCTAGTTCTCTAGGCATTAAATCGTTTTTATGCAAAGCTAACATTCTAAGTAATTTACTTTCTTTTGGTGATAATTTTTGTGGTTCATTATCTCCTTTTGAAAGGTGACGTAATTTAGAATTGAAGAAAAAATTTCCAATAGTAAACTCAAACTGTTCATTCTCTGCAGCTGAATCAGATTCTTTCCGTTGAAGAATTGCTTTTATTTTATATAATAATACTTCAGAATCAAAAGGTTTATTCAAATAATCATCAGCACCAACATGGTAACCCTTTAAAACATCCTCTTTCATTGTTTTTGCTGTTAAAAAAATAATTGGTATTTCTTTATTATTTGAACGAATATCTTTCGCCAATGAAAAACCGTCTTTACGTGGCATCATAACATCCAAAATACAAAGATCATAATCATTGTTCTTGTACATAATTAATCCCTCTATTCCATCTTTAGCATGTGTCACGTTATAATCATTTAATGCTAAATAATCTTTTAAAACTGTTCCAAAATTTGGATCATCTTCTACTAACAAAATCTTTTTACTTCCCATGTTTTACTTTTTATATTAATGGTAATTTAATTGTAAATGTACTTCCTTTTCCTTTTTCACTATCAACAAAAACCGTTCCGTGATGAATTTCAACAATTTCTTTTACGTAGGCTAATCCTAATCCATGACCTTTAACATTATGAATATTGCCTTTTTGCTCTCTGTAAAATTTATCAAAAATATATTTTTGAGTAGATTTACTCATACCGATACCTTCATCTTTTATTTTGATAATAAAATTTTTATTTGTGTTCTCAGTATATAAGTTAATTTTTGGTTTTTTTTCAGAGTATTTTAATCCATTTTCAAGAATATTCACCAAAACATTTGTCATATGAAATTGATTAACCATGACCTCCGATTGAATCGCTTGAAAATGAGTTGTAATTGTACCTTTTTTATCAATCACTAAAAGACTAACATGGGAAATTGCATCCTCTATAATATCATTCATATCAAGTGCTTCCTTATGAATCTCTATTTGATTTTTTTCTAATCTTGATATTCGTAAAACATTTTCTACCTGACCATGCATTCTTTTATTTTCATCTCTAATCATTTTTATATAACGTAAAATTTTCGATTGGTTATTGATTATCTTGGGGTTTTTTATAGAATCCAAGGCTAAATTTATTGTTGCAATGGGTGTTTTAAACTCATGAGTCATATTGTTTATAAAATCTGTCTTTATTTCTGATATTTTTTTCTGTTTCACTAACTGATATAATGAGCTAGAAAAAGCGACAATAATAATAAAGATAAAGAATAATGATAATAATAAAATATAGGAAATATCAGATAAAATATGTTTGTTTTTTTCAGGAAAATCAATATACAATGTATAATCACTTTTTCCCTCATTATTAATAAATAAAGGATAACTTAAACTTTTCTCTGGATTAATGGTATAATACCCTGATTTCAATTTGGTTGCTAAACCATTATTATAAACTCCATACTTAAAGTCAATATTAATATTATTTCTTACTAATTCTTCTTTGAGCGTAATATTTAATTCTCTGTTATTTATTCTTTCTTCTATTGGAAATGTTTTCTTATAATCATTAAAAACATCTGACAAAAGTTTCTTATCTAACTCCTCTATTCTATCAATATTTGAAAATTTATTCTCCTTAAATGTTGCTTTAAAATCATTTTTTCCAACTATAAAAGTTCCTTTAAAAAAGTCTCTTTTTTCTGTAAATCTCTTTACAATGATGGAATCATTATCATAAAAACCATTTTTATCTAAAATATCTAGTACTGGTATTTTAAAGTCTTCTTCTATGATAGTAGTTCCAAAAGAGAAACGACTTTTGGTCGTTGTATCGATTTGTTGAATTAAAAAATTCTTGATTTGGGCCTTATTCAAAAATCTTTTCGTATCAATAAAGTTTTCAATTTTATTAAAATAGAGATCTTGTTCTTTAATTTCTAACCGTTCAGATACTCTAGCTAATGCTTTTTTAACATCACCATTGAACTGGATATCTTTACTTTCTACAGCGTTACTAATCCAATATAATTGTACGGTTATAATGCCAATGAGTGATATGCTAACTAGCACTACAATGAGGACAAAGAGTTTCTTTCCCATTATATAAAAATAGACTTAGTGTGTAAGATAAATTTTATTTTGACGAAGGTTAACATTATAAATTACTTTTTAAGTAAAATTTAACAAAAAAAATAAATTATATTAAATATTTCTAGTGTTTAATGTTAAAATATTATGTATTTTTTTAATTTTTAACAATGTTTCGCTTTTTTCAATATTATTAATTATATAATTTGACAATAAGTTTCTTTTAATGTCTGGCCATTGATTTTTAATTCTATTTTTAACATCTTGCTCTGAGGTATTATCTCTTTTTATTACCCTATTGATTCTTAAATTTAAAGGTGCATTTAAAGAAATTACAATATCGCAAATTGAGTCACTTCCTGTCTCAAAAAGTATTGCGTTCTCAAATAGAATTAATGTGTGTTTTTTTTGACATTTAATAAATTGGATGAAATGATTTTTTAAAATTGGATGAACAATTGCATGAAGTCTATGCAATAAGTCTGGTCGATTAAAAACCAGCGATGAAATGTATTTTCTATTCAATTTACTATCTCGATAACTATCTTCTCCAAATATTGAAATAATTTTACTTTTCACAACAGATGATGTATTCATAAGTATTTTAGCCTGCTCATCTGCATGATAATAAGCGATGGTGCTATCAAGAGTACACATAGTTTTGGCGACCAAAGACTTTCCACTTCCAATTCCACCTGTTAAACCAATAACCATATCATTTATTAATTATATAATCAATTTTGAGAGGAGAAATCCTTGTTTGTTTAACCATTGAAGATTTTTCCATCAGCTTAGGAATCAAATAAGAAAGGTTGTTTTCTTGTGATGTTTTATAATCACATTCAATCAAAAAAGAGGAAATATCTATTTTGTTAAAATTAGACAAGGCAACTTTGTAGGTAATTTTTACAACTTTAGGAAAGGTGTTTATAATTTTTGTGTCAGGTATGTTTAAGACTTTAAAAGGAACCTCAAGAGTTCCCTCTGTAAACCTTTCTACCAAAGCAGAAACCATAACATTTTTTTGTTTAAATTTCACATTTGTAGAAGGATTAAAACGCTTAATTTTCAAGGTTTCTTTAATAGAAGTATTTATTTTCTTTTTTTGAAGAAGTTCCGTTGTAACAAAACCTATTGTATCTAGAATTGATTCAGGTCCACTAATAACTACTGAATCAGGAACAATAGCAAGATTTTCATTCAACTCGTATCCAGCTGCATAAGTGATTTCAGATAAGAGCTTAACAGGTACTTTTTTACGATTTAGTAAACCTAAGCTAAAAAGAATTGAATCATTTATAAAATGATCAATTTCAAGACCTTTTTTCATTTGTTTTTGAATAGCCAATCTTTGTTGAGATAACAATAAATAATAGTCTGTTGAAGATTTACTGTACAAATTTGAGGCATTAATTTCTAATTCTTTTGGGAAAAATGTAGCAGAAATTAATTTAAATCCTGATGCTTTAATATGAATTTTAATGATTTTTTGAGGTTCTTCTTGCAGTAATTTGTCTTCTGGAAAGTTTTTGTAAGAAACTGGATACTCAATGGTACTTTCATATTCTTTAGACAATTTAGTCATAAACCAAAATACAATAGAGAGAATCATAAATAAGATAAACTTATGATACATTTTATTATTTCCGTTATTCTTTTGAGACATTTCTACTGTATGTGTGTGCAAGCTAATTAATCCATTAGGAAAGTCAAAATTAACTGTAAAAAAAAAGCGAGCCAATGAAAGCTCACTTATTTTTTAAATTTGAAATTTTCATTTCTTTACTGGTGCAGCATACTTTTTACTAAGTTCTACTGAAATTGCTGCACGTTCAAACTTAATTTTACCTGCACTGGTTTCTATAGTAACTGTTCCTTCGGTATCATTTATCTGAAGTAATTTTCCATGAATTCCACTAGAAGTGACAACCTTGGATCCTTTTTTGAGTTCAGCTATAAATTTTTTTTCCTTTTTACGTTTTCTATTTTGAGGCAAAACCATGAATAAATAAAACACGACTAAAATAGCCAACATCGGAAGCATCATACCACCTCCAAAACCCTCGGATGGTGTTGTTTGTAATACTATAATTTGAAACATCATAAAAAATTATTTAGCTATCGCAGGATTTTTTGGAGTAACTGAGCCCCTTAGCTTTAATATTTCTCTACCTCTGGGAGTATTTGTAAATAGAGTTAAGGTCTTAAACTGTCTATTGGGTTTACCAGAAGTGTCAAATTTTGCTAGAACTTCAGAGGATTCTCCTGGTTTTATTGGATCCTTTGGCCAAATAGGAATTGTACAACCACACGAGGGTTGCACATTTGAAATTAACAAGTCTGTTTTTCCTGGGTTTGTAACAATAAATTTAGCTTCCACAACGACTCCCTCATTTACAGTTCCAAAATCATACTCTGTTTGGTCAAATTGGATTTCAGCAGAACCTTTACTTATCTCAATATCTCTCTTTTTAGCAGAATTTATATTCTGTTTTTTAACCTTCGAAGAAGCATTTTCATCTTTACAAGAAATAAAAAGAATAGTTGATAATACTAATAATGAAATTGTTAATCTTTTTTTCATAATGATTAAAGTTTTTTGTAAAAATAGTAAATTAAAGTAATCCTCGCCCAACTTTCACGAATCTTTTATCTTTAGAAAATTCTTTTGAAAGTTTGTCTAGCACTCCATTTAAAAAATACCCACTTTTTGGGGTAGAATAGTCTTTCGCTATCTCAATATATTCATTAATGGATACCCTTACAGGAATAGATGAAAAATATAAAAACTCACTAATCCCCATTTTGATTAAAATCATGTCAACATCAGCAATTCTATCAGATTCCCAGTTTGGAGTGTGAATCTTTATATCATTTTCAAAAGTGCAGTGGTTAAGAATAACTTTTTTAAATAATTCGGACACAAAATCTTCATCCTCTTTGTTCTTATATAAGCCTCCCAATAAAAAAGGACTAGAGGAATTGAGTTTGTTAAGTGATTTTACGATCCATGTATTTACAAAAGGCAAATCATCTACCCACGTTATATTTTCACCTTCAAAATAATCGGCCAACTTTGAATTTGGAGCTATAATTTTAGTGAAAAATTCAATCACAAAACTTTTATCTTCTTCATATGAATCTTCCACTGAATTTAAATATCTCAAAAACAAATCACTCTTTTGTAATCTATCCCAAATAATTTTAACATATTTATTATCTGTAGACCAATTATGTAATTTTTGAGTTTTAATATGAAGAGACAAAGAGGTACTTTCTGCAATTTTCTTTAGCAATCTATTTTCAACAAATTTCCTGTTAGGTGACAAATCCTCTTTAGTAGCAAGATGTTTTTTCTTTGAAATTTCCAATCTCTGTTCAGCCAATTGTTGAACTTCAACCATAAGTTGTAAAAGTAAAACATATAAATCATACATTTTTTTTATGCTAAATTTCATGAATTTTTCTTCTTTTACGATGTCATCATTATTTGATTTTATCATCGAGTATAAAGATTGCATAACCTTAACTCTTATATGTCTTCTATTAATCATTTAAAGAACGTGTTAAAATAAAAAAAGCAAGTGATAAAAATCATTTGCTCTGCAAAAATAAAATTATTTCTTTAGGTATGTTAAGAGTTTTTATTTTTTTTGTGTTTATCTATTCTATTTTGAGCGATATTAAATGCAGCTCTGTGTGTTGATATGTTTTCTCTATCTGAAAGTTTGAAAATTTCTAAAGTTGTGTTATATATATTTTCTGTTTTTCTGAGACTTTCTTCTTTAGTGTATCCTTCTATTTCACTAAATACATTAATAATACCTCCTGCATTAATAAGAAAATCTGGCGCATAAGCAATCCCTTTATCCCTTAAAATTCTAGCATGTTTAATTTCATTGGCCAATTGATTATTAGCAGCACCTGCAATTACTTTTGTTTTTAATTGCTGTATGGTTGTATCGTTAATTGTAGCCCCTAATGCGCAAGGTGAATAAATATCAAGGTCTAGATTGTAGATAGCATTCCCTAAGACAACACGAGCATCATATTTTTTTGATAATTCTTGTAAACGATCTTCATTGATATCATTTATAATTACCATTGCTCCTTCATCTGTAATATATTTCACTAAAGTCTCTCCTACATGACCAACTCCTTGCACTAATATTTTTTTTCCTTCTAAACTATCTGTACCAAATTTATATTTAGAAGCTGCTTTCATTCCCATGTATACACCATAAGCAGTCACTGGCGATGGATTACCTGAACCTCCATTAGATTCAGAAACCCCTGTAACATATGGAGTTACTTCCTTGATGATGTCCATATCTCTTGTTTCCATTCCAACATCCTCTGCTGTTATGTATCTACCGCTCAGTGAATTAACAAACTCACCAAACTTTCTCATCAAATCATCATTCTTTTGTTTTTTTGCATCTCCAATAATAACAGCCTTTCCTCCACCAAGGTTTAAGCCTGTAATTGCAGATTTATATGTCATTCCTCTTGACAAACGTAAAACATCGTTTAAAGCATTCCATTCACTTTTATAATTCCACATTCTAGTACCCCCTAAAGCAGGACCTAAAACAGTATTGTGTATACCAATAATTGCTTTTAAACCTGTATCTTCGTCGTTACAAAAAACAACTTGTTGGTGACCGTCAAAAGAAAATTGTCCGAATACTGGATCTTTCTTAATTTGGTCAGAATATATAGTTTGTAATGTCATTAAAGTGTTTAAAAAAATGAATATTTCTTAAAAAATAATGTGCAAAAATAAGATATCTTCAAATAATAACAAATTAATTGCATCTAAATTATATATTTACTAACCATAACCTTCATTAATGAAAGCCTTACGATATTTAGATAAATATTTTTTAAAGTACAAATGGAGATTGTTGATAGGCATATTTATTACCATATTCACTAAAATAATCTCTTTACAAATTCCAAGAATTATTGGTAAATCTTTGAATGCTGTTGAACGTTATATGAAGGGAGAAATTTTAAACAAATCTGTTGTTAAAGAAGATTTACTTTGGAATATTTTTTTAATTGTAGCTTTAGCAATATTGGCGGGATTACTCACTTTTTTTATGAGACAAATGATTATTGTGACTTCTAGATTAATTGAATTTGATTTGAAAAATGAAATTTATGAACAATACCAAAAACTTTCTATCAATTTTTACAAAAAAAACAGAACTGGTGATTTGATGAACCGCATCAGTGAAGATGTAACTAAGGTGAGAATGTACTTTGGCCCTGTGGTAATGTATTCTATGAATATGATTTTTTTATTTATTATAGGATTTACTCAGATGCTAAGGATTGATTCTACCCTAACCCTCTATACATTAATTCCTTTTCCGATATTATCCGTTTCCATTTTTTACATTAGTAAAATAATCAACCAAAGAAGCACCATTGTTCAAGAATATTTATCGAAATTAACAACTTACAATCAAGAGTTTTTGTCTGGAATAAATGTTGTAAAGTCTTATGGAATTGAAGGGATGGTTATTGCTGGGTTTGATGAAATCGCAGATAAAAGCAAAGAAAAAAATATTCGCTTACATAAAGTTCAAGCTCTTTTTTTCCCATTGATGATTCTTTTAATAGGAATAAGCAATTTATTAGTTATTTATATTGGTGGTAAGCAGTACATTAATGGTGAAATTCCAATTGGTGTCATAGCTGAGTTTATCTTATATGTAAATATGCTAACATGGCCAGTAGCAGTTGTTGGTTGGGTAACTTCTATGATACAACAAGCTGAGGCTTCACAAAAAAGAATAAATGAATTTTTAAAGGAGATTCCCGAAATTCAAAATAATACAACCAAGTCTTTCGCACCTAATGGAATTATTACATTTAATGATGTGTCTCTTATTTACGATGACACACATATAAAAGCACTAAAGAACATAAGTTTTTCTGTAAAATCAGGAGAAACAATTGCTATTCTTGGTAAAACCGGTTCTGGTAAGTCTTCCATTGTTAATCTAATTTCTAGATTATACGACGTTAGTTATGGCAATATAACTATCGATAATACTCCAATAAAAGAAATCAATTTAATTGATTTAAGAAAGAACATTGGATTTGTGCCTCAGGATCCATTTTTATTTTCAGATACCATTTCGAATAACATAAAATTTGGCAAAAAAGAAGCAACGAATCAAGAAATTGTTACAGCTGCTAAAAAAGCTGTTGTCCATCAGGATATCGTGGGTTTTAAAGATGGCTACAATACTGTATTAGGAGAGCGAGGTCTTACCTTATCTGGAGGACAAAAACAAAGGGTTTCTATTGCAAGAGCAATCATAAAAGATCCACATATATTAATTTTTGATGATTGTCTTTCAGCTGTTGACACAGAAACAGAAGAGAAGATTTTAACAAATTTAGAAAAAGTTTCTGAGGAGAAAACAACTTTTATTATAAGCCACAGAATATCTTCAGTTAAAAATGCTGATAAAATTATTGTTCTAAATGAAGGAAGAATCATTCAGCAAGGCTCTCACAATCAATTAATAAAGCAAAAAGGCTACTACAAACAATTATATGATCAGCAACTTTTAGAAAAAGAAATCTAGTCTGATATTTTGCTAAGTAAAATATTTTATTAGATTTGTTACCAGATTAGTGTAACGAAAACTATATTTTTATAAATTTATGGGAGAAAGAATTGAGCAAGAAGAGATATTCTCACAAGTATTAAGAGCAGGAAGAAGAACTTACTTTTTTGATGTTAGATCCACAAAAGCAGAAGATTATTACCTAACAATTACAGAAAGTAAAAAATTTACACATGATGATGGCTCGTTCCATTATCAAAAACACAAAATTTATTTATATAAGGAGGATTTTACTGACTTTAAAGAAATGTTATCTAAGGCAACAGAATTTATTTTAGATGAAAAAGGTTCTGAAGTAATCAGCGAACGTCATCAAAAAGATTACAAAAAAGAAGAGAAGAGTTCTCAAGACAACAAAAATACCGAAAGTTTTACAGATGTTAGTTTCGAAGATATTTAATATCTGCAATTCAAATTCAATTTCACGAAAAGCCATCATTTTTTTGATGGCTTTTTTATAGTACACTTTTAATGGTTCTAGTTTTATAAATTGTTTCTACCCATTCTTTTTCAGGATCACTATCATTTGTAATACCTCCACCTACATAAATAAAAGCATTATCTCCGTCGATTTCCACACATCTTAAATTCACAAACAATTCTGTTTTCGAGTCTATATTGATTTCACCCAAAAAGCCAGTATAGTAAGTTCTTTTATAATTTTCATTTTCTATAATAAAAGATTTAGCTGACTCTTTGGGCAATCCACAAACTGCTGGAGTTGGGTGTAAAGTATATATGAAGGCTTTTAAGTTAAAATCACCAATGAATCCCTTGATATCTGCTTTGAGATGAAGTAAATTACCTGCTCTAGTTGTGTAGGTATCGGAAATGGTAAATTCCTTTAAAATTAATCCGTTTTTCTGGTCTTTGATTCGTGAAACAATATAATCAATAACATATTGATGCTCTTTATTTTCTTTTGCTCCCCAAACCGGATCAAGAAAACCATTATAATTTTTTGTACCCGCTAATGCCACCGTATGAAATTCTCCTTTTTTTAATGTCATGAGTTTTTCTGGTGTTGCTCCCATCCATAAACCAACTTTAGGATGAAACCATATATATACAAACGCATTGTGGTATTTTTGCAGGAGTCTTTCAAAAACATCTAATAAATCAATTCCTTTTGTTTGAATAGTTTCTTTTCTAGATAAAACAACCTTTACAAACTCTTTGTTTTGGATTGCATTGATCGCTTTGCGAACTAATTTTAAATGACTTTCTTTATCTGATAATACTTTCTTGTTGTTCTTTTTTGAAAATCTCAAAGGATTACTTTCATATTTTTCATCAAGGACCTCACAGGTGTCATTTAAAAAAATAATTGTAGGAGTTTTATCATCAAAAGGCGAAAACACAAAACCAGAATCTTCAAAAGAATCTGAATATCGTAACGAAGAATCATTTTCAAAATACGCTCTTAACTGAGAAGTATTTGGTTTTTTGAAACAGACAAAAGGAAGGTTTTGCTTGTAAGAAGTTATAATTTTACTGAAGATTAAACTCAATTTAACTATTTTAAATGTTCTAATTAAATTTTTAAAATTTGACCAAACTATTTTTTATCTAAAACAATATTTGTCATTTTACATATGGAAATCAACTGATTGTTTTCATCAATAATTCTAACTTCCCATAGATGTGTAGATCTCCCTTTGTGAATATTTCTAGCAGTAGCAAAAACTTCTCCTTTTCTTTTACTTTTAATATGATTAATTGTTAATTCAATTCCGTTAATTAATTGCTTATCGGTATCAATAAAAAAATGTGATGCCGCACTACCAACAGATTCAGCAAGAGCAGCAGTTGCACCACCATGTAACTGACCATAGGGCTGATGAACTTGAGGGTTAACAGACATTTTTGCGGTTAAATAATCTTCTCCAACATCAATATACTCAATACCTAAGGTTTTCATCAATGTATTTTTAGACCTTTGATTTAATCTTTTTAAAATTTCACTTTTATTCATACTATTCTTTTGACACACAAAAATACATATAAAAAATTGTAATTTTGTTCCATAAAAAAATGAAGAAAAAATGTACAAAATCAGAATTGTTTTAGATACAAAAAAAGATGTTATAAGAACTATTTTAGTCAATAACTCAATACATTTAGAGACCCTCCATTTAATAATAGCAAAATCATTTGGTTTTGATGCCTTAGAGATGGCTTCATTTTATAGAACTGATGATGAATGGAATCAAGGAGAAGAAATACCTTTATTTAATATGTCTGAAGCTGGCGAAGGCATTTCTATGCAACAATGTTTTATTAGAAAAACACTCCCTAACGTTGGAGATAAACTAATTTATGTATACGATTTTTTACACATGTGGACATTTTATGTAGAAACTATAGAAATATCCGGAGAAAGTAATGATAATTTACCTAATACAATTTTATCTATTGGAGAACCCCCCGAAAAAGCTCCTGAAAAAAATTTTAAAGCAGAAAATATAGAGAATGATTTGGGTCATGAATTTGAGGATGATTTTGAAAGTTTAGACAACATAGATTTCGACAACTATTAACCATTTATCACCATTTTATCATTCCTTTAATTATATAAATAGTTACTGTAGTAACATATTAGTATCTTGTTCGTCATACTAAATATCAACAAACAAAAATTTCTTGGAAACAATTTTATCTCTTAAAAACCTCAATAAAAGATTTGGTTATATTCACGCAGTAAATAATCTTTCTTTTGATATAAAAAAAGGAAATGTATACGGAATATTAGGCCCAAATGGAAGTGGTAAATCTACTACTTTAGGAATTATTTTAAATGTCGTTAACAAAACTTCTGGTAATTTTAGTTGGTTTAATGGAGATGCATCCACACATGAAGCACTTAAAAAAGTTGGGGCAATTATAGAGCGCCCAAACTTTTATCCATATATGACAGCTACTCAAAATCTATCATTAACATGTAAAATAAAGGAGATATCTACTAAAAAAATTGAAGAGAAATTAAAGATTGTTAATCTATATGAAAGAAGAAATAGTAAATTTAGAACTTTTTCTCTGGGGATGAAACAACGCATGGCAATTGCTTCTGCATTGCTAAATGATCCTGAAATTTTAATCTTAGATGAACCAACAAATGGTTTAGATCCTCAGGGAATACATGAAATACGACAAATTATAAAAGAAATTGCAAAATCCGGAACAACCATCTTATTGGCCTCTCACCTTTTAGATGAGGTAGAAAAAGTTTGTAGTCATGTAGTTGTAATTAGAAAAGGATCGAAATTATATAGTGGAAGAGTTGATGAAATGACAAGCTCTTATGGTTTCTTTGAATTAAAAGTAATTGATGAAGAGTCAAAGTTAATTAGGCTATTAGAAGAACACAAGAGTATTAGCTCAGTAAAAAAGGAAGGAGAGCTTGTAATTGCGACATTAAAAGAACCCATGGAAGCATCTAAAATAAACACTTTCTTATTTGAAAATGGAATTACAGTCTCGCATTTGGTAAATCGTAAACCAAGTTTAGAGCAACAATTTTTAGATCTTACAAACCATCATTAATTTTATCAAAATTTAATAATATGTTAAGACTGCTTTCTATAGAATTTTACAAACTGAAGCACAATAAGGCCAGTAAAGTCCTTACTATCATATACTTCGCTCTATTAACATCTATAGCACTAATAGCAGCCATCAAATTTGATTTTGGTTTTATCAAATTTCATTTGGCTGATCAAGGGATTTTTAATTTCCCTTTCATTTGGCATTTTAATACCTATGTTGCTTCATTCTTTAAATTTTTTCTTTTAATCGTCATCGTTTCTATGATCTCTAACGAGTATAGTTATAAAACTTTAAAACAAAATTTAATTGATGGCTTGAGTAAAAAAGAATTTATTCTATCTAAATTTTATATGGTGATTATTTTTGCATTAATCTCTACTATATTCATATTTACTATATCCCTAATTTTGGGTTTATTATATTCTGATTATAATGAACTATCCATTATTTTCTCAGACCTTGAATATTTAATTGCTTTTTTCATAAAATTAATTGGATTCTTTTCTTTTGGTTTGTTTATGGGCATATTAGTAAAGCGATCAGCTTTTGCTATTGGAGGAATCATCGTTTGGTATTTTTTTGAAAAAATAATTTGGTTAATCCTTCTATTTTTTAATAGACATATGGGCGGAATGGAGTCAGTAGATAAAGCTAATGAAGGGATTAGATTTTTACCATTAGAATCAATGTCTAATTTGATAGTAGAACCAGGTTCAAGATTAAATGTTGCGAAAACAATGGCCAATATGGCTGGTCAAGAAATTACCAAAAGTCACAATGTTCAAATTTCAGATATCGTGATTGTTTCTATTTGGTCCTTTATTTTTATCTACTGTTCTTATGTATTATTAAAAAAGAGAGATTTGTGATACTTTTCTAGTATATTTGACGTTAGTAAAAAAACGTTATTATCAACTTTTATGCATAGAAAGCACCTCCTATTTTTTACACTTTTTTTAGCGTCATTTATAACAATTTATGCACAGTTAAGTACCAAACACTATATACCACCAGTTACCAGTGATGGATTAGATATTGCAGATCAATACATTTATATTTCTACACCAAGAAATGAAGATATATCCTTTACAATCAAAACCATAGGGAACCCTAATAATGATTATTCGGGTGTCGTATCTAATGCGAATCCATTTCTTTATAGGATAGTAGAAGATGGAGAAGACCCTGCAGATCCCTCAGCTAATTTGGATACTGATTCAGATACTCAATTATCAATACCTGAAAATCTATCGAATACTCTGATCACTGATAGAGGTTATATCATAGAGGCTAGTGATGTTATTTATGTTTCTGTCCGGTTTCGTTCTTCATACACTCAACAATACCAAGCTGGAGCTCTTGTAAGCAAAGGACTTTCGGCTCTTGGAACAGTATTTAGAGCTGGTGGATTTGCTACAGAAAACAATAATAGTGTTGGTGGGTTTTTAACTTATCTCTCAGTCATGGCAACTGAAAACAACACCAATGTTTCTTTTAGTGATTTTACCCCAGGAATTAATATTATAAATCATACAGGAGATACACAAATTAATGTATCATTAAACGAAGGTGAAAGCTATATGCTTGCTGTTGCTGTTGATTACGGTGGTAGTCCCAATGATTTGATTGGAACCCTAGTAAGTTCGGATAAACCTATTGTTATGAATTCAGGGTCTGGAACAGGAAGCTTTGCAGTTGGTAATGGAAGAGATTTTGGTATTGACCAAATTGTTGATGTTGATAAAGTAGGAAACGAATATATTTTTGTTCGGGGAAATGGTGGTGGAGATGGTTCTAATTCAACTCCAAATGATGGAGACCAGTGGGAAAATGTTTTAATTATCGCACATCAAGACAATACTGAGGTTTTTGTGAATGGTAATTCAACATCGGAAGCGACTCTAAATGCTGGACAATGGGTTGTTATAGAAGGAGATGGTATTAATAATAATGGGAACGGGTATAATACAAATGGTAATATGTACGTGAATACATCAAATCCCGTATTTGTTTACCAAGGTATTGGAGGTGAGCCAAATTCACAACCCAATCAAGGAATGTTTTTTGTTCCTCCTTTGAGTTGTGAAAACAGAGGGGATGTAGACAATATAGCCTATATTGATAATATAGGAGATGCCGTTTTTTCTGGAGGAGTATCCATAGTCACTAATATTGACGCCACGGTAAACATTAACGGATTACCAATTGATAGCTTTTCTACTCAAGGCCCTTTTAATGTTGATGGTAATTCAGACTACATCACATATAAGGTTACAGGTCTTTCTGGGAATATCTCTGTTCAAAGTACAGGAGAACTCTATTGTGCTTATTTTAACCAAAATGGATTTGCTGCCTCTGGTAGCTTTTATTCTGGATTTCCATCACCACCAGAAATTAACTTTACTACAGATATCTCCTCCCTTGGAAATTGTATTCCAAATATTACCTTACAATCAATTAATACCGATTTATTTGATTCTGTTGAATGGTTTTATGATGATGGTACTGGATTTGTGAGTACTGGAAACACTACCGGAACACTAACACCAAATCTACCTGGTAATTACAAATTAATAGGAACTCTTCTCTGTTCTGGTTCCGTTTTTGATTCTCAAATAATTCCTGTAAGTGAATGCCCTGATGACTTAGATAGTGATTTAATTATAGACAATATTGATATTGATCTAGACAACGATGGAATTTTAAATTGTGATGAATCTCGAGGAAATGTTATTATTGACTTTTCAGACACCAATGCTCCTGTTCTAAATTTTAGCGATGGTTCTATAGAAGCATCTTTTATTACAACCAACTTAAATCAAACAGGCACTTCCTCTTTATCTGGAGATACTGCAAGTAATTTTACAACGACTGTTGATGCAGGTGCAAATTCTGAATTAGAATATGTTCTTGATTTTGATGAACCTTCTAATATAGAACTTACACAAAACGCAAGCATATCTCATACGAATGTTATTGGCGAAACTTTTATCTTAACGATAGGTCCTAATTCAAAAAATATTACATTACTAGATCCTGATAATATATTATTAGTGGATACGGATTTTGATGCTATTTTTGAAACTGGGATTACCAATTTTTCTTCTGCTGAAATTCGTTTTAAATTTAACCCAACACCAGATGGAACAACACCATATAGACTAGTTGCCAACAGTGTTAGTCAAGTTACATTTAAACATAAATTGAATAATACTACTGAAAACTCAACATTTGAAGGAAACCTTATTCTAACTTGTTTTGGGATTGATGATGATAATGATGGAATTGTAAATGCTTTTGATATTGATTCTGATAATGACGGGATACCAGATATCATTGAAGCGCAAGGTTCTCTAGTTACACTATTAGGGACTGATGCGAATCTAGATGGACTTGATGACGTGTTTACTAGTCCTGTAAATCCAATAGATTCTGATCTTGATGGTATTTTAGATCATTTAGATGCTGATTCTGATAATGATGGAGTGTATGATTTATTTGAAGCTGGACATGCTCAAAATGATACTGATTTGGATGGACGAATTGACAATGCAGATACCACGGTAGGGATCAATGGTTTGGTTGATAATTTAGAAACAACTCCAGATAGTTTTGTTTTAAATTACACTATTGCAGATCCAGATACAGATACGATTTTCAGTTATTTAGATGCTGATAGCGATGGAGATTTATGTCCAGATGTTATTGAGGCTGGATATATGGATCCAGATACAGATGATATTATTGGAACATCTCCAGTAACAGTAGATGGTCAAGGAAGAGTCACTGGGATCTCTGATGGCTATACAATTCCAAATTCTGACTATAGTATTGGAGCTCCCATTATACTAAATACATCTTTTGAAGATGTTGCTTTTTGTGAAGGATCTACTTCTATCATATCCATAGATTCTACTGCGGATACTTTCCAATGGGAAGTAAGTAACGATGGGGGAACGAGTTGGAATCCTATTGCGGATGATGCGACGTATAGTGGTGCGACCACTACATCTTTAGAAATTACCAATTTACAGTTGTCTCTTGATAATAATTTATACAGAGTATTTTTACAAAGAGTAGGAAATAGTTGTGATGACACTTCCAATGCTATTATTTTAACTGTGAATCCGCAACCTGTACTTATTTCTGATCCTGAAGATATTAATCGTTGTGATGAGAATAGAGTTGGTTTTCTGGATTTTGATTTACAAGCAGATCAAACTCCTGAAATACTTTCTAGCTTAGACTCAAGCTTAGATCCAGCTCTTTTTGAAGTAATATACTTTAGTGATTTAACAGGTGCAATGGATAATGATTCTGCCCTTATATTACCGAATCCATATCGAGTTAATACTTCAACTAATCCAACAGTATACGTTCGAATTCACAATATAAATAACAATACATGTTATATTACCTCAGAATTTAAATTAAAAGTAACCGACGTTCCAATACCTACACAACCAACAGATTACAGATTGTGTGACGATACAGCATCAGGATCAGATACAGATGATATTTCTAGTTTTGTCCTAGGTACTAAGGATAACGAAATTTTAGGAGCACTAGATCCTAATCTATTTAATGTTTCTTATCACGAAACCTTGATAGATGCTCAAACTAGTAGTACTTCAAATCCAATCGATAAAACTATCGATTACCCCGTTACCAACTCTCAAAGAGTTTATGTTAGAGTTGAAAACATCAATAATCCCAATTGCAATGCTATTTCTGATGATAGTGTTAATAGCTCTTTCATGAGTTTTGAGCTTATTGTTGACCCTCTTCCCATCATCACAGATTCTGTAGAGCTCAAGCAATGTGATGATGATACGGATGGTTATTCATATTTTAATTTAAATGAAGCATCCACGGATATATCGACCAATTTTAGTAATGA
>CATISV010000106.1 GCA_949541125.1 Flavobacterium sp. SCGC AAA160-P02
AGCTTGCAATTTGTTCTAAAACCGTTCTAAATTCTAAATCTTGTAATGTTTTATCAGAAATATATATACTCAAACCATTATATTTGATTCCTACAAAAATAGCAAAGAATGAACGTTAAAATTGAGGAAAGTTGGAAAAAAATATTACAATCAGAATTTAAAAAAGATTATTTCATAAAATTGACTGAATTTGTTAAAAATGAATATAAAATCAATCAGTGCTTTCCTCAAGGTAAAGATATTTTTGCCGCCTTTGATTTTTGCCCTTTTAATGATGTAAAAGTAGTTATTATTGGACAAGATCCCTATCATGGTATTTCACAAGCAAATGGATTATGCTTTTCTGTGAATGACGGGACTCCTCATCCACCATCTCTCAATAATATTTTTAGAGAATTGCTCTCAGACATCAATAAACCTGTTCCAATTTCTGGCGACTTATCTTTTTGGGCCAAACAGGGTGTCTTATTATTAAATGCTACTTTAACTGTAAGAGCTCATGAGGCTGGTAGTCATCAAAATCAGGGATGGGAACAATTCACAGATGCCGTTATTCAGCAAATATCTGATCAAAAAGAACAAATTGTTTTTTTGCTATGGGGTGGATTTGCAAAGAGAAAAGGGAATCGGATAGACAAATTAAAACATCATATTTTAACCAGTGGTCATCCCTCTCCATTAAGTGCTAATAGGGGATATTGGTTTGGAAATAAACATTTTTCTCAAACAAATGAATACCTTAAGAATATAGGAAAATCAGTAATTGAATGGTGATTTTTTCAATTGAGTGATTAGGTAGAATTAATATGATTAAGGGAATCCTTAAATTAAACTACATCGTCAAAGTTTACTAATAAAGAAGTTGATTGTGCTGAATGAATTTTTTTAGGGGAAGCATCAGCCAAGCCACATGGTGTTGAAGTACTTCTACAAGAAGATAAAGTTAAAACTCCAAAAACAAAAATAATGACAATGATTCTCGGTTTCATATAGCAAAGGATTGTTTAAAATTCAAATATACAATTTTTTAGAATTTTTAATTTTTATGCTAGTAATTTATTTAAAGTATATTCGATTAAATCAAGAACAACCCTATGAGGGTTATTACTAAATTGACCGATAGCCCTATTGGCAATAATAGCATTCATTGAACAGGCATGATGACCTAACAATTTGGACAGTCCATAAATGGCTGATGTTTCCATTTCTAAATTGGTTATTCGAACACCTTTATAATTAAACGAATCAATTTTTTGATTCAAATTAGGATCTTCTATGGAGAGCCTTAAAACTCTTCCTTGAGGACCATAAAAACCTCCTGCAGTAGCCGTCATTCCTTTATAAATGTTGTCAGAACTTATTTTGTCCTCCAACATTTTACTATTTGATATAATGATTGGGTAGGCCTTTTTAACATTCCAATTTGTGTGTGATACAAAAGCATCTTCTAATTCTGGATGACTTATATCGTCTACTTTATAAAAACGTAACATCCCATTCATATCCAAAGCATAGGTATTCATTAGAAAAGAGTCAACAGGAATGTCTTTTTGTAAAGAACCTGAAGTGCCAATTCTAACAATATTTAAAGCTGTATGATTTTTTTTGAATGTTTTGTTTTTCAAATCAATATTAACCAAAGCATCCAACTCATTTAGTACAATATCAATATTATCAGAGCCAATTCCTGTGGAAATTACAGACAATCGTTTTCCTTTATAGATTCCTGTTGTAGTTTTGAACTCTCTTTTTTGGGTTGAAAACTCAATGTTGTCAAAATAGTTAGTTACTTTATCTACACGATCTTGATCACCAACAAAGATAATATCATTGGAAATATTTTCGGGTTTTAAATTTAAGTGGTAGATACTTCCATCTGCATTTAAAATTAATTCTGAATTATTTATTTTCATCTTTGACAATTTAACCACCAACTCGTTTAACGATGAAGCCTTTTTTCTTTAAAATATCCATGATTTTATCTCTATAGTCACCTTGAATAATGATTGAATTATTTTTAAAGCTTCCACCGACACTTAATTTTGTCTTTATTTCTTTGGCTAACATTTTAAAATCTTTCGTAGCTCCATGATAACCATCGATAATAGTAATAGGCTTTCCCTTTCTTTTTTCATATTTACACAAAAGAGGTTCATTTTGAATCCAAATATTGGAATGATCCTGCTTTATAGGTTCCTCGGAAATTTTATGATCTGGAAATATTTTTTTTAGTTGATCTCGTAAATCCATACAAAATCACTTTGTTAGTCCTAATTCACGGAGGCGTTCGTTTAAGAATTCTCCTGCAGTAATATCACTAAACTGTTTGGGATTTTTTTCATCGATACATTCTTCTAAAACATCTAATTTCATATCACTAATCGGATGCATAAAAAATGGGATAGAATATCTAGATGTTCCCCATAATTCTCTCGGTGGGTTGGTTACTCTATGAATAGTTGATTTTAATTTGTTGTTCGTATGACGTGATAACATATCACCAACATTAATCATTAATTCATCGGGTTCTGCAACCGCATCAATCCATTCCCCTTCATGATTTTGAACTTGTAACCCTTTTCCTTGTGCTCCCATTAGTAGTGTAATCAGGTTGATATCTCCATGTGAAGCAGCTCTTACTGCATTTTTTGGCTCAGTCTGAATGGGAGGATAATGAATAGGTCTTAAAATACTATTTCCATTATGAATATAATCATCAAAGTATGTTTCTTCTAGTCCTAAATGTAAGGCCAAAGAACGCAAAACATATTTTGCCGTTTTTTCCAGCATTTTATAGGTGGTTTTACCTATTTCATTAAAGTTAGGAAGCTCTTCAACGTAGACATTTTCATGATATTCTTCTTCTAAAGCAGAATTATTTTCTACATATTGACCAAAATGCCAAAATTCTTTTAAATC
>CATISV010000107.1 GCA_949541125.1 Flavobacterium sp. SCGC AAA160-P02
ATTATCAGCTTTGTGTATCTTATTAAATAGAGATAATAACATTCCTAAGGCGTGCTCTGCAACAGCATTTCTATTCCCCTCAGGAGCATTAATAAGTTTAATTCCTCTAAACAAAGCATCACTAGCATCAATATTCTCTAGCCCAGAACCAACTCTAGCAATAAACTTTAATTTTGTTGCTTTCTTTAGAAAGGAGCGATCTATTGAAAAACGACTACGAATGATAAGACCGTCATATAAATTTATAGTATTTTCGATCTCCGATTTAGTTGAGGCATAATCTTCATGATTTTCATAACCTGCAGCAGAGAGCTGTTCTATAAGAGTAGGGTGATTAATATCTACATGAAGAATTTTCAAATTAACAGACTAATATGTTAAATTAATATTGTTCTTTGTCGTTTGGAAAAAGCTGGCTCTTCACATCAGAAATATAATTTTTAAAGGCTGAGGTCATTTCCGAGTGAAGGTCAAGGTATCTTCTTAAAAAACGAGGATGAAATTCTTGTGTCATTCCCAACATATCATGCGTCACTAGAACCTGACCATCAACACCTCCACCAGCTCCAATTCCAATTACAGGAATGGAAATAGCCTTCGCGACTTTTTCCGCTAATGCAGCAGGAACTTTTTCTAAAACAAGCGCAAAACAACCTAATTTTTCTAACAGCACCGCATCTTTTAATAATTGTTCTGCCTCTTCTTCCTCTTTTGCCCTAACAGTATAGGTTCCAAATTTATAAATAGATTGTGGTGTTAGCCCTAAATGACCCATTACAGGAATTCCTGCGTTTAAAATACGTTTAATAGACTCTTTAATTTTTTTACCACCCTCTACTTTTATTGAGTGAGCCCCGCTTTCTTTCATGATTCTGATGGCAGAACGCAATGCTTCCTTAGGGTCTGATTGATAACTTCCAAAAGGCAAATCAACAACAACCAAAGAGCGTTCTACCGCCCTAACCACAGAGCTAGCATGATAAATCATTTCATTCAAAGTAATTGGGAGTGTTGTTTCATGACCCGCCATAACATTTGAAGCGGAATCCCCAACAAGAATTACATCAATCCCTGCACCATCAACAATTTTAGCCATGGTATAATCATAGGCTGTTAGCATTGATATCTTTTCTCCATTAGTCTTCATTTCAACCAAAGACTTGGTAGTAATCCTTTTATATTCTTTCTTCGCTAGAGACATACTAAATGTATTTAAAGTTTGGTAAAAGTACGAAACATCAATAGAATTCAATTAAGCAGGAGCTCAATTAAATGGAGTCCTTTTTTCATTTATTTTTCATTTTGAAAATTGTCCCCAATATATAGCCAACAAAACCAAGAGCAGACAATAAATAAAACCCTGCGGCTAAGTAGTTGTCAAAGGAAGAGTTGTCTGGATAGAGCCAACCAAGCAACATGAATATTATTCCCATTGATAAGCTAAATAAATCATATTTGATAAAGAATTTTTTCATTACTAATAATTTGTCCAAAAGTACAAAAAATAGCTTAGTAGTTTTGAACAAAGCGAATAGGGAAGGTTAAAAAACAAAAGGACTGGGTTTTCTTGACAAGCGCCATTTTTATATGATCGTTTTAAAAAAAAGAAGGACTCTAATTGCCATGGAATTACAGACAATAGAAGGATGAAAATATCGTATATTCGAGAATTAAAGCGGCAATAGTTCAACACGATATAATCTTACCAAGAATGAATTTTTTACCTGAGAGCATAGATAAGTATATTTTGGCTCATTCACAAAAAGAACCAAAGATCTTACAAGAATTGACGAAAGAAACATGGCAAAAAGTAATGAATCCAAGAATGTTAAGTGGCGCATTTCAAGGAAGGGTTTTATCGATGATTTCTAAACTTATTCAGCCTAAAAACGTCCTAGAAATAGGAACGTATACAGGCTATTCTGCCATTTGTATCGCTGAAGG
>CATISV010000108.1 GCA_949541125.1 Flavobacterium sp. SCGC AAA160-P02
ATTTCAGCATTAAAAAAAGAAAACCTTGAAGCGTTTAAAGAGTTAGCCTATGATCAAGTAAAGGAGATTCATGTTCAACGTTTTCCTTACAATGACTTCTTATATTATGACTACAAAGAGTCCTAAAATTTATTCAATTCAAAATCATATCCTTTGGGGTTAGATTTTGTGAAATGTGTAATTGACCCCCAAGCCAAAGAGTTGTCGAAATTGAATTCTTTTTGAAGCATTTGAATCAGAAATGAGATGGATTGTTAAATTCATTGACAAATATTTATTAATTGCAACTCGAAAATTAGCTTGATGGTTAATGTCAATATTTTGTGGATTGTCTAAATAGTCTGAGTACAGGGCAATAATATTCTCCATAGTCACGTCATCCATCAATTTAAATTTTAGGAAAGCAGAGATATTTAAACCAATTCCGAAAATAGATCTTTTCCCTTCAGGGACTCCATACATGCCAGAAAAAGGTTTTGAAACAAAAATAAATCTTGAGGTAGCTGGAGCAATATTGACTCTTATGTCTTCACTTTTCCTCCATAAAATTCCTGGGCCAAAGCTTAAATATGCTGGAGAAAAAACCGAAGAAACCTCTACCTTAGGGTTTTGAGAATAATCAAATCCTCTAGAAAATTGAGAAATAAA
Organism: Flavobacterium sp. SCGC AAA160-P02; assembly: GCA_949541125.1. Taxonomy (GTDB): domain Bacteria; phylum Bacteroidota; class Bacteroidia; order Flavobacteriales; family Flavobacteriaceae; genus Polaribacter. The sequence goes on from CATISV010000108.1 coordinate 649, forward strand.
GTTTGAGAAAAATGAGAAGTACCAATCTTCAACTGTATTTAGGGCTAAAATTGAGTTGTATTCAAAACGATCATCTGTTTTTCGATACCCTTGACTTTTGATATAAGTAGAACCATAAGATGCTATGATCTTATTATCCCATTTCCACTTTTCATTTTTGTAGTTGAAATCATAGTTCACTCCAATGGTTCCTGCAACATTGTTTTCACCACCAGCTGTCCAATTCGAAAAGGAAGTTTGATTGAAAAGGAAGGTAGTACGACCCTCCACTGACCAATCTTTAATAATTTTTTCTTTTTCTTGAGCCTCTTTTTTGTTAATGGAGTCTAATTTTCCTTGTAGCACATTTATTTTCTCCACCAACCTAGCTTTTTCAATAGAATCGGTTTTAGAGATAGAATTGATTTCTTGTTGAGAGAAACAAGAGTACGAGAATAAAATCAATCCAATAGATAGTTTTTTCAATAGTCTATTTTGGAGACATAAATTTAAAACCTTCATTAAAAAATAAAAATTATTTTTTTCTCTTATACAAGGGAACGGTTGAACAAGCTTCTCCATACATGATTTTTTTAGCAACAGGAACAAGTTTTTGAATTAATATAGAAAAGGCAGCATAAGGAACAGGCTTTTCTGTACAACCCTTAATTATAACTGGTTTATCTCTAAAGTCTTCAATAGTTAAATTTTGAATAATTTCATTAAAGATCAATGTTTCTAATAATTCTAAATTTCCAATGACAATTTTTTTTGCAAAAGGAGCTAATTCAGACGAGATTAACAAGTATGCCCATGAAGGTATAATTGCTTCTTCAGAACAGGTAAGGGCAACATAGCAATTTTTATATTGAGACCAATCATGATTTGCAACATGTTTTCTAAACTCTTTTTCTTTTAAAACGATTCCTTCAAATAACCAATCTTTAATATCAAAAAGGACTCGATTTCCATC
>CATISV010000109.1 GCA_949541125.1 Flavobacterium sp. SCGC AAA160-P02
AGAAAAGTAATAAAGTAAAATACTTTCCCATAAGAATGACCTTTGCTAACCAAGAAAACAAATAACAATAGTCCGGCAAAAAACCAATACCAAGCTGTTTTTAAAAACCTAACAATTTTTAGAATCATCTTTCAAAACTAATCAATTTTAGTAGTTTTAAACGAATTTATCGGTAGGTTACTGCTTTTGAAACGGATTCTACCTTTAATATTAGTAGCTTTTCGGTTTATCTTTGAGATGTTATTTATTTATAAACCAGGAGATAAAAAAATCTCTTTAAAATTAGAATTATGTTTAAAATATTTTCACAAGGAGGACCCTTATTTATGGGAATTCTTACTCTTATTCTACTTTCTCTTATAGCAGTTTTTATAGTCTCTCTTATTAAGAAAGGAGACGAAAATCAACTTTTACAATCAATACAATGGTTAAAATCACTTGGAACTCTAGGTTTGGTTTTCGGTATACTTGGCCAGTTAATCGGACTTTTTAGTGCATTTTCAGTAATAGAAACATCTCAAGGAATTTCACCAGCCATCCTAGTAAGTGGTCTTAAAATCTCATTGATTACTACACTTTATGGATTATTAATTTATATTATTTATTTGCTTTGCTCAATATTTTTAAAGTATATTAAGAAATAATTTTTCAAACAATAATCATGTGTTTATAAACTCTTTTTTTGCTTCATCCTCAAATCCTGCAAAATTGTCTGTAGAAACAATTAAGTCACTATAATGTAGCTTAATTTGAATTTATAGAACTGGAATACTCAGCTTTGGGGGTATTGGATTTACGTTGAATTCATTGAATACTTTAAATATAACCAATAAAAAAACCTCTACTAAAAGATATTCGGCAGAGGTCAAATGATTGTTTATAGATTATTTATTATTTATTAAATACCAAAAGTGAAAAGATATTTCACTCTTCGTATATTTGAGAATCACTTTAATAAATACAAAATGAAAAAACTACTTACAATCGGATTCTTGATTATTGGAATGTGTGTAAATGCACAGGTTGCTACTAATAATACAACAGCAAGTGGAGATGTTTCTACAGCAATGGGATATCAAGCTACAGCAAGTGGAAATACGTCTACAGCTATGGGCTCTCAAACAATAGCAAACGGAGTTGTTTCCACAGCAATGGGTTATAAAGCTACAGCAAGTGGAAATACTTCCACATCAATGGGAAGTCAAACAACAGCAAGTGGAGTTGTGTCTACATCAATGGGGTATAAAACAACAGCAAGTGGAAATACTTCCACATCAATGGGGAGTCAAACAACAGCAAGTGGAGATTATTCTACAGCAATGGGATATCGAACTACTGCAAGTGGAGATCATTCTGTTTCAATTGGACTATATAATAAATCCAATACAGCAGGTAACGGTACTGCCTTTGTAATTGGAAATGGAACAGCTGATAATGTAAGGTCTGATGCTTTTAAGGTAATGTTCAATGGAGACGCAACAGTAAGCAAAGACCTAATTGTGAATGGTGAGTTGAACACCACTTCCGATGCAAGGTTGAAGATGAATATTATGTCTTTAGGGGGTACACTAGCTAAGCTATTACTGATAGATGGAAAGTCCTATACCACCAAAAAGGATGGTAGACAGACCATAGGTGTCTTAGCGCAAGACATCCAACAGGTATTCCCTGAGTTAGTAACCACTGATGATAATGATATGTTAGCGGTAAACTATCAAGGCTTAGTACCGGTGTTGATTAATGCCTTAAAAGAGCAGGACGAAAAGCTTCAAGTACAAGATGAAAGATTAGCACGATTAGAAGCTATCATTGCAGATATGAATAAGTAGTTAGAACTCATCGATATACAAGACCCTTACTGAAATGTAGGGGTTTATTTAAGATCAAATTTAAAGTATTATTTTTGAAGTTAAACCATCTCAAACTATAATTATATGTACTTAAAGGAGTTTCAAAAAGACATGCGAATCGCATATCTAGGTGGAGGAACAGGAATCTTAATTTCAGGTGTAATTTGGTTAATTTCTGGACTATCTGGATTGTATTTAACCAAAGAAACAAGTATTTTAATCTTCTTTTTAGGTGGAATGCTAATTTATCCTTTAGGTGTACTTTTTGCTAAGTTCTTAGATAGAACTGGAAAACACCAAAAAGATAATCCTCTCGCTACCTTAGCTACTGAAACTACAGTTATATTGTTTGTAGGCCTTTTTATAGCTTATTCGATTTTCCAAACACAAAAACTTTGGTTCTATCCTGTTATGCTTATGATAATTGGTATCAGGTATTTCGTATTTCAATCAATTTACGGAATGAAATTATATTGGATTTTAGGACTAGTTTTAATTATTGCGGGTGTGTTCTGTTTGATTTCAAACCAATCCTTTTATTATGGTGGAATAACAGGTGGAGTTATTGAACTAATATTTGGAGTCTTTGTTATCCTCAAGGAAATGAAAAATAAAACCTAACATTTTTATCACTCTTAATGCATAAGTTTACTTATCCAATCAGATGGTAATTTTAAAATCTCTTGGTGTAAAACTTATGTTCGATATTTCAAAAGAGAACTCTACTTAATCAATAATACGCTTACACTATTACAGTGTAAGCGTATTTATTTGGGTAATTACCCAAAATTTAATACTTTCGATAAAAATTGGGTGTTTACCCAAAATTAAAAAACGTATGAAAAATCTTAAATACCTATTTGCATATACAGTCCCCATTTCTGTGTTTATTTCACTTATATCAAACGGAATTTGGACATACTCTGCAGTTTTTTATGCATTCTTAATTCTACCTATGTTGGATCTAATTTTTGGAGAAACGAAAGATAATCTTTCGGATGAAGATGCTTCATATATGAAAAAAAAGTGGATTTTTGACGTAATGCTTTATCTAAATATCCCCATTGTTTTTGGATTATTATATATTGTTTTTTCTCGACTTCTTGTGAATAATTATACATTATTTGAGATTATTGGTTTGGCTATTTCAGTTGGTATTTTGTTAGCCACAAATGGTATTAATGTTGCTCATGAATTAGGTCATAGACGTCCGTATTATGAGCGGTTTATGAGTAAACTATTGTACGTACCATGTTTATACATGCATTTTTATATTGAACACAATTTTGGTCATCATCTACACGTTGCTACACCGAATGATGGTGCTACCGCTAAGTATAATCAATCGGTATATTCGTTTTGGTTTACATCGACTACCAAGCAATACATTGACGCTTGGAAACGCCAAATAAAACTTCTTAAAACAAAAAATACCTCCTTTTTTTCTTTAAAAAATGATATGCTTTGGTATCATTTAATTCAGCCGTTGTATCTCTTGTGTGTTTTATATTTTTTCTCTGTTCAAGTTATGATTTTTGCTGTCGTTGTGGGTATAATTTCTTTTCTGTTTTTAGAGAGTATCAATTACATCGAACATTATGGTCTTCGTCGAAAAAAAATGGCTTCCGGACGTTATGAACGGGTACAACCGTATCACTCTTGGAACTCTAACTTTAATATTGGAAGAATAACACTATACGAACTTACTCGACACAGTGATCATCACTACAAGTCTTCAAAGAAATATCAAGTTCTAAATAATCACAATCAATGTCCTACACTTCCTCTAGGTTATCCAGCTTCAATACTTTTAAGTTTAGTTCCTCCATTATGGTTTTGGGTCATGAATCCAAGAGTTCCTGATAATATGAAATTTAATTCTTGATATGCTTCAAAAAGCCTCTTCACAACTAACATCAAATTCAATAGGACTATTTTCAAAAACAACAAAAGACCGAATTTTAGAATCTAGCTTAATTTTGTTTAATGAGAGTGGATTTAATAACGTTACAACCGCATTGATTGCAAAACATACTGGTATTCTTGAAGGATCTCTATGGTACCATTTCAATTCAAAAAAAGATATTTTATCTGTACATATTCAACTTCTTATGAAGATGTTTTTGTCTGCAAATCAGAAATCCAAATCAAAAAATTTCGATACCATTATTTTTGAATTTTTTCAATCGTATGATATAATTTGGGATTTTAGGTATATTCTTAGAGATAACTTTCAAAAGTCGTTTGTTGATGATGAAACTGTTTTGAGTTCAGTAATTGATATTAACAAATATCTCGATCAATGGGCAGAAAATAGAATTAAGCATTCTCTTGAAAGCGGATTACTTGAAATTAATTCAAAAGAAATAGAAAATCTTTCAGAGATTATTTTAGTTATTGGTAGATATTGGCTTGATTTTTCAATGAAAAAATATCCAGATGTTAATGTAAATTCTCTGAGAGTTAAGGGATTGCAACATATTATTACTATTTTAAAACCTTACCTCAATCCCAAGGGAATTTCGATTATTGAAAATGTATTGAATAACACAAATAAAGTTCAATAAATTTATGGTTACATAGATACCAAATATCAAATATTAGGGAGATTTATTGTAAATTTTGATCTTAATTATATACTATACTATGAGAATGCTTACTGGTTTTATCTTACTAATCTGTTCATTATCCTTTAGTAGCCTATCAAGTCAAGAAACTAATCTACAGGAAAAAGCTCCCAAGCCAAATGACAAAGTGTTTTATTGGAAAAATGGTGAAGGTGATATAGTAGAAGTCCAATATATGAATAGTAATATCATCATAGGTGAAAAAGAACTAGCTGAATATACTTTTAAAATTATGGATATTGTTAAATTTCAGCTTAAAGATAAACTTTCATTTAGGCCAATTATTCTTGGATTAAGAAAGAGAACAAAGAGAGATAAAATACTAACCTCAAATGATGAAACAACTCATGTTTTACAATTATTTTATTATGGAAGTAACTCCTATGGAGCATTGGAAGAAGGACTGAAGGTGATTGGGATAAATCCAATAGTTACAATTAAATGATAGAATATGAAATTAGATTTATATAATACTGTAAGAGATTTTGTTATTTTTTTTATACAATAGTTTAAAAATTAATATTACAACTAAATAAATTAATTATATACCGACCTAAGTTAAGTTGTAAAAAACAATTAATTTTCATAAGTTTGAGTCTATTAACTTACTATATATATATTATGAAACGATTATTTTTTATTTTAGTTCTGAGCTCAAGTATTGCAAGTGCTCAATGGATTCAAAGAACATCATGTAAAAAAAATTCTGCAAAAATTTCTAACGAGGCAATTGAGTCGATGGCAAACTTGGAGTATTTACCTGCAATGGGTATGGCAAAAGCAGCACTCTTGTTAGATCCTGAGTGTGGCTGTGCTCAATTAGTTCTAGCTGCTATTAGTAGTCCAAATCCAAAATGGGGGAGTCAAAAATCAAAGTTAGAAGCTATAGATTTTTCAAAATTAAGTGCTGAAGAGAAAACATGGTATAGATTCCTGATGACACCGTGGAATGATAGACCTGCAGCTGCAAAATTAGCAGTAACTAAATATCCAAAAAGTCCTTTAATTAATTTATTGGCTACAACACCAACTGATTTTAATACTTATAAAACATTTGCAAATAAATTCCCAAAGCAAGCTTCTGCGGCTTATAATATGATGTCTTATGCTTATTTAAGAGGAGATTTTGGTAAACCTAATCAAGAGATGGCTATGGATTATGTAAAGCGTTCTCAGCAAATGCACAGTGGACCAAATTCACATGATTCAATGGCAGAACACTACGCATCAATAGGAGAATACCAAAAAGCTTTAGAGTCACAATTAAGAGCGGTTGATTTTGCTCAATTTGGATCACCTTACTGGAATTTTGCTAGAATATATTACGCAAAAGTTAACCAAGCCGATCTTTCTAAACAATTAATGAAAAATCAAAAAGAGGTTCAAAATGCAATAATAGTAAGTGATTACAAATCTTATTCAAAGTATGAACATCCAGATATTAAACACATAACAGGAGATTCCAATTTATCGCCCTTTTACGCTTTTGATAAAGCGTCATTCAAAGAAGCTCAAGAAATTGATTGGAACAAATTTGAACTAGAAAATATGGATGTAACTTATTCTCCAAACATGAAAACTGCTGTTATAACATTCAACGGCTCTGGAAGCTATACATTCAAAGATACCGAAAAAGAAGTTCCTTATAGCACAAGAGGTTCTTCGGTTTGGGTTAATACTGATCAAGGATGGAAAATTATGCACAGTTCATGGGCTCCAAATAAAGATGGAATTGGAATTCCTGAATAATCATCCAATACATATAATTAATTTTTTGGGTCTCTATATTTTTTTGAGAAATTAAAGTTCTTTATTTCAGTAGAGATCTCGACTAAGACAAAAAACGGCTATGTTTTAAAAATGTGGCCGTTTTTAATTCTTTTCATCATTATTTAATAGAGCCCAGTTTCTAAAACCAAGTCTTTCAGATTTGAAAATTTATTTTATTTCATTGGTTATTTCTTTACTTTTTATTCTGTAAAAAAGGTCAATTAAAAATTAAAGATTTCCAATCTTGACTGTAATAATAAATTGGTTATACTTTTTTAGTGAAGTTTATTTGCTTAATAACTATACTTAGCAATCACTAATAGAATAATTATTATCTCAACCCATTAATGTCATATCTTGATAAAAAATTCCAAACCAATTCGGATGTACTTTGTCCTTGAAAAGTTGCACTAAACCAAACATGATCTCCTCCAATATATTTATAATGTTCAACAGATACTGAGCTATCTCCTTGATCATAGACAAAATGTTCGATGGTCATTCCTCCACTATTGTCACTGCTTAAAGTTGGTGTCGTCATAGTATTATTGAAAGTAATCCAATACTCTAAGGTATTTTGTGTAGAGTTGAAGAAACTATTTCCGTTGTATGGTAGAACATTGTCTGAAGTACCATGGAGAAGTACTATCGGCATAGGATGACTTATAGACCCTGTACAATCTAACATTGCTCCAGAAACGGATGCTACGCCAGCAATTAAATCACTTTTGTAATTAGCAAGCCCATAGGACATCATGCCTCCGTTTGAGTATCCTACAGCATAAATTCTTTCTGAGTCTACATTATATTGAGACAAAACCTCATTAATTATAGATTCAACAAACCCTAAATCATCAGCATTACTTTTATTATCTCCACCTGTTGGACAAGGATTCCAATGGGAAGAGCCATCTAAACAACTGCCTTGCGGATAAACCAAAATAAAAGTATCAGATTCCGCTACTTCACGCATATCAGCATTAATCATATAATTACTCGCGCTATCCCCATACCCATGAAAATTCAGCATTAGTGGAACAGGAGATGTTCCATCATATGAATTAGGTACATACAATATATATTCTCTATTGATACCATCTTGAACCAACGATTGGGCATTACTATTTAAATAACAAGATTCTACATTTCCATTAATATCATTATTAGAACATCCTATTCCAATAAAGAAAATCGAAACATACATTATTTTTTTTAGTTTCATCATGTTATTTTTCCAGTTATGAAAGATGTTGTAGCACCTTATTAAATTTTATATACTTAGTTTGTTAGTATATCAAATTTAACTAAATTGACATACATAATGGTATTTATTATCAAAAAAACAGTTAATGAAAAGTCACTTTTTTTCTGTAGTTTGATGAATCAATATACATCTAATTTTAAAAAAATGTAGTATCACATTTCGGAGAAACCATTCAATAACCCATATCTTTAATATGATAAGAAATTAAAAAACGATAAAAGGTTAATTTATTTTTGAATAAATCATTAAATTACATCCCTAAATTTAAATAGATTAACAATGAAAAAAATAATTTTAATTTTAACTGTAATGATTGCGGCATGCAATCCTTCAGCAGAAAAAACAACCAATGGGCAGGAAGGAGCAGGTTTCTTTTTACCGGTAGAGGGTGAAAAATATGTAGTAGCTACCGATTCAGTAACAGATATTTGGATGAACTACATTAAAGCTCATAACGATGGAGACCTAGAAGCTATTATGACAATGGATTCGGATTCTATAATTGTAGAAGCTGATGATGGTAGAGTTATTCGTGGTAAAGAGATGCATAAAGCAGCACTAGCAGATTGGTTTGCTGCAGAAAATCCTAAATGGAAAGTTTATTGGGCAATGCCTTATAAGGCAGTAAATGGAGGACAGGAGTGGATAGTAGCAGGACATCAAGTAACAACTACGGTTGATGGTAAGAAAAAAGTTCAGCTGCACATGATTGATGGTGAGATTAAAGACGGTAAAATTAAGCAGTTTTATGTATACAGCAAGCAAATACCAGAACCACCAAAAACTGATTCAGATTCAGCTGAATAAGTTTTGTGTTTACTTCTATATTACCCTCTACATTTTGCAGAGGGTTTTTTATTTTTAGGAAAGTACTCTTTGCAAATTTAGCTTTTGGATTGACGATAGTGATTTCACAAGATTTTTTTTACATTTGAAATATCATATAAAACTGAAAAAAAATAAAATTATGAACATAAGATCATCTTTTTTTTGTCTGTTACTCTTAATAGTTTCAACAACGCTCGCTCAAACCCTCGATTCCATATTTAAATCGGTCAAATACAGAAATATTGGCCCTTTTAGAGGAGGTAGATCTGTAGCAGCATCTGGCGTTATCAATGATCCCATGACCTACTACATGGGAAATACGGGTGGAGGACTCTGGAAAACAGAAGATGGTGGTCAGATATGGGAAAATATTTCAGACGGTTATTTTAAAACTAGTTCAGTTGGAGCAGTAGCCGTTTCGGAAAGTGATCCAAATATTATCTATGTAGGAATGGGAGAGCATGCACCAAGGGCAGTAATGACATCCTATGGAGATGGGGTATATAAATCTACTGATGCGGGAAAAACATGGAAATCTATTGGTCTCAAAGCTACACAGCACATTTCAAGAATCGTAATACATCCTAAAAATCCAGACATCCTTTTTGTAGCAGCTCAAGGTGCCTTGTATGGACCCAATAAAGAGAGAGGTGTCTTTAAATCAGAAGATGGGGGAGTTAGCTGGAATAAAGTCCTTTATGTGAATGATCTTACGGGATGTTCAGAGTTATCGATGGATTATAACAATCCACTAGTAATGTATGCAGCAATGTGGGAACATCAAAGACTCCCTTGGAAAGTTATCAGTGGAGGTCCTGGAAGTGGTCTTTACAAAACTACAGATGGAGGAAAATCCTGGAAAAAAATTCACAAAGGCTTGCCAAAAGAAAAGGGTAAAATGGCGATTGCGGTCAGTCGTTCAAATTCTGAAAAAGTATATGCTCTAGTTGAAAGTGATTCCGACAAAGAATTGGGGGGATTGTTCGTTTCAAACAATGGAGGTAAAAAATGGTCTAAAGTTTCATCAGATCATAGTCTCATTCAAAGAGCTTGGTACTATATCGAGTTATTTATTGACCCTACTGATGATCAGAAAGTATATGTTCTCAATGCGAGTGCTCAACGATCTATAGATGGAGGTAAGACATGGTCAAGAATCACTGGTACGCACGGAGATTACCATGATCTTTGGATCAATCCAAACAATAATAAAAATATGGTCATTGCCAATGATGGTGGTGCTGCTGTTTCTTACAATTATGGGAAATCCTGGTCCCCTCAAGACAAAATGCCTACCGCTCAGTTTTATAGAGTGAATACAGACAATCTGTTTCCTTATAACCTTTATGGGGGGCAACAAGACAATTCATCTGTTAAAATAAGTAGTATTGCTCTAGGTAGCAGAGGGATTGATGAGCACAATTGGTCAGCCTCTGCTGGAGGCGAGAGTGCTTTTTTGGCTTTTGACCCTGATAACCCAAGGCATGTTATGGGTGGGAGTTATTTGGGAACCATTGAAATTTTAGATACCAAAGCAAAAGCTAGTACTCAAATAATGGCTGCTCCAATACAATACTTAGCGAGAGATTCTAAGGATATGAAATACAGATACAATTGGAATGCTCCAATCGTTAGGTCACAACACGAGAAGAATACTTACTATCATGGAGCACAGCTTTTGTTAAAAACCAATGATGATGGAAACAGTTGGAGGGAAATTTCTCCTGATTTGTCAAAGAATGAAAAACAAAAACAAGGAAAAGGTGGAGGTCCATACACAAACGAGGCAGTAGGTGCAGAAAATTACGGTACGTTGGCATATGTGGTAGAATCACCTCACGAGAAAGGAGTTCTTTGGGCTTCTACAGACGATGGTGTTTTGCAATTAACAAAAAATGGCGGGGAAAGTTGGAAAGATGTAACTCCAAAAAATCTCCCTGAAACCTTGATAAATGCTATTGAAGTCTCTCCTCATGATAAGGGAACTGTATACATCGCTACAACAAGATATAAGTTTAATGATTATACACCTGCTATTTATAAAACAACCAATTATGGCGCCACATGGACCAATATTAGTTCTGGAATACCAGTAGGAGCTTACACAAGAGTTGTTAGAGAGGATACCCAACGAAAAGATTTACTTTTTGCAGGAACTGAATTGGGAATGTACATATCTTGGAATGGAGGTAAAAAATGGAAACCTTTTCAATTGAATCTACCAATAACACCTATTACGGATTTAAAAGTGAGTCATGACGACCTTGCCATTGCTACCATGGGAAGATCTTTTTGGATATTGGACGATCTTGAGATCTTACGACAATATGAAGGAAATAAAACAGGATTTAAACTTTTCAAACCTGAGGATGGTATTATTGGAAATTGGGGAAGTCAATTGAACTATAGTTCTGATAATTTCTCAGGGACAAATGCTTCTCAAGGAGTTAATCCAGCTAACGGTGTTGTATTTTATTATTATCTACCAAAGGCATCAAAAAACAAGGAAATATCATTGGAGATAAAAGATAAAGATGGAAATTTAGTTAGAAAAATTAGCTCCAAACCCAATCCTAAATATAAAAGATATCCTGGAGGACCATCTCCAGAACCTGTACTCTCCAATAAAGTTGGGCTTAATCGTTTTGTTTGGGATATGAGGTACCCAACATTACCTGGAATCCCGACTGCCTATATAGAAGGGTCTTACAGAGGTCATAAAGCGATGCCCAATACATATACAGCAACTCTAAAGCGAGAGAATAAAACTTCTGAAGTATCTTTTAATATAACCCCCAATCCATTATATGATGTTACACCCGAAGAATATTTAGAAATTCATAATTTTAAAACTGAAACTGAGGCAAATCTTTTAGATATGCATACCAGAGTTAATAAATTAAAGGTCATTCAAGATCGAATGATCACAATTTTAAAAGAGATGCCAGATAAAAATAAATACAATGATTTAAAATCGAAAGGGAAGGCGATTGTAAAGCAGCTCAAATCTTGGGATGAAGATATGGTTCAGCGCAAGTCCAAAGCCTATGATGATGTAGAAAATTTCCCGAATAAATTTACGGCCGAATATATCTTTCTCATGAATCAAAATGACAGTAGTTTACCCAAACTAAACGAAGCCTCAAAAGATAGACTTTTAGAGCTAAACAATCAATGGAAGGTTTTGAGAAATCAATCAGAAGAATTCATAAATACCATCATTCCTGCATACAATAAGTTGCTTTGGGAACATGGTATTGGAGCTTTAAAAGTAAAGTAAGCAATCAAAGGACAATTGAACTTTTTTTGTTCTAATGATTCGAATTTAATTGGATTTGTGTCTTAAGTCTTATGAAAATTGTTCATTGGACAATTCTTCAACAAGTTTATGGAGCATGATGACCCCTTTGTGAAGTTGTTCTTTGGCGATAAATTCATCTGCTCTATGCGCTTGAGCGATATTTCCAGGACCACAAATAGCGGATTGGAATCCTTCATTAGCATATTGACCTGCCTCTGAGGCATAAGATACAGTGTCCCAATTTGAATTCCCTGAGATTTTTTTTATTAAATCCACGATATCATCATTGGCCTTTGTATCCAAATGTGGAACAGGAGGATGGTTCTCAATATTTTCAATTTTAAAGTCAGGGTATATGTTTTGCAATTCGCTTTCTCGCTTTCGACAATACGCTTCAAATTCAGAAAGAATTAAACTGATACTATCCATTGGAATTGTTCTCAAATCCCAAAAGAAATGGGCTTTATCAGCAATCACATTGGGAGCAATACCACCCTGTACCTGACCAATATGTATCGTGGAATGAGGAGGGTGGAAACGATCATCTCTTCTTCCTTCTTCAATGAGGGTATCCATTTTTTTCTCTAACCATAATATCAAACGCATGGCTTCATGAATAGCACTTACCTCTTGTTTGATTCGACTGCTATGTCCTGCAGAACCATTTACATAGGTTTCCATAATGTAAATGGCTTTTTGTCCTATAATTGGTTCCATCATTGAGGGTTCTCCAATGATGGCATATTTTGGAGTTTCATCGTAATGATTTCTGATGGTATTTGCTAATTCTGGTGCAGCAAGACAACCAATTTCCTCATCATAAGTAAAGGCAAAGTAAATTGGTTTTTTTAGAGTGGCTTTCACCATCTCTGGCAATGCTGTTAAGCAACATGCTAAAAATCCTTTCATATCGCTAGAACCTCGACCGTACAATTTCCCGTCTCCAAGATCGGTAAGGATAAATGGATCTGTTGTCCATTTTTGCCCTTCAACAGGGACCACATCCATATGTCCAGAAAGAATAACTCCTCCGTCAACGGCAGGTCCTATTCGACAATGAAGCGAGGCTTTGTTTTTTTCTTTATTTGGAACCAAATGCACTTGAATTCCAAAGGATTCTATATATTCTTTGATCCAATTGAGGATGCTTACATTACTTTGTCCTCCCAAAATTGGAAATGAAACAAGCTTCGCTAATATTTCTTCAACCTTCATATGCAATTAACTATAATTTATGGATACAGCTACAACCATGGTTATAAATGCTAAGACTAGAAGTGTAATTAACACTGGAAAAATAAAACGAATCCAGCGATCTATCGGAACACGACACATACTTAACATAGCAATCAGACCTCCAAGTGTTGGGTTCATGAGATTTGAGAGTCCATCTCCTATTTGAAATGCTAAAATAGTGATTTGTCTTGTCAGACCAAGCGATTCTCCTAAAGGAAGCATTACCGGTAAGGTAGCTAAGGCCTGTCCACTTCCTGAGGGGATAAAGAAATTGATAACAGATTGTGAGATTGACATACAAATCGCAGAGGCATATAATGGTAGGCCTTCTAAAACAGTTGAAAGTTGATATGAAATGGTATCTCCAATATTTCCCATTTCCATCAATACTTTGATGGTGGTTGCAAAACCAACCATGAATGCACCTGGTGCTGCTAGCGCTACAGCATCTAAAACTGTTTCACTCATCTTGGTAGCGTTCATTTTTGATGCGAAACCACACAGAAGCGCGATGATCAAAAAAATGGCTGATAGTTCATTGATATGCCAGTCCAAATTAAATACCCCATAAAGAATGGCAATCAAACCCATTACAAAAATACTGATGACGAGCCAATTTTTAGGGCTTAAAGTATAGTCGTTTATAGGTTTTGATAGTGTTAAATTACTAGTATCCAATCCTATTGCTAAGCTTTTCTCTGGATTAGAAATTATTTTTTTAAAATAGCGAACGTTGTAGTATGCCATGATACCCAATCCTAGAAAACACAAAATACTACGCAACAGGGCTCCAGAAAACATAGGGAGTTCCGCTAATTTATGACCTGTTCCCACAGTAAATGGATTAATTGGGGAAAGACCAAAACCGATAGTCATTGCGCCTACAGATATTCCTGCCGCTAAAATCAAATCTCCTCCCAATGCCAGACTAAGTACTGCTGCAATCGGAACCATAGCAATGTTATTTTCATATCCCACGGCCACTCCTAAAAGACCATAAATGAATGTCATGATAACGATGATTAAGTATTTACGTTCGAGTCCTAATTTATTGATGAGAGTTCCAATGCCATTTTCTACAGTTTTTGATTTTTCCATAAACCCAAACATAATAGCACCAGACAATACAACAAAAATAATTTCTACAGCTTCTTTATAACCAAGAGGAATGGCTTTGAACATCTGTAAAATACCAATTGGGGTAGAGGGAATGGTTTTATAGGAATTAGGAACAACAAGGCTTCGTCCGTCTACAATTATACGTTCATAGGCTCCTGCAGGAAGAATGTAGGTAAGAATTGCTACCAACACAATGATGCTAAATAACATGGTTATCGCGTGTGGAATACGTTCAAAAAGGGTTTTATTCTTAGTCATTTACCTTGGTTCAGAAAAATTTCTGGTCAATTAATAAATCAATTATGTGTATCGAGTTTATTTAATCTAGTATTAGCTCTAAAAATGTGGTCAGAGCTTTAACTATTTCTATGAAAAAAACTTTTGGCAAAATAGTTAATTATATTGATTGATTTGGATTGAAATATGCTTTTTTTTGACTCAATATTTTGTGAGGTTAAATCAGAGGGCTATTTAAATGATCAACGTTTGAATTTGACTCTTTTTACTCCCTTTCCTTCTTCAACGCTTAAGACAGTATCATTACAAATTTCTTGAATGATTGGGATCAGTTTTTTATCAGTTCCATAAACCACATGTTCAATTTTTTTTATTCCATTGGGGTGTGTAAATTTTTTTGGTTTAGGATCTATGTTAAAATAAGTCATTAAAAAAGGAATTTTAATTTCCTTTGGAAAAAGTAATTTCCATTTCAAAAGTCGATCAAAAGGGTCAAGTCTTTTACTGTTGGTGATGAAAAAAGTTTGATTTTGCTTCTTCAAAACTTCGATCTCATCATGAAAATGATCGCGGTAATTTTCGATACAAATTTCAAAAAATCCAGGTTCTGAATTTTTCCAAGAATCGAAGCGATTTAACAAATACCCTTTTCCAATGAATTTTAAAATAAATTTTTGAAAAAAAGAAATGGGTACTTTTTCTATGAGTTCTATGTATGGTCCTTTTGAAAAGTAAATAAGAGCATTGTGTGGATGATGCTTTGATCCATATTCTACATGAAATCCTTGATCTTTGAAATCCTGGACAGATTTATTGAGATTATTTACTTTATAAAGAATATGACTTAATTTCATAGGAGGTAAATTTAAGTCAAAAAAAAGGATATTCTAAAATGAAAAGATAATTCTCTTCATATCTGTTTTTTACTTATATTTAAATCAATTTTAACCTCTACAAATCACATCTACTATGGCCACATTATTTTTTATCATTATTTATCTAACAATCATCATTTTACTAATTACATCGCAATGGAAAGTTTACACAAAAGCAAATCAGCCTGGTTGGGCATGTTTAATTCCAATTTATAACACGATTATTTTATTAAAAATAGTTGGTAAACCTTGGTGGTGGTTACTCTTGTTTTTAATTCCTATAGTTAATGTAATTTTTATAGTATGGGTAGCTAATTTACTATCAAAAAGCTTTGGGAAAGGGGTAGGCTTTACTATTGGTTTGTTATTACTCCCATTTATTTTTTATCCAATTCTAGGTTTTGGGTCCTCTCAATATAAAGGTTTAGAAGGAAACTAATTTAAATAGTCTAATTTTGAAAAATTTAATAAAAACAATCATTGAACATCAAAAGGCATTTTTCAATTCTGGAAAAACCTCAGACATTAATTTTAGGAAAAAAAAATTAATTGATTTAAAAAAAGAAATACAAAAAAACGAGAAGGAGATTGAATTAGCATTGTATAAAGATTTAGGAAAATCAAGTGGAGAAAGTTTCTTAACTGAAATCCATTTTATATATGCCGAACTTAATATCGCCATTAAAAATATCAATAAATGGGCAAAGAGAAAGTCTGTTAGGCCTTCCCTTTTAAATTATCCTTCTTCGGATTATATCATTGCCCAACCCTACGGAATAACCTTGCACATTTCTCCATGGAATTATCCATTTCAACTTTCCATTGCTCCATTAATTGGTGCAGTTGCTGCTGGAAATACAACTGTTTTAAAGCCTTCAGAATATTCTGAGAATACCTCGATGATTTTAGAAAAAATAATTGAAAATGTTTTTGAAGAGGGTTTTGTGAAAGTGGTACAGGGAGGTCCAGAAATATCTTCAGAATTATTAGATCATCATTGGGATTATATATTCTTTACTGGAAGTGTTGGTGTTGGAAAAATAGTTGCCCAAAAAGCAGCTAAATTTTTAACTCCCACTACATTGGAATTAGGTGGTAAAAACCCCTGTGTTATTGATGAAACTGCAACGATTAAAACAACTGCCAAAAGAATTGTTTGGGGAAAATTTATCAATTGTGGTCAAACCTGTATTGCTCCAGATTTTTTAGTTGTTAATAATAAAATTAAGGATGAATTGATCAAAGAGCTTATGACTCAAATTAAAAACATCTATGGAGATGATCCTTTAACTTCAGAATATTATGGTAGAATCATAAGTAAAAAACACCTAGATAATTTATCCTCATTACTTGAGGGTCAAAAAATACTACACGGAGGTAAAATAGATGCTACCCAAAAATATTTTGAACCAACTCTTGTTGAAGTCAAAGATTTTAATTCTCCATTGATGCAAAATGAAATTTTTGGCCCCATTTTACCTGTTTATGGTTATGAAGATTTTGATGAAATTGATGGGATCATAAAAAAATATAAAAATCCATTGGCTCTATATATATTTACAAAAAATATAAAATTTGGAGAAATATTTTTACACAAGTACAGCTTTGGTGGCGGTGCAATTAATGATACAGTTGTCCATATAATTAATGATCGACTGCCTTTTGGAGGTGTTGGAAACAGTGGGATGGGGAATTATCATGGTGAAGCGACATTCAAAACTTTTTCACATTTTAAACCTTATATCACAAAACCTCTTTGGATTGATATTCCACTTAGGTACCCTCCATTTGAGGGGAAATTAAAGTTTTTAAAAAAGGTTCTGAAACTGATAAGTTAATTTTGAAGCGTAGCTTTTAACCACTTGGCCTGTCTTTGATTTTTTTCAAATTGATACATTTCTCTTCCTAATGCAGCTAGAAAAGGAATTCCTAGTTGATCATATTCATATTGATCATCATTAAAAATTTCATTCTTATTTGTTAAAATAGTTGCGGTTAGAAAAAATTCTATACCCTCACGATCTTTTATGTAGGCAACATCAGTTGTTGTTCCATATGCTAATCCTACTTTGTTGTAGATTCTTGTTTTGTCAGTCATGAGTCCCCTTTGGTCACCATAGATAAAGAATTTACAATAGCTGTCAAAGTAAGTTTCCCTATCATAAAAAGGAATGTTTACTTCGGATGGAACCTTGCTCATCCAATATCTCAAAAAGTAATAATCCTCAGGAGCAATTTTAAATTGCTCATTTTTATTGAAAATTTTAGGGAAAATGATCCGTTCAAGAATTTGATTTAAAGCTGTAATTGATGCATAATTTTTTTCTGAAAAATCCATAGCTTCATGAATTTTTTCTCCATTTTTCACATACCCTGTTCCTTTATAAATTCCGTTCAAGCGGTAGTTGTTTGTTTTATTTGTTGATACAATGGGATGTTGATTGTAAATGGTATCTCCCTTTTTGTTATAAAAAATAATCTGAGGACTTGTATCCATGTTTTCTGAGTTGGAAAACTTATGAAATAATTGAAAATTATTGATACCAATATTATGAATAGCTTTATTTATACTGTCTCTTCCTACAAAATCAAATAAGTAATTATAAGCAGTATTATCACTGACTAAAAAAATCTTTTTTATAAGATGAGCAATCGTCAATTTGTTTTGGGGGTGTGTTGAGTCGTTTTTCTTAACTACTTTCCCTTTATATATTAGTTCAAAAGGACTCTCGGGAGTAATTTGTATCCCTTGAGATTGAAGTTTTCTAATTTTTTCAAGCGCAGTGATCGCAACAGGAAGTTTTACAGTGCTTGCAGGATAGAAATATTGCTTTGGATTTAATTGAAAATCATAACTTTCAAAGCTTGGCTTTCCCAAAGAATCTCTTTGAATCCTGGTGAATAGAATTTGAACTTCGTAGGGATGTAAATCGGAAAGAACATGTTTTATTATGGAGTCTTTACTGTTTTTTAATATTTTATGAATCACCCTGCTATTTTTTGGCTTGGTATTGCAAGCAACCATACACATAAATAAAAATAAGTAACCATAAATTTTATGAGACATTCGTATTAAATTTAAAACAAGATAAACTATTTTGTTAAAGACAAGTTCCTAATTTCAAATATATAGCTAAATCAATAAAAAAAAATTACAATAATCCTTTTTTTTTTAAGTTATGATGATAAGGTAAAATTGTTTTATTCTATAATAGAATTTGATATAAATACGATATATTTACAACCCCTAATTACAATAACATTTATGAAGCTTTTAAAAAGTAAAATTTTATTTTTTGGATCCATCTTTTTTATGTTTGGGTTAACTGCTCAAGAAACTTTACCAATTTATTCCGATTATTTATCTGATAACGTTTATTTAGTTCACCCTTCTGCAGCTGGTATAGGTAATACAGGGAAGTTGCGTTTTACTGCAAGACAACAATGGGCAGGAATTAAGGATGCCCCAACATTACAAACATTAAGTTTTCATAATCGTTTTGGAGACAAAGGAGCTTTTGGTTTTATTCTATTTAATGATAGTAACGGCTATCACTCTCAGAAAGGATTGCAGGGAACTTATGCATATCATTTAGATATAAATAGAGGTTCTAATTTCAATCAAATTTCATTTGGACTCTCTTTGACAGCAGTTCAAAATCAAGTAGATCAAACACAATTTATTGGAGATCCAACTGTTGCTCAGCTTATTCAAAGTAATGCTTATTTTAATGCTGACTTTAGTGTCGCCTACCATAAATCAGGGTTTTCTTCTTATTTTACAGTTAAAAATTTACTTTTATCTGCCAAGAATAACCTTAATAATAATCTTGAACCCCTTGATCTAAGAAACTATGTCCTTTCTTTAGGGTACTATTTTGGTCAAAAGAATTCAATTCAACTCGAGCCATCAATCATGGTTCAATTAAGAGAGTCTACGGGTGAGAGAATTGTTGATTTTAATTTTAAAGCCTATAAAGATTTTAAAAATACACAATTATGGGCGGCTTTATCTTATAGAAGAAGTTTTGACGTTAATCCTATTGAAGACCTCGTTTACATTACTCCAATTGTTGGAGTTAATTACAATAAGTGGATGTTTTCATATACCTATACTAGACAAAATAATACTATTGTTCTTTCAGACTCAGGTTTTCATCAAGTATCTGTAGGAGTAAATCTATTCACAAGAAAGCCTAGAGCAGCAGCTTGCCCTAATATTAATGCTTCTTTCTAGAAGTTTTTTTCACAAATAGTTACAGGTAAATTTTTAAGGATTCTTGATAAAATAGTAGTGTTCTTGTTGCTGTAAAATTGATCTATTGTTTTAAACTCATTATTAATATTAAGCAGATTACGGCTATGTAAAATATTTTTTGTTTGTTTAGCGACTGCCAAACTAGAATCAATTATTTTGATATGTTTTCCTATTATTTTTTTTATTTCAGGAATTAAATATGAATAATGAGTACATCCCAAAACAAGAGTATCAATGTTTTTTTGAAGCATAGGCTGAAGGTATTGATGAAGTAAGTTTTTTATTTCATTGGATTCGATATGCCCTCCTTCAATTAAATTTACTAAGCCTTTTCCTACTTGTTCTATGATTTTAATATCGGAATCTAACTTTTCTGATGTTTTTGCAAATAAATCACTATTTAATGTTTTATCAGTAGCCAAGATGCCAATTCTTTGAGTTTTAGTAATTAATCCCGCAGGTTTTATTGCAGGTTCGATACCGATAAAAGGAATGGTGTATTTTGAACGTAGAATTTGAATCGCATTAGTAGTAGCAGTATTACAAGCAACCACGATAATTTTTACATTCTGGTTGAGTAAAAACTCAGTGTTTTTGATACTTAATTCTATAATCTCCTCTTTAGACTTTTGACCATATGGAGCATTTTTACAATCGGCTAAGTAGATTGTGTTTTCGTTTGGTAAAAGATCTTTTACTCTTTTCCAAATTGATATTCCGCCAATGCCAGAATCAAAAAATCCTATATAGTTTTTATTATGAGTTTTCATGAACTATAAAAATAAAAAATCCCACTTAATAAGTAGGATTTAATAATTGAGAAATAGTATATTTTTTAATTTTGGTTAGCAGGTAATGGTTGTTTTACATCATCTAATAAACCTAGTTCTAATTTTACATCATCATATAAATTTTCTCCATTAGCCACTAAAAGTCCTCTACCAGCAGAAGCATCAAAAACATAAAGTATCCCTTTAGCTTTCGCTATCTTATCAATAGATTTTCTAGCTTTTTCAATAATAGGGGCTAACTTATTGTTTTGTTTTTCTTGAATGTCTTGATAAGCAGCTTGTTCAGCTTGCTGAATTCTAGCATTGTCAGTTTGTACTTCTTGAGCTCTTAGTTTATTAGTATCTTCAGTTTGTTGAGATTGCTCTGCAGTATATTTATTAATTTTATCCTCTAGCTTCTTCTTCATACCATCAATATCATCTTTGTATGTTTTTGTAATTTTAGCTAATTCTGCCTGCAAAGCTCTTGTTTCTGGCATATTTGCTATTACTCTTTCATAAACGACATGTGCGACACTTTGTGCATTTGAGATACCACTCATACTTAAAGTCAAAAAACTAACGATTAGTAAACTCTTAAATTTTCTCATTTTGTTTAATTTAATTATTATCCTGTTCTTTTTTTTCTTGTTCTTTCTTCTTTCTAACAGCTTCTTTTTTTTCTCTTAAAATTCTTCTTTTTTCTTCTATTTCTTTTAATTTTTTTCTTCTCGCCTCTTCAATTTTTTTCATTCGGGCTTTTCTCTCTTCCTCCTTTTTCTTTTTTGCAGCTTCTCTATTGGCAATAACTTTCTTTTGTTTGTCTGATAAGGCTTGGTTAGGTACTTTTTTCTTCGCTCTTTTTTCTTCGTTTTCTTTTAATTTCCGGTCTCTTACAATATCATTCAATACAAGTTCGCTAATATCGTATTTTTTATTGGAATATAACATTACTAAATCACTTGATTTGTCAAAAACAAAATCATATTTCCTTTTAATTACAATTTTTTGTATTGAATTATATACTTGGTCTTGAATTGGTTTTACCAATTGTTTCCTAACTAAAAACATATCACCATTTGGACCAAAATACAAAGATTCCAATCTTCTTAATTCTTGTTGTTTGATAATTATCTCGTCTTCTTTGTCTTGAATAAGATCATTCGTCAGAATGGCCCTTTCATTCGACAAATCTGATTTTAATTTTTCTATGAGTCTTGTTAGTTTATCTAATTCACCTCTCCATTTTATAACTTTAGAATCTAATGTATTTTGAGCTTCAAGATATTCAGGGACATTCTGCAAAATATATTCCATGTCGATAAAAGCTATTCTCTGCATTTTTTGGGCAGAAATAAATATGCTAAACAAAATAAAAAATGTTACAGATATTTTTAACTTCATAAGGTTTTTCTTAGAAAATATCATGCCAAAAAATTAAAATTAATGTCCATTTTTGTTAAAATTGCTGTCCAATAATAAAATGAGTTTGCCAACCAGACTTTAAATTTGTTCCAGGTAACGGATCAAATCCGTGAGCAAAATCAATTCCTAATAATCCAAAAGCAGGCATAAATATTCGAATACCAAATCCAGCAGATCTTTTAAGATTAAACGGGTTAAAGGTATCAAAATTATCATAAGAATTACCAGCTTCTAAAAAACCTAGTGTATAAATAGAGGCAGAGGGTTTATCAGTGATGGAATATCTAAGTTCTAATTGGAATTTATTATAAATAGTACCTCCTTCTATTGATGATAATCTATTATTTTCGTAACCTCTTAACCCAATATTTTCTCTTCCATCAAGTTGAAATTGAGCAATTCCATCTCCACCGACATAGAAACGTTCAAAAGGGGTATTTCCTAACTCTTTGTTATAAAACCCTAAATAGCCAATTTCAGCATTAGCCATTAGGACTAATTTATCTGTAAATCCATTGTACCATTTCCCTTTAAATAAAAGCTTATAATATTCTAACCATTTAAACCTTTCTGAAGGTTCCAAACTTTGATAATCTTTGTTATTGAAAAGAGAATACGGTACAGTTGCTTTTGCACTTAGAGTAAATGTAGATCCATAAGTTGGGAAAACTAAACTTGGTCCTGCGCTATTTCTAATCAAAGCAATTGTATATGCAAGATTATTTAAAATTCCATCGCTTAAAATATCATCACCGACTCTAAATTGATAATCATTTAAACTAAAGCTTTGATAACTGATTGTTTGTGATAATGTAAACCAATCACTTGGCCATAATAACCTTTTAGCTAAACCAACGGAGGCACCAGCAATTCCTAAACTTCTACTTTTATCTACATCAAAAGTTTGAGGATTTAACTGAAACTGCTTAGAAGAGTATACGGAGAATGATAAGGATTGTGGTTTTCTTCCACCTAGCCAAGGCTCAGTAAAAGAAAAACTATATGTATTGAAAGTTCTACTTGTCTGCAATCTCAATGATAATGATTGTCCATCTCCCATCGGTAGTGGTTTGTAGGCTTTTTTATTGAAAATATTACGTACAGAAAAGTTATTAAAGGATAATCCAAGTGTTCCAATAAATGAACCACCGCCATACCCCCCTGAGAGTTCAATTTGACTTCCTCCTTTTTCTATAACATTAAACTCTATATCGGCAGTTTTATCTTGATAGTTTGGTTTAACATCTGGAGTAACATTAGTGTCAAAAAAACCGAGTTGACCAATTTCACGAATAGAACGGATAATTGCATCTCTACTAAACAAGGATCCTGGTTTTACTCTCAGTTCTCTGAATATGACATAGTCGTTTGTTTTGTCGTTACCAACAACACTTACCTTATTGATGGTTGCTTTTTCGTCTTCTCTTATTCTAATTTCAACAGTTATAGAATCATTTACAACTTTTGTTTCTACAGCATTTACAGATGAAAATAAGAAACCACTATTTTGGTAGAGCGTTTGAATATCTTCTGAAGTTGGGGACCCGTCTCCTGAAATCCTCTCTTTTAATACAGATCCATTATAAACATCTCCTTTCTGAATCTTTAGCAATGAATTTAATTGTTCATCTGTATAACTTTTGTTCCCAACATAAATAATATCTCCAAATATATATTGTTTTCCCTCTTCTAATTTTAGAAAAATATTAATGGTATTGTCGTCGTTCCATGAGATAGAATCTGATAATATTCTAGCGTCTCTATACCCTAGACGACTATATGTGTCCAAAATACTTTCAAGATCTTCATTAAATTTCTCATCAATATATTTTGACCCTTTCCAGAACCTACCTAAGAATTTTCTTTTTGTATTGCTCATTGATGAACGTAACTTTCCATCTGAAAGGGCCTTATTTCCTTGAAAATTGATGTTTTTTATTTTTATCTTAGACCCTTTATCAATGTAAACACTCATATCTACAACATTTAGATCAGAAGTATCGGCTTTAATATCTACACTGACTTTTGTTTTTAGAAAACCTTTATCAGTAAATTTCTTTTTAAAATAATTCCTTGTGGTAACAATAAGGTTGTCTGTTACCATAGTTCCAGTCTTTAATTCAGCTTCCGATTTTAATGTTTTCGATTGGTTTTTTCTTACCCCCGCTATTCGAATATCATTGAGTTGAGGTAACTCTTTTACATCAAATTGAAGATATATAGTATTTCCATCAACCCTCAATAAATAGACATCAACAGTGCTAAATTGTTTACTTTGATATAGTTTTTTTATGGCACTAGTTAATTTGTCTCCTGGTAATTTTAAAGGTTGACCAATTTTTAGTCCAGTAAATACTTTTACAGTTGATTCTGAAAATTTTTGAAGACCAATGACAGAAATTCCACCAAGAATGTATTCTTTACCTTTTTCGTAAAGGATATTCTTTTGAATATTGATAGTATCTTTTTCTACTATCGTTGTTGAATCAACAGCTGTCTGCGCATTCAAAGAAAATACAGATGAAATAGTTAAAATAAATACAACTGCATTAAAAATAATACTATTATTCGGGTATAATTTGCTCACTAGTTTTTCCAAATCTTCGTTCTCTATTCTGGTATTCTATGATAGCATCATAAAAATGCTCTTTTCTAAAATCTGGCCAAAGTATATTTGTGAAATATAATTCAGCATAAGCCATTTGCCATAAAAGGAAATTACTTATTCTTTTTTCACCGCTTGTCCTTAACATTAAATCAACATCGGGCAAATTAAACGTATATAAATGATTATTTATAATTTTTTCGTCAATTTCTTCAATATTAAGCTCCTTATTAACAACTTTTTTAGATATATTCTTAATTGTATTAACAATTTCCTCCCTTGCTCCATAACTTAAAGCCAATGTTAATACAATTCTTTTATTATTAATTGTTTTATCTATTACCTCTTGGAGTATTTTTTGAGCATTATCAGGTAAACTTTTTATATTCCCTATTGCATTTACTCTCACCTCATTCTTTTGAAAAGTATTTAACTCTTTATTTAAGGAACTTATTAGAAGACTCATTAAGGCATTTACTTCAATTTTGGGTCTTTTCCAGTTTTCAGTTGAAAAAGCGTATAGTGTAATTGCTTCTGTTCCTAATTCCGAGGCTGCTTCTATGGTTTCTCGAACGGCAGTCAAAGCATTTCTATGGCCAAAAACACGATTCATCCCCTTTCCCTTAGCCCAACGACCATTGCCATCCATAATTACAGCAACATGTTTAGGGATATTATTTAAGTCGATTAGTGATTTTTTATCCATAAATTTATCTTTGATCAGCAAAGCAAGGGGGTCTTCCAAAAGTATACACTAAAGAAATACCGGTAAACATATACCAATCATTTGAAGTTCCTCCAAAATCTAAATCTGAAAATTCACTTGTTGTAAAATCAAGTTCATCTGTAAATGTATAGCGAAATGAAGTTTCTATTGCACAAGCTATCTTACCATATAGCTTTGTTTTAAAACCAAGCCCAAAGGGAATTGAAATTGAGGTATTTCTTGTAAAACTGTAACTACCATCATTATTTTGTAGCCTAGGAGTTTGATAATCTACTGCAGCAATTTGTAATAGAATATAAGGTGTACCAATCTTATCCTTTGACGATAAGTCATACTCGTAAAAATTATATTCTATACCCACTGCAAATTCATTTATCAGATTTTTAAAACGAATTCCTCTTTGTTGTCTAATTTCGTTTTCAGAATCGGCATCGTCTCCTAAAAGAGAAAAAGAACTATAGGATCCTCTTATTGCTATTCTTGGATTTAAATTATATTTATACAAAATAGTTCCTCCATAATCATTGGGTTGAATATAATTTGTACGCCCCACATCTCCTACATAATTTACCCCTCCTATAAAAAAACCAACTTCATTTATCTGTGATAAACAATTATTTGAAATACAAATAAACAGTAACAATGTTAAATACCTTCCCATCCCAAAAAATAGCGTGCAAATATATATAAATCTATCCGCTTTGTAAAGTTAATACAAGAGTCTTTTTGAATAACAACAAATTTAATTTTTTATTGTTAGACTATGCTCACAGATTTGATTCATTTCTATTGTCTTCTCCCCACAAAAGCTTTGTCCGTAGTGTTTTGAAAAAGGATTCGTTATGAGGAATTACGCTTTTTATTGTAAAAGGTGATTTTTTTATAGATATTTTGGTTTCTTTAGGAACTGATGTAATTCTTGAATCTAACGAAATTAAAAAACTTTTTTCTCTTGAATCTACTTCTAATTCTATAGACGTATCATCTGGAATAACCATAGGTCTTGCATTCAAATTGTGAGGTGCAATAGGTGTAATAACAAAGTTTTTGGAGTTTGGAGAAATGACAGGGCCATTACAACTTAGAGAATATCCAGTAGAGCCAGTTGGTGTAGCTATAATTAAACCGTCAGACCAGTAATTTGTTAAGTATTCTTTATTTAAAAATGTTTTTACCCCTATCATGGAGGTTGTATTTTCCCTTGCAATTGTTATTTCATTCAATGCAAAAGAAAACTCAGTAAAGTTGGAAAATTTGGGACTTGTTTTAATACTCAAAAGTGTTCTCTCTTGAATTTTATATTTTTTAGCGATTAATAATTCAATCGATTCTTTAATGGCATTTTTTTGAATGTTTGCCAAAAAACCAAGACGTCCTGTATTAATTCCTAAAATAGGAATATTTAAGTCTCTTATGTACGTAATTGCTCTTAAAATTGTTCCATCACCACCTAAACTAAAAAATAAATCAAAAGAACTATTTAAATCGATAAAGCTGTTAAACGTAGCATATTTTTTGGTGAGATAATTCTGTTTATTTAATAGTGTATAAAAATGTTCTTCAAAAAAAACGACTACCTTATGTGTCTCTAGCGCAGATAATAGAATTTTGATTTCTTTTTCAGCATTTACAGAATATTTTTGACCAAAAATTGCTACCTTTTTCATCCTTACATGTTTAAGTACTTTTGTAAATATTCAGACCTTTCTCTAAGATCTTGTAAGTAAATATCATCTTCGTGCTCCGAAACAATGGTATATTTATAGCTCCTCAATGTTTGAATAACTTCATTGATGTCCTCTGAACTAATTTTGATAGTTGCCTGAATTGTGTTAGAGATTTCAGATGAATTATAAAGACCAAGTATCTTACTTTGATTATGTTCTACAATTTGACAGATTTCGCTCATTGAAAAATCTTTTTTAGCTTTTTCAATAATCATGACAACTCCATCATTATACATAAAAGGACTGGAGCAAAATAAATCGAGGATATCATTTAACTCATAATAACCGATATAGTTTTTTTCTTTATTTAAAACAGGCATTATATTACTTTGATTATTTGCAAATAATTTCATGACCTCTAGAATGGTTGCATTTTCATAAGCGAAAAAATTACTGAACAAATATGAGTATTTTGAAACGGAAGATTTGTTGTCTTCAATGGTTTGAAAATCGCTTTCGGAGATACAAGCAATAAGTTTTTGATTTTCAACAATAGGAATATGTGTAATAGGAAGTCTTTTACATATTTTTTGAGCTCTTTTGACAGAGCTATTTAAAGTTAAGACTTCAATTTCGTTGAGGATGTATTCTTTTATATTCACGCTTTACGAATATAGTTTAAAATCATTAAATACCGTACTTTTGTATTTTATTTGAACTAATGACAAAGTTAAGCGTAAATATTAATAAAATAGCAACTTTACGTAATTCAAGAGGTGGAGACGTCCCTAATTTATTAGATGTTGCAAGAGATGTTCAAGAATTTGGTGCTCAAGGTATCACAATTCATCCAAGACCCGATGAACGTCATATTCGCTATCAAGATGCCTACGATCTTAAACCAATAGTTACCACAGAATACAATATTGAGGGAAACCCTATTCAAAAATTCATGGATTTGGTATTAGATATTAAACCAACACAGGTTACCTTAGTTCCAGATAGTGTTAGTCAAATTACGTCAAATGCAGGTTGGGATACAATTACCCATAAATCGTTTTTACAAGAAGTGATAAAGGAAATTAAAAACTCTGGGATTAGAACGTCAATTTTTATTGATACAGATTTAAAACTAATTGAAGCGGCTGCCAAGATAGGAACTGATAGAATTGAATTGTATACAGAGTATTTTGCTAGTCAGTTTCAATACGGAAATAAAGAAGTAGCAATAAAACCTTATACTGAAGCGGCAATTTTAGCTCATGAATTAGGATTAGGAATCAATGCAGGACATGATTTGAGTATAAGTAATATTGAGTATTTTAAAAATAATATTCCCAATTTAGCGGAAGTTTCTATAGGACATGCATTAATTTCTGAAAGTTTATACCTAGGCTTACAAAATGTTGTAAATATGTATTTGCATCGACTTCAATAATATGGATATTCTTCACTCAAAAATTGTTGGAAAAGGAGTCCCTTTTTTAATTCTTCATGGATATTTTGGGATGGGTGATAATTGGAAATCTATGGCAAAAGCTTTTGGAGAATATTTTGAAGTTCATATTATAGATCAGCGCAATCATGGTAGAAGTTTTCATTCAGATGATTTTAACTATGAACTCATGGTTGAAGATCTATATAACTATATTAGTTTCCATCGTCTGGAGAATGTTATTTTGTTGGGGCATTCTATGGGTGGAAAGACAGCGATGTTATTTGCGGTTACATATTCAGCATTGGTTCATAAATTAATTATTGCAGATATCTCTCCCAGATATTATAGCCCTCATCATAATGATATATTAAAAGCCTTAAATTCTGTTGATTTCTCTATTCAGTATTCTAGAAAGTTAGTTGAAAAAAAAATAGCTGAATTGATTCCTGAAAAAGAAGTCCGTTCTTTTTTAATGAAAAATGTGTATTGGAGAGAGAAAGGAGTTTTAGACTTCAGATTTCATTTACCATCTTTAACAGAGAATACTTCTGAAGTAGGAAAAGCACTATCACCCTCTACTAATTTTGAAGGCGAAACGTTATTTCTCTCGGGTGAAAATTCAGAATATATTACAGAAAAGGAAATTCCAATTATACATGCCCATTTCCCAAATTCACAAATCAGAATAATAAAAAACTCAGGTCATTGGTTGCATGTAGAAAATCCGAAACAATTTTATGATTTTGTCATCAATTTTTTAAAACCTTAGGAATCTTTTGATCCGCTGAGAAATCATAGTCAAAATTTCATAAGAAATAGTATTGGTTATGGAGGCCATAAACAAGATATCCTCTTGGTTTTTAAAAATAAAAACCTCGTCCCCTTCATCACAATTTATAGAGCTTATGTCAACCATTATCATATCCATACAGACATTACCAACAATCCAAGCTTTTTTATCACGTATGGTTACGTATCCTTTATTATTTCCTAATTTTCTTGAAATCCCATCTGCATGACCAATGGGAATTGTTGCTGTTTTGGTTAGTCTTTTTGCCTTAAAAGCTCTATTGTATCCAACAGTTTCTCCTTTTTTTATGGTATGAATTTGAGAAATAACAGATTTTAAGACATGTGAATTTTTTAATTTAGAAGTTTCTTCTTTATTATTTCCAAAACCATACAAACCAATTCCAATTCTGACCATGTCAAATTGAGCTTCGGGATAGTTGATTACCCCTGATGTATTTAAAGCATGTATTATTGGTTTATAATCTAAATAGGTATCAACTTCTTTAATAATGGAATTGAAATTATTAAGTTGAGTGAGTGTAAAATCTCGTTCACTAGTATCTTCACTAGCTGCTAAATGAGATAATATTGACACAATTTTATGGTATTTTGATTCACCGAGAGAGCTCATGAGCTTAGGAACATCATTATTGCAAAATCCCAGTCGATTCAAACCGGTATTAAATTTCAAATGAATAGGGTACTCTGTGAGTAATTGTTTTTCGGTGAAGCTTAAAAAAGCATTTAATATATTAAAATTATAAAGGCTTGGTTCTAATTGATATTGAACGATTAGGTCAATATTTTGTGATTGAGGATGCAGAACTAAAATCGGAGTTTTAATATCCGCTTGTCTTAATGCAACTCCTTCATGACTATAGGCAACAGCAAAGTAATCTACCTTATCTTTTAAAAAAGAAGCGACTTTCACCCCATCGCTTCCATAACCGAAAGCTTTTACAACTGCTAAAATTTTTGTTTCTGGATGTAGTTTTTGTCTGAAGTAATTGAGATTATGTGTAATTGCATTCCCTTCAATTTCTAATACAGTTACATGATTATTCATGGGGTTACTCTAGATTAATTTCAGATTTTTTTTCTTTCTGAATTTCTTTTTTTTGGGAAAGAATAGCTTCATAATAAGCAGCTCTGCTTAATGGTTCGTATTCCTGAGTTTCCCCTAAGAAGACAATATCATCACTGTTCGATTTTCTAAAACTATAATTTGCGAGGTTTCCTGTTCTAGTACAAACTGCATGTACTTTCGTTACATATTCTGCGGTTGCCATTAATGCGGGCATAGGACCAAAGGGATTTCCTTTAAAATCCATATCTAGTCCAGCAACTATGACACGAATTCCTTTATTCGCCAAATCATTACAGACAGATACAATTTCGTCATCAAAAAATTGAGCTTCATCAATTCCAACAACATCAACATTATTTACTAGTAGTCTGATGTTTGAAGATAAAGAAACAGGAGTTGAACGAATTTCATTTGCATTGTGAGAAACTACCATCTCATTATCATAACGGGTGTCTACAATAGGTTTAAAGATTTCTACACGCTGTTTTGCAAATTGAGCTCTTTTAAGTCTTCTAATTAACTCTTCTGTTTTTCCTGAAAACATAGAGCCACAAATTACTTCTATCCAACCAAATTGTTCTGTGTGATTTACTGTATTTTCAAGAAACATTTTGTAATTTTAGGCTTTATATAATTTGTTGTTATTCTTTGTGAATGTATGCAAATTTATTAAAAATGACATTATAAAATAATTAAAAAAGACAACTTATGCATAAAAAACTCGCTGCAGACCTTACTAGTTTAGCTCACAGTATTTTGCAAATGAAAAATAAAGAGGATGTTTTTGCTTTGAAAACAAAAGCCTATGAAGTATATGAGAAATTAGCTGTTTTAGCTTACGTGGAAGAGTATATTAATACTACACCAAATGCAGAGCATACAAAAGAAGAGTTGGTTGCATTGATTAAAGATGCGTCTAAAGAAATTGAGAAAGAAGTTGTGGTACAAGAAGTTGATGATTCAACGGAAGAAGTTGCTATAAATATTGAAAATCAAGAAGAACTTAATAAAGATGATATAGTAGATGAATTAGAGGACAAGGACACTATTAAATCATTAGAAAAAGAATTGATGGATACAGAGGTACAATCAAAAGAAAAAGAGGATTTGTTTTCTAAAATAGACGAGAGTTCTGATGGTGTCGTCGATTCTAAAGAAGAAATTCAACCAACATTAGAAGAGGAATTAAAAGATACAGTATCTGCAGATATAGTTGCAGATTTATTTGAAAATGCTACAAAAAAATCACTAAATGATAAACTTCAATCAGATATCCAAATTGGATTAAATGATCGTATAGCTTTTGTAAAAAACTTGTTTGGAGAAAGCCAAGAAGATTTTAATCGAGTAGTTTCTCAGTTAAATTCCTTCAAAACAGAAAAAGAAGCAAAAAAATTCATTAATAAAGTGGTAAAACCAGATTATGATTGGACAGATAAAGAAGAAATAGTAGAACGTTTTATGTCAATTGTTAAACGTAAATTTGCCTAAAAATTATTGTATGAAAATAGAAGTTTCCAACGGAGAAATTATAGACAAGTATACCATTTTAGAAATTAAACTTTCTGAAATCAAAAATACAGAAAAATTAATGAATATTAAAAATGAATACCAAACCTTAACACCAGATGTTAAATATATTTATGAAACTTGCAAAGACAAAATTCAGCTTAAAACATTACAAAACAAATTGTTAGAAGTCAACAAAAAATTGTGGAAAATTGAAGATGATATTAGGGAATGTGAAAGAGCAAATGATTTTGGTCAGACATTTGTAAATCTTGCTCGTTCAGTTTATTTCACTAATGATGATCGCTCTGATGTAAAAAAAGAAATTAATATTCTTACTGAGTCAAATTTCGTAGAAGAAAAGTCATATGAAGATTACAAATTAGAATAAAGATGACCTTTAAGCCTCTACTTATTTTGTTGTTGATTTCTTTA
This sequence comes from Flavobacterium sp. SCGC AAA160-P02, assembly GCA_949541125.1. Classification (GTDB taxonomy): domain Bacteria; phylum Bacteroidota; class Bacteroidia; order Flavobacteriales; family Flavobacteriaceae; genus Polaribacter. Next base: position 31,821 of record CATISV010000109.1, read on the forward strand.
CTAGGATGTAAGTCTACGCAACAAATTCAAAGTTATATTCCAGAAAATATTCCTCAAACACCAGATTATAACCTGAGATCTTCTTGGGCAGTTTTACCTTCAAAATATACAGAAGCGTTTAAGATGTTTACTACAAAGGAATTAGACTCTTTACCAGTAGATGTTTTTTATGTTTATCCTACTCTAAATTCTGAAAAAAAGGATCTTCGGTGGAACGTACCGATTACTGATATAGAACAAAATAAAAAAGTTTTAGAAAAAGCAGTTTTGATGCAAGCTTCAGCTTTAGCAAGCACAGGTAGAGTATATGTCCCCTTTTATCGTCAGGCACATTACCGTTCCTACAAAATGTTTAATGAAGGTGGAAAACAGGCCCTAGAGTTGGCATATTCAGATGTAAAAAAAGCGTTTGAAGTTTATTTAGAAAAATACAACAAAGGAAGACCTATTATTCTATTTAGTCATAGTCAAGGAACGAATCATACTGTACAATTACTCAGTGATTTTTTTGATGGTAAAATCCTTCAAAAAAGATTGGTTGCCGCATACATTCCAGGGATGCCTATACCACCAAATCAGTTCAAAACAATTCAACCGATGACCTCACCAGAAGAAATCGGCGGTTTTGTTTCATGGAATACCTTTAAAAAAGGACATTACCCAAAGAATGCTACAAATTGGTATAGCGGTGCTGTTACTACCAACCCGATTACTTGGGATGACAAGAAATATACTACTTTATCACAACATAAAGGATTCTTATTCACCAATAAAAAAATCTACAAGAAAGCACTCGACATAGAAATTACTGATGGATTAGTTTGGTCAAGTAATCCTAAATTTAAAAAACGATTTTTAATGTCTTTTATAAAGAATTATCACGCAGGGGATATCAATCTATTTTGGCAAGATATTAGAGAAAATTCAATATTGAGAGTGAAAGAATACTTCAAAAAAAATTAACCAATCTTCTTTTTTAATCGTTCAATTTCCTTTTTACTATTCCCGATAAAAATTTCATTTTCTACGATAAAAACAGGACGTTTTAAAAAAGTATATTCATCGAGTATAAATTGTCTGTAATCCTTTTCTGAAATCGTTTCTCCTTTTAAATCCATTGCCTTATATTTTTTTGCACGTTTGTTAAATAAAGCTTCGTAACTATTTGAAAAAGAATACATTTCTTCTAATTGAGAAACACTTATAGGATTGGATTTAATTTCTTGTCTTTCAAAATTTTCTAAGGGAACTTCTTTTAAGATTCTTCGACAAGTATCACAAGTTTGTAAAAAATATACTTTCTTCATTATTAAAAATTATCTTTGACAAAATTAACATTAAATAAACAAAGCCATAGAAAAATTATTTCAATCCATACTATAAAATAAATAACGATGAAATTTAATACAAAAACAATACATGGAGGTCAAAAACATGAGGAGGCTACAGGTTCAGTGATGCCTCCTATTTTTCAAACCTCAACTTATGCACAATCTAGTCCTGGAACTCATAAAGGGTATGAATATTCTAGAGCAGCAAATCCAACGAGAACTGCTTTAGAAAATAATTTTGCTGCGATAGAAAATGGAACTCATGGTTTTGCTTTTTCTTCAGGATTATCTGCAATTGACTGTGTTTTAAAGATGTTACATCCAGGTGATGAGATTATTACCGGAGATGATTTATATGGAGGTACCTATAGAATGTTTTCTAGAATGTTTGCAAAATATGGATTGAAATTTCAATTTGTAGACATGAATAATATAGACAACGTTTCAAAAGCTATATCAGATTCTACCAAACTCATTTGGTTAGAAACCCCAACAAATCCTCTAATGAAAATTGCAGATATAGGAGAGATTTCAAAAGTTGTGAAAGCCAAAAATTCTGATATTCTTATAGCAGTTGATAATACTTTTGCAACACCATATTTACAACAACCCTTAGATTTAGGAGCAGATATTGTGATGCATTCAGCGACAAAGTATTTAGGAGGACATTCAGATTTGGTAATGGGAGCTTTAATGGTTAAGGATTTAAAACTCGCTGAAGACATTCATTTTATTCAATTTGCAGGTGGAGCAGTCGCTGGACCCATGGATTCTTTTTTAGCTTTAAGGGGAATTAAAACATTACATGTTAGAATGCAGCGTCATTGTGAAAACGGAAGAGCAATTGCAAATTTTTTAAAAAATCATAACAAAGTAGGAGAGGTGTATTATCCAGGTTTTGAGAATCATCCAAATCATCATATTGCTAAAAAACAAATGAAGGATTTTGGCGGAATGGTCTCTTTTAGATTAAAAGATAAGAGTAAGCAAGCGGCATTTAGATTTTTAGAGAATACAAAAGTTTTTACCCTTGCAGAATCTCTTGGAGGTGTAGAAAGTCTGGTAAATCATCCAGCAACGATGACGCATGCTTCAATTCCAGAACAAGAACGTCTAAAATTAGGAATTACAGACTCTTTGATTCGATTAAGTATTGGTATTGAAGATGTCGATGATCTTTTAAAAGATATAGAACAGACCTTAGATAAATAAAAATTAAGGGTTTTTTTAAACAATCTTTTTTATCTAAAACATATATTCAGAATAAAGGGGTTTATTATGACTTTATTTTTATGATTTCGTTTATAGACCAATTAGCTCTTAATTCTATAGTTTCTGGATAAAATTCTATAGTTTCTGGTTGTCGTTTTTTTAGATAATTACCAGTATCCCATTTCCCATTTTTGTTCGTATCATGTATAATTCGAATCTTATATTTTTTTGGTAATAAGTAGTTGAAAGTAATATTTTCCGTCTTAGAGGTAATTTCTTGAGTGACTGTTTTATCATTAACGTCTATTAATTGAATAATAACAGGAACCGATTCTGGATTTTGAATTGCTAAGATGATTTCTCCATAATCATCAAGACCTCGAGTTCTAAATTGAGCGGAAACTGTATCATTTGTTTGATTAAAAATATCTGTTAAAGCACTAGGATATAAATTTAACCTGTAGTTAGTATTTAATTCTTTTTTAAAAAGAAAACCAATTTTACTTTCTTTTTTTGATATAAATGGTGAGTAGGGTATTTTTATAGTATCCGCATCTACAAAATTAATTTTTGATGTATCTAGCTTTATAATTGGATTATTTGCTGCAAAGAATAAGGTGTCTTTATAGTTTAAAATTGACCTATTTAGCTCTGTAATTATTAATGAATCTAGTTTTTTCTTTCTTAGTTTTATAATAACAGTATCAATAGAATTTTTGTTACTTACTTTAAAAATCAAAGAATCTTTTTCTATAGGAGTATGCCACAAATTTAGGGTGTCTTTTTCTTTCTCTTTATAGTATATTATTGAAAAATCTTTAGGAACTTCGGAAAGTGTTTTTATAGTTAAATTGGAAGGTTTTCCCTGATATCCAAAAATAAGTTGCCCTTTTTTTATTTCTTTTCCACGCTTAAATTTATAGGGTAGTTCTTCTTTAAATATGGGTATTGAACGATTAATCAAGGTGTCTCTTGGCAGAGAAATAGTATCGTTTAAAAAACCAATTTCATCAGTTGAGGGATTAAAAAGATAGTCATTTCTCAAATCATTTAGACCAACCAATAGATACTGACCTTTCCTAAGATTTGAAAATTGATAATTAGATGAATCCAGCGTACTTGTCACGTAATTAGGTTTTCTGTTATAAACAGCAGAATCTGTATAAGAACTATCTAGTCTATACAATAAAAGCTTAATGTTTTTTATATCTTCAGATTTGTATGCGTTTTTAACACTACCAGAAAGTGTTAAAGAATCTATATAGTTTCCTGTAGAAAAGACATATTTAAAGCGTTCAAGCTTATTGGATTCATTATTATCTACTATACTACTTCCAAAATCAAAAATATAGGTTGTATTTTCTAGTAGAGTATCCAATATTTTAATATTAATAAATTTACTAGGACTTCCTTGAGGAGAAATTAAAGAAGGGTTTGCCGGGTTTAATGGAGGAGATATGACTAGTTGATCATTGAGTTTTTTTAATTTTATATATTCATTAAAGTAAATATTAATTTCATCTTTGTTAAAATTGATACTTTCATATGGAGGGTCTGCTGTAACAAATAAAGGGGGGTCTTCATCCATAGGACCTCCGCTGGGTCTTCCTTTTTTAGCACAGTTCGAAAAAGATAAAATAAGTACGATTAAAAAAAGAGATTGTATTTTTTTCAACTCATTTAATTTACTACAAATAAACAATATATTTTTTGGAAAATCATCTAAGAATTTTATTAATTTTTATTCAGTCAAAGCGATTGTTGCCATACTAATTTTTACATTGTCTGCTTTCAATAATTCTTTAGAACAAGCCTCTAACGTGGCACCAGTTGTAATCACATCATCAATTAAAAGAAGATGCTTGTTATTGATAGTTTCAGCTTTAGAAAGTGAAAATTTAGTATCTATATTGGCAAATCTTTCTAGTCTTTTTTTACCTGTTTGTGTTTTGGTATCATAGGTTCTTATCAAAACATCTTTTAGGAATGGAATCTGTAAAACACGACTTAAGCTTTCTCCAAATTTGGTCAATTGATTATACCCTCTTTTTCTTAATTTTTTTTGGTGTAAGGGAACAGGTATAATATAATCTATAGTATTAAAATTTTTGCTTTCTAGCAGCGAATGGGCAAACCAATTCCCTAAAAAAGTTCCCACTTCTTGATTGTTTTTATACTTTAGCTGATGCATGAGTTGTTTTACTTTTCCGAATGGGTGATAATATAAAAAAGAAGCTCCATTTTCAATTGGGACCCTTCCTTCTAGGATTTGAGTTAATGGATTGGATTCAAAATCACCATTATCAACAAAAGGTAAATCAATTCTACAATTAATGCATATTATTTTTTCCTGATCAACTAAGTTTTGGTAACAACAAACGCAATTATTTGGATAGAAGAGATTAAAAAGATGGAGTACACTTTTCATTTTTATAGCATTTTAAGTGAAGATATAAAAAAACTAGAAATTCGTTTTGGATATTTTATAAAGAAGCACTTATTTTTCTTGACAAACTTCTTTATTACTGTATCTTTGCTATCATTATGGCACAACAAGAAGATCAGTTTAAGAGAGTTATATCACATGCAAAAGAATATGGTTATATTTTTCAGTCTAGTGAAATTTATGATGGGTTAAGTGCAGTATACGATTATGCTCAAAATGGAGTTGAGTTAAAGAAAAATATTCGTGATTATTGGTGGAAAGCAATGGTACAAATGCATGAGAACATTGTAGGACTTGACGCTTCTATTTTAATGCATCCAACAACTTGGAAAGCTTCAGGTCATGTAGATGCTTTTAACGATCCATTGATTGATAATAAAGATTCTAAAAAACGATATAGGGCTGATGTTTTAATTGAGGATTATTGTGCAAAAATAGAAGCTAAGATTACCAAAGAAATCGCTAAAGCATCCAAACGTTTTGGAGAAACCTTTGACAAAGAACAGTATGTTGCTACTAACCCAAGAGTTATTGGATATCAAGAGAAAATCAATATGATTGTATCAAGGATGGCAAGAGCTCTCGAACTTGAAGATCTAGCGGATGTAAAATTGCTCATAGAAGAATTAGGGATTGCAGACCCTCTAACGGGTTCCAAGAACTGGACAGATGTAAAACAGTTTAACTTAATGTTTGGTACTCAGTTAGGAGCTTCTGCAGACAATTCTATGGAAGTATATTTACGTCCTGAAACAGCTCAAGGAATCTTTGTTAATTTCTTGAATGTTCAGAAAACAGGACGTATGAAGATTCCATTTGGAATAGCACAAACAGGAAAAGCATTTAGAAATGAAATTGTTGCAAGGCAATTTATTTTTAGAATGCGAGAGTTTGAGCAAATGGAAATGCAATTTTTTGTAAAGCCAGGAACTCAAAAAAAATGGTATGAGCACTGGAAAGAAAAACGTTTGCAATGGCATTTATCTCTTGGCCTAGGAAAAGAAAATTATCGTTTTCATGATCATGATAAATTAGCCCATTACGCTGATGCTGCCGCTGACATTGAATTTAGATTTCCTTTTGGTTTTAAAGAATTGGAGGGGATTCATTCTAGAACAGATTTTGACTTAAAAGCGCATGAAGAATATTCTGGGAAGAAATTACACTATTTTGATCACGAAGAAAACAAAAACTATACCCCATATGTAGTAGAAACTTCTATTGGATTGGATAGAATGTTTTTGGCCGTTTTTTCTAACTCACTGGTCGAAGAATCATTAGAGAATAATACAAAGAGAACAGTTTTAAAATTACCTGCTGTTTTAGCACCGACTAAAGCCGCTATTTTACCCTTAGTAAAAAAAGATGGGTTGCCAGAAATAGCTCGAGAGATTGTTGAAGACCTAAAATGGGATTTTCCTATTTTTTACGACGAAAAAGATGCCGTTGGGAAAAGATACCGTAGACAAGATGCAGTTGGAACTCCTTTTTGTATTACAGTTGATCATGATACTATAGAGGATCAAACCGTTACGATTCGTCATAGAGATAGTATGAAGCAAGAACGTGTTTTAATTTCTGATTTAAAAGAAATTATAAAGAAAGAGGTTGGTTTTAAAAGTTGGTTGATGAAAATTTAAAATATTATTTTAGTTTATTCTGTTTCTTCAAAAGAACTATACACAATTTTCTCTAGTTTAGAATTTATATCTCTATTAAATGGTGAAGATAGTACTTGCCTCAGTTGAATAACAATTAAATCATTTGATGGATCTATCCAAAAAACAGTACTGAATGCTCCACTCCAACCATAGGTTCCATCTGGTTTTCTTGGATGTCCTTTTGCTACATCAAATCCGAAACCAAATTCTAGCCCTGGTATAAATGGGAGTGCATCAATTTGATTTTGATG
>CATISV010000110.1 GCA_949541125.1 Flavobacterium sp. SCGC AAA160-P02
ACTAAAGGCTTTTCTTGTAATACACAAACATCATTTAGCAAGTATTTTGTTGGCAAACTATCTGTTCCGTCTACAATAATATCATAGTCAATGAGTAATTCAATTGCATTTTCTTTTGTTATAGGTTCTGTTGAAAAACTAACTGATGTAAAGGGTGATCTTTGCTCAATAAACCTCGCTAAGATTTCTGATTTGTAATAATCAACATCCTTTACGGCATAAAAAACTTGACGATGTAGATTACTAATAGTAACCTTATCAAAGTCAACCAAATGAAGATTTCCAATACCACTTGAAGCCAAATACACAGCTATGGGGCTTCCTAAACCTCCACAACCGACAACCAATACTTTGGCATCTTGTAATTTCTGTTGACCTTCATCTCCAATTTCTGACAGGGTAATTTGACGTTTAAAGATTTCTGATTTGTTGATCTCTGACATCTTTTTAGATTTCTGAAATTTCTCCTTTAATTGCTTCGTATTCTTGGGGTGTGTTAATATTTCGAATCAAAGAATCCTCTACCTCTATGATTTCAACTTCAGAATTAATCAACATTTTACGTGGACAAGAGTATCCCTGTGCTAAATACTGTAATAAAATAGGGTAGGCTTTTGGTTCATAAATAGTAATTAAAGGCTCTGGAAATTGTTTTGATTTTCCTTTTACTGTGGTAGCACTTTTGGAAGGGTTTCTTCTTTCTATTAACCGTTTGATTAAATCTTTATTGACAAAAGGTAAATCTGTTGCTAATACTATCCATGCAGAATTAGGATCTTTTTGAAAGGCAGAACATATTCCGCCAAAAGGACCTATATGTAAAAATGTATCGTGAATTTCATTATCTCTACCATTGTTTTTTTGAACGGAATAATAGGTTTGAAATCCTTGGGTTTCTAATAGTTCTTTTAGAAATTCCTTCTGCGGTTTCCCGTGATACTCTAGCAATGATTTATCTTTTCCCATTCGTGTACTATTTCCCCCGGTTAATACCAATCCTTTTATATTTGGAGTCGTTTGGGAAATTAGTTTGAAAATATGTATGGTAATTTTTTCTAGATCTTCAATGCCATAGATTGGAATATCTTTCCAATCCGAAAATTTATCTTGTATTGATTGAAACGGTTCTACGGAATCGGTTAATTTGATAAAAAATTGAATATTTGTGATTTGATCAATTCGTTTGTTTATAGACGCTTCTTTTTCAGGGTCTAACATTACAATTTGTTTCTCACCAGCATAATGATTTCCATTTATAAATACATAATCAAACTGAGAAAACTGAATTCTTTGTACATATTCATTAACGGGCGCAGAAGTATTAATTTTAAGATTGCCTTGGTGATGAAACGTAAAGTCAGACAATTTCTTCTCTTCCATAGTTGCTGCATGAGATGCATCAAAATAGGCTAAGTTAAACTGAGATAAACCCTGTGAGACTTTATGAGTCAATTCAGAAATAATACTACATTTTGCCCCTAGAATAGCTATTTCACTGGGTGCAAAATTTCCATTTTTTTTCCTAGCTAATGCTGCATGTTTTTGATGTTTAATCATTTTTTATATCTGATTTTCCGCCAGTTTTTTCAATCAATTTAATTTCTTTAATAACCATTTGTTGTGAAATAGATTTACACATATCGTAGATGGTTAAACAGGCTACAGAAGCTCCTGTTAAGGCTTCCATTTCTACTCCTGTTTTTCCTTCAATACCTACTTTAGATAGAACTTCAACGTTTTCTTCATCTATGATATTAATATCAATATCAACAGCATCAATAAATAATGGATGACACATTGGAATCAATTCTGAAGTCTTTTTTACTGCTTGAATCCCAGCAATAATTGCCGTTTGAAAAACAGGGCCTTTTTTAGTTGTTAACTCTTCACTGTTGAAATGAGCTATGACTTCTTTCCCTAAAAACATTTTGGCTCTTGCAATCGCAGACCTTTTCATTATCTGTTTTCCTGAGACGTCCACCATTTTGGGCTGATTTTTTTTGTTTATATGCGAAAATTTATCCAT
>CATISV010000111.1 GCA_949541125.1 Flavobacterium sp. SCGC AAA160-P02
ACAACTTTAGCACCTCTATCATGACCATCTTGACCTAATTTAGCGATCATAATTCGTGGTCTTCTTCCTTCAAGTTCAGCGAATTTATCAGTAAGTTCAACTGCTTTTTTAAATAGTTTATTATCTTGTATTTCTTTTCTGTACACACCAGAGATTGTTTTATGAACTGCTTTATGTCTTCCAAAGACAGTTTCTAAAGCATCTGAAATTTCACCCAGAGTAGCTCTGTTTCTTGCTGCTTTTACAGCCAAATCTAATAAATTTTTTTTCGTTTGAAGGTTAGAATTGTTGGAAAGCAAGCTTGTTTTTGCAGCATCAGTAATTTCTGCAAGTATTTTTTGGACCTGTTTAGAATTTCTAGTAGCTTTCAGCTGATCTAATCTCTCTATTTGTGATTTTCGGACAGCCCTATTATCAACGTCAAGAATTTGTAAGGGGTCTTCCTCTTCTAATTGATATTTATTTACGCCAACAATACTCTCTTGGCCGCTATCTATTTTTGCTTGTTTTTTTGCAGCTGCTTCCTCAATTCGCATTTTTGGAATTCCTTTTTCTATGGCTTTGGTCATACCCCCTAATTCTTCTACTTCTTGAATTAAAATCCATGCCTTTTTAGCAATATCTTCTGTAAGTTGCTCCAAATGATAACTGCCACCCCAGGGGTCTACAGTTTTTGTAATTTGGGTTTCGTCCTGTAAATATATTTGAGTATTTCTAGCGATTCTTGCTGAAAAATCTGTAGGCAAAGCAATCGCTTCATCCAAGGCGTTTGTGTGAAGACTTTGTGTTCCACCAAAGGTGGCTGCCATAGCTTCAATTGTTGTTCTTGCCACATTGTTAAAAGGATCTTGCTCTGTTAAACTCCAGCCACTAGTCTGGCAATGAGTTCTTAATGATAAGGATTTGGGATTCTTTGGATTAAACTGCTTTACAATTTTGGCCCATAACATTCTTGCTGCTCTCATTTTTGCTATTTCTGTAAAATGATCCATTCCTATTCCCCAGAAAAAAGACAATCTTGGGGCAAAAGAATCAATATCCATACCGGCTTCTAATCCTTTTCTAATGTATTCTAATCCATCTGCTAATGTATATGCAAGTTCGATTTCTGAAGTAGCTCCAGCTTCTTGCATATGATATCCAGAGATAGAAATAGAATTAAATTTTGGCATATAATTGCTCGTATATTCAAAAATGTCTGCTACTATTTTCATGGAAGGAGTGGGAGGGTAGATATAGGTATTTCTAACCATAAACTCTTTTAAGATATCATTTTGAATGGTTCCGGAAAGTTCCTCTTGAGACACTCCTTGTTCTTCAGCTGCAACAATATAGAATGCTAAAATTGGAAGAACTGCACCATTCATTGTCATTGAAACAGACATTTTATCAAGTGGAATTCCATCGAATAAAATTTTCATATCCTCAATAGAATCAATAGCTACACCAGCTTTACCAACATCTCCTTCAACTCGCTCATGATCGGAATCATACCCTCTATGTGTTGCTAAATCAAAGGCAACAGATAATCCTTTTTGACCAGCTTTTAAATTTCTCCTGTAGAATGCATTGCTTTCTTCAGCTGTTGAGAAACCTGCATATTGTCTAATTGTCCATGGTCTTTGAACATACATTGTTGCGTATGGTCCTCTTAAATTTGGAGCTATACCTGCAATAAAACCTTCATGATTAAAGGTTTTAAACTCTTTTTTATTGGAAAAGTTTAGAGATAAGTTTTGAAGGTTTTTTCTAGCCATTATTAGTTTCGTATCTTTCTTTGAGAGTTTTTTAAATGTAGACTTTATATCTATACTTCTTTTTTTAGTCTTTCTTTTTCATATTCTTCCGATAGTCTTCTTTGAAGTATTGGTGAAATTAAGGTTTTAGTATTATTATTTTTTAAAAATGGATAAAGTTCAAGTTCCCCTTTCATTTTATCATTTTTATTAGACAATTTATTAGAGCCTACTAAAATTAGTTGATTTTTATCAAATTGATTTTGTTGTTTTTGAGCACTTTCAGTGATTTTTTTTTGAATAGTTCCGTTTTTTAATTGTTTTAAGAACCCCTCATTTTTTTCTATTTGCTTAAAAATAGTTAGTGACTTTTCTGCAAATTGTTTTTCGATGTTTTCTATATAGTAAGAACCATTTGCAAATTTTTGTGCTTCTGATAGATAAGCTTCCTTTTGTAATAGTAACAATTGATTTCTAGCAATTCGTTCTCCGAATTCATTTGATTTATGATAAATGCTATCGTAACATACATTAGAAACTACATCCGAACCACCTAAAATTGCACTCATGCACTCGCTTGTGGTTCGAAGCATATTTACGTTGTAATCATAAATCGTTTTATTTCTTAAACTGGGTTTTGTAAAAATGTGAATTCTTTTATCTGAGATTTTATATTCTTGAAAAAGAGTCTCTATTAATAATCGAAAAGCTCTTAATTTTGCTATTTCAAAAAAATAATTGCTGCCAACTGAGAATGTGTAGTGAATTCTTGACGCAACAGATTTTCCAAAAATTTCAATATATTCATTTGTATGTGCTAATGCATATGCCAATTCTTGGATAATTGTTGCACCAGCATTTTGATAAAGGGATGCATCTACACAAACAGGATGATCTGCTATAGATACCAATTTCTTTGTTTCTCCGATATCCGATCTTAAGTTGGAAAACCAATTTCCTGTTTTTGCCAAGTTCCCAATAATGTCTAATTGATAATAGATTAATCCTTCTTTACAATATTCGTTCAATCGAGAAATAAAATTAACGTCAAGAAATTCTAACTTAAAATATAAAGGAAACTTTTTGAGATCTATTTTATCCAATAGTTTCTTATAGTCAAAAATACTTTTAGCGGTAAATTGAATCGTTGTGGCTCCCCTATCTAGACTGTCTAGGGCTATTTTATTGGCAATAAAAACATTATCTACATAAATAGATTGACATATTTTATATCCTTCTAAGGGGAATAAGATATTTTTATTGTGTCTGTCTTCTTTAGTGTAAAATGGTTTTACAGAGATTCCTTCCCTTGATTTCCATAATAAAGAGTTGTTATAATCTTCACCTTTCAAGTCTACCTGGATTTTTTGTTTCCATGCAGTTGGTGATACCATATTAAATTCACTAAATAAGAAATCTTCCATTTATTTTTTTAGACTATCAAATTCTATGATATATATATCTTCATTCTTCTTTTTCATCAAATATTTTTCTCTAGCAAATTTTTCAAGTTGGAGAGAGTCTTGCAATTCTTCAATTATTTTTTTGTCTCGATTGATTTCGTTTTTGTAAAAATCAATTGTGTTATTTAAATCTATTATTTCCTTGTCAAATTCTCTATTTAACTGAACATTAGCATCGAAGAAAAACATCCATATGATAAAAATCGTTAATATGAGGATATAGCGATTCGTTAGGAATTTTAAAAATGCATTATTTTTTAATTTTTTCATCAACATAAATTACAATCGTTCATTGATAACAGTTCTAACAATATCAATTGCTACCGTATTATATCGATCATTAGGAATAATAATATCAGCAAAATTTTTAGAGGGTTCTATAAACTGATCATGCATTGGCTTTAGGGTATCTTTATACCGATTTAAAACTTCATCAATACTTCTTCCCCTCTCACTAATATCACGTTTAACACGTCTAATTAACCTTTCATCTGCATCTGCATGAACAAATATTTTAATATCAAACAAATCGAGTAATTCTTTATGGTTAAAAATTAAAATACCCTCAACAATTACAACCTTTTTTGGATGGGTTTTTATCGTGTCTTTTGTTCTATTGTGAGTCACAAAAGAATAAATAGGTTGTTCAACGACTTTGCCGGCCTTAAGAGATGAGATATGGTTTTTTAATAACTCAAAATCAATAGCCCTTGGGTGGTCAAAATTGATTTTCTCTCTTTCATTAAATGAAAGATTATCAGTTGCTTTATAGTAAGAATCTTGAGATATGACACAAACTTCACCGGCGGGTAGTTCATTTATAATTTGACTAACCACAGTTGTTTTTCCACTTCCAGTACCGCCAGAAATTCCAATTACAAGCATCTTTTGTTTGGATTAATTAAAAAAAATAATTCCAACAAATTTAGGAAAATAATAACGGAGAGAACATAAAAAAAATTTCTAACAAAAGAATGCAATGAAACTGAGGATAATAAACCTTTGAATTTAATTTTTTTGTCATGGTAATGGGATTACTTCCTTATATTCAGTGATCCTCCACTAGTATTGTAGCAAATAGATACCTACTTATGCTTGTGCATTTTGGGGCTTTTATTTGTTTTATTCGCACAAGTAAACTTGGCTCAACCACAAAAAAAACCCAACTTCTTTGAAGTTAGGTATCTGCTTGTCGGGATGAGAGGATTATTTCATGATCCTCCATTTTTAAGTTGCAAATTAAAGCAGCGCTTTAATTTAACTAAAACGAAAAATCTCCTTAAGAAAGTTCACTTTCTACGAAGATTTTCCGCTTTAGTTTGTCGGGATGAGAGGATTCGAACCTCCGATCTCTGGTCCCCCAGACCAGCACTTTAACCGGACTAAGCTACATCCCGAATTTTGAAAACACAAAGATAGTTTTAAGCTAAAAAAGAAACAACCTTTTTATGCCAACGCCTCTTTGTAGGTTTTTAAACAGCGTTCTCTCGCAAATTTATGATCTACCATAGGTTTAGGATAGCTTAGCTCTTGAAAATCGGGAACCCACTTTTCTATGTATTGTAGGTTTTTATCAAACTTTTGAATTTGAGTGGTAGGATTGAAAATTCTAAAATATGGAGCAGCATCAACTCCTGTGCCAGCAACCCACTGCCAATTTCCAACATTGCTTGACATTTCATAGTCATGTAATTTTTCTGCAAAATAAGCTTCACCCCAACGCCAATCAATTAAGAGGTGTTTACATAAAAAACTTCCAACCAACATTCTAATTCTGTTATGCATGAAACCAGTTTTATTAAGTTGTCGCATTCCAGCATCAACCAAAGGATAACCTGTATTACCATCACACCATTTTTTAAAGTCATTTTCATCATTTCTCCATACAATTCTATCGTATTTAGATTTAAATGAGTCTTTATATGTATGAGGAAAATGCCATAAAATTTGCATAAAAAATTCGCGCCAGATTAATTCTTTTAGGAAAGTTTGATTCTCATGTGATTTGGCTTTTGCAACCATTTGTCTGATACTCACAGAACCAAAACGAAGGTGTGGTCCTAGTTTAGATGTATTGTCTAAAGCAGGGAAATTTCGAGTTTCTTCGTATTCATTAATAATTCTAGAATTAAAAATATAGTTCTGAATTGAGTTAGTTGTTTTGGTGAAACCGATATCGGATAAAGTTAGATTTCTTGGATCTATTTCTTTATAAAATTGATTTAAAAGATCTTCAGATGGATAATACTGTTTGCCAATTTCTTGATAGGCTTGGATCCATTTTTTTGAGTAGGGAGTATATACCACATAAGGATTCCCATCCTGCTTTGTGATTTCATTTCTCTCAAAAATTACCTGATCTTTATAGCTGTGAAATTGAATTTGATTAGCGTTTAAATATGCTTTAATTTCCTGATCTCTTTTTATTCCATAGGGTTCATAATCATGATTTGTAAATACATTTACAATCTGATACTTTTTTATAAGTTTTACAAAAATTTCTTTTGGTGATCCGTGATATAATTGTATGCTAGTGTTGAAAGTCATCAGATATTGATTCATTTCAGTCAATTCTGAGTGAATAAAGGAAACACGTGCATCGTCTTTAGGAAGTCTATTGAGGATGTTTGCATCAAATATAAAAATCGGCAGTACCTTTTCAGCTGATTTTAATGCATGAAACAAGCCAGAATTGTCATGCAAACGCAAATCCCTTCGATACCAAAAAATAGAAATTTTACTCATTTTTTTTAAAGTCTCCAAAGATTTCAATTAATTTTTTATTACGATAGTTAAAAATTTCTTCTAGTTTGGGTTTTACAATTAATGGATGAGCAATTTGTCCTAAAATTCCTAGGGGAACTTTGTAGTCTATAATGTCCTCCATTTCAACACCTCCCTCAATTTGTTTGATGAAATGTTTGTGATGCCATAATGCGTAAGGTCCAAATCGTTGTTCATCAACAAAATAATGCCCTTCTTGTACGTGAGTTATTTCGGTGACCCATTTTGTTTTAATCCCCATAATTGGTGTGACAATATATTGTATGATTTGACCAGGATACATTGGTCTGTCTCCACCAGAGATAATATCAAAACTCATATAATCTGGAGTAATGGTTTTTAAATTGGAGGGGCTGGATAAAAATTCCCAAGCTTTTTCTTTTGTGATTGGTAGATTTTGTTTTCTATGAAGCGTATATATTTTCATCGCTAATTATAGATTAGTATATAAAGATTTAATGAAGTTGCTATACAAAGCCATATCATATAAGGGAGCAATAAGTAACTTCTTTTTTTTTGCTCTTTAAAATAGACTAGGAAAAAATAAAAAATAAGAATTGTTAGCAAAATGATAACAATAAGAGCAAACAATACTTGATGTTTGTTAAAGAAGAGATAGTTCCAACTGATATTAAAAACTACTTGGATTCCATAGAGGATTAATTTTTTTTTTTGATAGTTCTCTATAAACAAAGAAGTCAAATAAACAGAAAAACAAATCATAATCGTTGTCCATGCTGCACCAAAAACCCAACCTGGAGGTGTCCAAGGCGCTTTATTTAAATTCAAATACCAGTCTGTCATAGGCCCATTATTCATAAGCAAGCTACCCAATGCCAAACCACCGAAATTGATTATTAGAAATAGAAGTAAATAGGAACTATATCTTTTCATTGATCTTTATCTAATGCTTCAATTTTATCTAAAATTTGTTGTGCTTCCAGATACTTTTGGTCACTATCTTTTCTGTTGATAGATTGCAAATCATATCCTTCTTTCATTTTCTTTTTATACTGCTCCTCAAGTTTTTGAAGCGTTGTTTTCTTTTTAAAAAATCCAAACATTATTTACTGAAAGTGTTTTTTTATTTTTGAGCTTGTTGGCGATGTTGTTGAATAATAATAATCAATGAGTTTACCTTTCTCATCTATAAGATATTTTTGAAAATTCCATTTTACAGAAGAATTTTTTCTTCCATTTTCTTCTTTTTTAGTCAACCAAGTATATAGAGGGTGTTGATCTTTTCCTTTCACATTAATTTTCTCGGTGATCAGAAACGATACTCCATAATTCATTTCACAAAATTCTTGAATTTCATTTGAGCTTCCTGGCTCCTGATTTCCAAATTGGTTACAAGGTACTCCAACAACTGCCAATTGATCTTGGTATTGATCTTGGAGTCTCTGTAAGTCTTTATATTGAGGAGTAAACCCACATTTAGAAGCAACGTTGACAATTAATATTTTTTTTCCTGTAAAGGATGCTAAATTTATGGGTTTTCCTTGAAGCGAATTTATAGTAATATCGTAAAATGATTTCTTTGCTTGCATTATAACGGACTGATTGGTGATTAGTAAGGTTTTTATAAAAATTGAGAATACGTTCATTTAAATCTTAAAGTTTACAATACCACAATCCATTTCAAAAATTTGTCCTGAAATGGAGGTCGCTTTATCAGAAAGTAAAAATTCTGCCATAGCAGCAACTTCCTCTGGACTTAAAATTTTCTTGAGAGGATGACGCTCTTTAATATTTTCAATCATCTTTTCATTACGTAATATTTTTGAAGCTAATCCAGTATTTGTGACCGTTGGTGCAATCGCATTGATTCGAATTTTTGGAGCTAGCTCTGCTCCTAAAGATTTTACCAACCCCTCAACAGCTGATTTTGAAACAGCAATACTTGCATGAAAAGGCATGCCTAATTTTGTAGCCACAGTACTGAATAATACTATGGATGGTTGACTGGATTTCTTTAGTTGACTTAAATACTTTTTTATAGTTTTTACAGCACAAATAAAATTTATTTCAAAATCGTCTCTAAAATCATCTAATTTTAATAAAGATATAGGCTTGAGGTTTATACTGCCTGGACAATAAACGATAGAATCTACTTCTTCAATATTTGGAAGTTCATCTACCAATATGTCACAGCTATGATGCGTTAAGTTTAAATGAGAAACTTCTGGCCTTACTCTACTAATATTGATAACTTGGTGCTTGTCAATTAGTTGTTTTAGAAGGGCATTTCCAATGCCTTTACTTCCACCTATGATAAGAATTTTTGCCATTTTAAGTAGATGTTAGAGGTCGACCTTTAAGTCTTTTTTCTATTTTTTGTTTGATTACAGTTAATCGTTTCATTAAATCCATCAAACTAGGATCTTTACTTTCTTTGTAGACCTCATTGATTTCCAAAATCAACCCTTTAACCTCTCTTGAAGCGATAATTCGATCACTGGTAGTTATGAACTTGTGTTTTCTATTCTCAAACTCTGTAGCTCTATCTATAATATCCATATTTTTAATTGTTTAAATGGTTTAACAATTCATTAATTTTTGATGGAGTTTTAAATTCTCCTCCATAATATGATGTAATTGTTTCAGATGTATCATCTTTAATACCTCTTGATGACACACAAAGATGCTTAGCATCAATAATAACAGCAACACTTTCAGTTTGCAAAATATTTTTCAAATCTTCTGCAATTTGGTTTGTTAGTCTTTCCTGAACTTGAGGTCTTTTGGCATAGTATTGAACGATACGATTCAATTTAGAAAGACCAATAACTTTACCTGATGATATATATGCTACATGTGCTTTTCCGATTATTGGTACAAAGTGATGCTCACAGTTTGAGTAGAATGTTATATTCTTCTCAATTAGCATCTGATTATAATTGTACTTGTTATCAAATAACGCAATTTTAGGTTTATTTTTAGGGTTTAATCCTGAATATATTTCATCAATATACATTTTTGCAACTCTTTGAGGTGTTCCTTTGAGAGAATCGTCGTTAAGATCTAAACCCATGACATCCATAATTTCTCTAAATAAAAATGCTATTTTTTCTTTTTTTTCAGTGTCTGAAATTGAGAAAGCATTATCTTTTAAAGGGGTTTTTAAACCCGTATATAAATGATCGTTCCCGATATCTTCATATGAGAATTTATTTAGCAGATTAAAATTATTCTTTTCTTTTGTTGATAATTTTGTGATCATATTTTTTTCTTTTGCTGTTTTAAAATGAAAATCTTAAAACAAAGTTCAATTATTGTCTTTTTGAAATTCGATTATTTGATATTTCTTTTTGTCTTGAGCATTTAAACCTTACAGATGAAAATTCTCTTAATTTACTATGTTTTGTTTTTCTGCCCTGCACTCTTTTTCTCCACCTCTTAAAACTTTTAGGCTTTATTTCTGATCTCATTAAAGTGATTACATCTTGTTCACTCAATCCGAATTGAAATTTTATCGCCCCGAAAGGAGTCCTATCTTCCCAAGCCATTTCAATGATTCTATCTATATCTATTTCACTAAGTTTTTCCACAGATTGGCATTGAATATTTTTCTTGATAGTCTGCTTTAAACTGTATCATTTTGTCAATAAATTTTTTATTTTCTTTATAGGCTACATTGTTTTTAAAAGAGATAAATTTTCCTTGTGCATGAATACTTAATCTATCGGTTTTGTATATTACAAGTTGTGCATAGGGAATAATCCATTGAAAATTTTGAAGCCCTTTGTTAATCATAACAATGATACCATTTGGTCTTAATTCTATATTACTGTAATTTACATCAGACACTTTGTTTAGTAAGAAACGAATATTTTCACTCGTATCTTCAATTAACATTCTTTTTGA
>CATISV010000112.1 GCA_949541125.1 Flavobacterium sp. SCGC AAA160-P02
ATGTAGACCTTTATCTCACAGGAATAGATTTAAGAGATGCTTTGGCAACTAAAATTATCAATACACACACTAACAATTTATCTTATACCCCTGGGATTTGGAACGCTTGTATGGTTACCGATGTAAACCCTTCAAATAGTTCTGAAGTTCTATTGATTTATGGCTATGAAAATGGCACAGATGGAGATGTTAGAAATGATAGGGAACGTGATATTAATAGTAATGGAGGAAGTCCAGGAGATTGGAACAGAGAGCATGTATTTCCAAACTCATTAGCAAATCCTGATTTAGATCAAGGAGGAACTGATGGCCCCCCAAATGCAGATGCTCATAACCTAAGACCCTGCGATGCTCAAACAAATTCTTCAAGAGGGAACAAACTATTTATTGATGGTTCTGGAAATTCTGGTGCTACAGGAACGGGTTGGTATCCTGGTGATGAATGGAAGGGAGATGCTGCAAGAATAATTATGTATATGTATTTGAGATACGGCTCTCAATGTTTACCCACTAATGTTGGAATAGGGAGCAACTCAGATACTCCTGATGAGATGATTGATTTATTTTTACAATGGAATGCTGATGATCCTGTATCTGATGTTGAAAAACAACGAAATCTTTTCCATGAAGATACCACGAATCCAGATGCACAAGGAAACAGAAATCCTTTTATAGACAATCCCAGATTAGCTACAAGAATTTGGGGAGGTCCTGAAGCTGAGGACATTTGGGGAATTTATACAAATACAGATACAGAAGCTCCTTCAATACCAACAAATTTAGTCGCTTCAAACATAACTACCTACTCAATTGATTTAAGTTGGGATGCATCAACAGATAATGTTGGAGTAACTAGTTATGAAGTATATGTTGATGGAAATTTAGAAGCTTCTACCTCTAATATTTCTTATACAATTATTGGATTAGCTTCCAATACTTCTTATGACTTGACTGTTCTTGCAAAAGATGTAGCTGAAAATGCCTCAGCACAAAGCTCTCCTCTTACAGTAATAACAATTCAAGATACTGAAGCCCCCTCAACTCCAACAAATGTTACGATCAGTAATGAAACTGATGTTTCTTTTAAAGTAAGTTGGGATGCTTCAACAGATAATACTGCAGTCACGGGGTATGATGTATACATTGATGGGGTGTTAAACGCTTCTACAAGTGATATTACATATACAGTAAATAGCTTGCAAGCTTCTACAACCTATGTTGTCACTGTTTTAGCCAAAGATGAAGTTAACAATATGTCTGCACAAAGTAGCCCTGTAAATGGAACGACTACTGATGGAACTTCAGCAAATGCAGACGAACTGCTAATTTCTGAATATGTAGAGGGAAGTTCTAATAATAAAGCAATAGAAATTGCAAACCTCACAACTGGAATAATTGATGTTTCGAATTATAATCTAAGAAGGCAAGCAAACGGGTCTGGTGATTGGTCAACTCCATTTTATTTAACAGGAACATTTGCAACTGGAGAGGTTATTGTTATTATCAATGGAGAAGCTAACAACCAAACACTCATAGATGAGGCTGATATATTGGTTCCAAACAATAGTGGTACTAACTATGGAGAACCTTTAAATTTTAATGGCAATGACCCAGTAGGATTATTCAAAGACGACGTATTGATAGATATTGTAGGCACATTTGATGGTGGAAGTACAAATTTTGCAAAAGATGTTACTCTACGAAGAAAATCAACAGTTGTGGAACCAAATACAACTTTTGATCAGGAAAACGAATGGGATACTTATCCAGAAGATACCGTAGATGATATTGGAAATACACATTTAACTTTGAGTTCTACTGATTACTCATTAGATTTATTAAGTATCTACCCAAACCCCTCTTCGTTAGATTTTGTTCATATCAAATATAGCGAAGACTTGAGAGTGGAAGTTTTTAGTGTTCTCGGAAAAAAGTTACAGCAGACTATTGTTAAACCCCCCAATCCCAAGCTAAACATTTCACAATTTTCAAGTGGAATATATTTTTTAAAAATTTCAACTAATCAAAAATCGATCACTAGAAAGTTAATTAAAATATAAGAATTTATATCTATTATTATTGTTAATAAATGATTCATAACCTTAAAAAAAAAGACTGTTTTGAATCTTAATTTTAGTTGTGAAAATTTTAAATTTGTTAAGAAATTAGAACTTATAAATCATATCAAGAATGATCCATTTCTTTGGAAATCTCCACAGCAAAATAATTGCTGTTCAAATTACAAAAAAATTAAGTCCAGAAAATATTTCAAAATTAACATGGCTTTTTTCATATCCAGAACTTGTTTCAGAACAGACAAAATTACCCTTGGCGTCTCTTGACGCCTTTTTTATTGGTCCAAGAGCTGCCATGATATCTCCTTGGAGTACCAATGCTGTTGAAATTACACAGAATATGGGAATTCAGGGAATTATAAGAATTGAGGAATTTCAAACCGTTCCTGAAAATTATTCTGATTTTGACCCAATGATATATCAAAAATTCAAGGGATTAAATCAAGATACTTTTACCATTAATATTGAACCAGAATCGATTTTAGAAATCAATGATATAGGTTCTTACAACAAAAAAGAAGGCTTAGCATTAAATGATGAGGAAATTGAATACTTAAACAAGCTTTCCATTAAGTTGGGAAGAAAGTTAACTGATTCTGAAGTCTTTGGGTTCTCTCAAGTGAATTCAGAACACTGTAGACATAAAATTTTCAATGGAACTTTTATCATTGATGGGGAAGAAAAACCAACTTCTTTATTTACAATGATTAAAGAAACCTCCAAACAAAACCCAAATGATATTGTCTCTGCCTATAAAGATAATGTTGCTTTCATTAAAGGACCTAAAATAAAACAATTTGCTCCAAAAAGAGCAGATATTCCAAGCTATTATCAAACCGAAGATTTTAATTCTGTAATTTCACTGAAAGCAGAAACACACAATTTTCCAACCACTGTAGAGCCATTTAATGGTGCCGCTACAGGCTCAGGTGGGGAAATAAGAGACCGTTTAGCTGGCGGAAAAGGATCCCTTCCATTAGCTGGAACTGCTGTATATATGACTTCTTATTCGCGTCTCGAAAAAAACAGGTTATGGGAACAAAAAATGAAAGAACGCCCATGGTTATACCAAACACCAATGGATATTTTAATCAAGGCCTCCAATGGAGCTTCAGATTTTGGAAATAAATTTGGGCAACCATTAATCACTGGTTCTGTCCTAACTTTTGAACACGAGGAAGAATCTAGAAAACTTGGTTTCGATAAAGTAATTATGCAAGCTGGAGGAATAGGCTACGGAAAAGCTTATCAGGCTATAAAAGATAGGCCTAAAGAAGGCGATAACATCATAATTTTAGGGGGTGAAAATTACAGAATTGGAATGGGTGGAGCAGCAGTTTCTTCCGCAGATACTGGTGAATATGCTTCTGGAATTGAATTAAACGCTGTACAACGTTCCAATCCAGAAATGCAGAAACGTGCTGCCAACGCAATACGAGGGATGGTAGAAAGCGATAAAAACTTCATTGTCTCTATCCATGATCACGGAGCTGGTGGTCATTTAAATTGTTTATCAGAATTGGTGGAAGAAACAGGAGGTGAAATAGATTTAGACATGCTTCCTGTAGGAGACCCAACCTTATCTGCTAAAGAGATTATTGGTAATGAATCTCAAGAAAGAATGGGATTAATCATTACTGAAAAACACGTAAATACACTACAAAAAATTGCTGAAAGAGAACGGTCACCAATGTATACTGTTGGAAAAGTTACAGAAAATAATAGATTTACTTTTAAATCCAAAACGAAAGGTGATAAACCAATGGATTTAGCCTTAGATGATATGTTTGGTAGCTCTCCCAAAACGATAATGAAAGATCAAACCATCCTTAGGAATTATATAAATTCTGAGTATCAAACTAATAATTTAAACACCTATTTAGAACAAGTTTTACAATTAGAAGCTGTTGCTTGTAAAGATTGGTTAACCAATAAAGTAGACCGATGTGTAGGTGGTAAAGTTGCCAAACAACAATGTGTTGGGCCCTTACAAATCCCCCTAAACAATGTTGGAGTAGTTGCACTTGACTACAATGGAAAAGAAGGAATTGCTACTTCCATAGGGCATTCTCCAATATCTGGACTAATTGATCCAGAAGCAGGAAGTAGAAACTCAATTACAGAAGCATTGACAAATATTATATGGGCTCCATTAAAAAATAACTTAAGTAGTGTATCACTTTCTGCAAACTGGATGTGGCCATGTAAAAACGAAGGCGAAGATGCTCGTTTATATGAAGCTGTTAAGGCAGTTTCAGAATTTTCAATTGACTTAGGAATTAACGTCCCAACAGGAAAAGATTCCTTGTCTATGAAACAAAAATATACAAATGAAGAAGTTATTTCTCCTGGAACAGTTATCATTTCTTCTGCAGGAAACTGTAGTGAAATTTCAAAGGTGGTGGAACCTGTTTTAAAAAAACAAGCAGCTTGCATTTATTATATAAATGTATCACAAGACTCTTATAAGTTGGGTGGAAGTTCCTTCAATCAAGTATTAAATAGTATTGGAAATGATACTCCAACCGTAAAAAGCACCTGTTTTGTAAAAGATGTCTTTAACACCATACAAACTCTTATTAAACAAGACAAGATAGTTGCTGGGCATGATATATCCTCTGGCGGTTTCATTACTAGCCTTCTAGAAATGTGCTTTGCTGATCGAAATCTTGGTGCCACGATTGATCTAACATCTTTATCGGAAACTGATTCAATCAAATTATTATTTTCAGAAAATGCAGGAATAATTTTTCAGGCAGAATCATCGGTAGAAAAAACATTCTTAGAACGAGACATTGAATTCTTTAAGATTGGTCATGTTATCGATAAAGAAATAATAAATGTTAAAAACTATAAAGATGATTTCACTTTTGATGTTTCTAAACTAAGGGATATATGGTATAAAACCTCTTACCTTCTCGATCAAAAACAAACTGCAAATGGTCTGGCAGAAGATCGGTTTCATAATTTTAAAAATCAGCCATTAAATTTTAAATTCCCAACTCACTTTACTGGAAAATTAAGTCATATACATTCTCACACAGACAGACCCAAAGCAGCTATTATTAGAGAGAAAGGAAGTAATTCTGAACGTGAAATGGCCAATGCTATGTACCTCGCTGGATTTGATGTAAAAGATGTTCATATGACAGATTTAATTTCTGGCCGTGAAAAATTAGAAGATATTCAGTTTATTGGGGCCGTTGGTGGTTTCTCAAACTCAGATGTATTAGGGTCTGCAAAAGGATGGGCTGGTGCATTTTTGTATAATGAAAAAGCAAATAAAGCCTTGAAATCTTTTTTTGAAAGAAAAGATACTCTAAGTGTTGGTATTTGCAATGGATGCCAACTATGGATGGAGTTAGATTTGATAAACCCAGACCATGAAATTCATGGAAAAATGATTCATAACGATTCTCAAAAACATGAAAGTGCTTTTACTTCCGTAATGATTCAAGAAAACAACTCTGTGATGCTATCCTCTCTCGCGGGGACAACCTTAGGGGTATGGATTTCTCATGGTGAGGGAAAATTTGATTTACCCTATGCTGAAGACAAATACAATATCGTAGCAAAATATTCTTATAAGGCCTATCCTCACAACCCTAACGGCTCTGACTTTAATACAGCCATGATGTGTGATAAAACAGGTCGTCATTTAGTGACTATGCCACATATTGAACGCTCTACTTTTCAATGGAATTGGGCAAATTATATAGAAGGAAGAAAAGATGAAGTTACTCCGTGGATAGAGGCCTTTATAAATGCTAAAAAATGGGTTGATCAAATGAATATATCTTCCAATAAATAGGTTTATTTAGTATAAAACCTCTTAAAAATAAATAAATAGCCTTCAAAAAGAAGGCTATTTTTTTTATCTTGCTGTTTTAATAACCCTCCATGACAAAAAACATAACCCGTTTATTTGATTGTATTCAATACCAGAAGAATAACTTTCCCCAACAAAAATCTCTTGTTTATAAAAAAAATAATGATTGGATAAGTTATACAACCCAAGAGTTTATTGATATTACGAA
>CATISV010000113.1 GCA_949541125.1 Flavobacterium sp. SCGC AAA160-P02
TAAAACCTTTATAACAAATGGAGTTTACTCTGATTATCTAATTGTAGCAGCTAAAACTGATTTAACATCTAAACATTCAGGGATGTCAATTTTTATCATAGACAGAGAAACTCCAGGAATCTCAGCAACCAAGTTAGAAAAGTTGGGCTGGAAAGCCTCAGATACTGGTGAAATAGCTTTTGATAATGTTAAAATTCCTGCTGAAAATTTATTAGGTGATGAAGGAAAAGGTTTTTCTTATATTATGGAGCATTTTGCATTAGAAAGACTCATTATGGGAATCAATGCACATGCAAGAGCAAAATATGCTTTAGACTATGTTATACAATATACTTCAGAACGTCAAGCTTTTGGGAAACAATTAGATAGATTTCAAGCCTTGAGACATAAAATTGCAGAAATGGCCAGTAGGATAGAAATGTGTAAAGAATTCAATTATTCAATAGCAAAAAGATTAGATCAAGGAGCTTATGTAGTAAAAGAGGCAAGTATGTCAAAATTATTAACCACGAAAATGGCAGACGAAGTTATTTATGATGCATTGCAATTATTGGGAGGCTATGGATATATGGAAGAATACCCAATAGCAAGATTGTTTAGAGATAGTAGGTTAGGCCCAATAGGAGGAGGAACCTCAGAAATCCTTAAAGAAATTATTGCCAAAATGATCATTGACAATAAAGAATACACATTACCAACCTAAAAACAGAACCTCCAACTTATTATCGTTTTTAAGTACTTGTTTAAACCTTTGGTTATTTATTTGTACCAAGGTTAAATAAAATTCTTAATCTATTGTTTATTATATAAAATATTTTATCATAACAATTGATTATGTTATATAATCATTCTATATTTGCAGCCAATTTTAAAAATAGAGAATTGAAAGGAGGTGCCTACATATGTTAATTATTCCAGTTAAAGAAGGAGAAAATATTGATAGAGCTTTAAAACGTTTTAAAAGAAAATTTGATCGTACAAAGACAATGAAGAATTTACGTGAAAGAAAGCATTTTACAAAACCTTCTGTTGCAAAAAGAGCTCAAAAAATAAAGGCAACTTATGTACAAAAACTCAAAACAGAAGAAGAAGTCGGTTAGACTTTTTTTAAGAAATATTAAAAACCCACATCAGATGATGTGGGTTTTTTTAGTACCTTGTTTTTTTAATAAATTTGTTGAAATCATTTCTTTCATGAATTTAATTAATTCTTTTCTAGATTATTTATTGTTAGAAAAAAAATATTCTAAGCATACTATTAATGCCTATCGACACGATTTAATTTCATTCAAGAATTTTTGCAAGGAAGTTTACAATCAAAATAATATTTTAGATATTAATTACCCTCAAATAAGGTCCTGGATTGTCAAGTTAGTGGATACTAACATTTCCAATCAAAGTATTAATAGGAAAATAAGCTCATTAAAATCTTTTTACAAATATTTACAAAAAATCGAAGCAGTACAAAAAAATCCTTTAGTGAGTCATAAGGCACTTAAAACTCCCAAAAAAATTCAAGTTCCTTTTTCAATAAATGAAGTCAATGCGGCTTTGTCTGACATTTCATATCAAAATTCTTTTGAGGAAACTAGAGATCGATTAATAGTAGAATTATTGTATTCAACAGGTATGAGAAGAGCTGAACTTATAGATCTAAAATTGAATTCTTGCAATTTTTCAGAAAATTATATAAAAGTATTAGGGAAAAGAAACAAGGAAAGGTTACTTCCCTTACTCTCTAGTGTAATTAAAACCTTAACTTTCTATATTAGGCTTAGAGAAAATATAGAAACTTCTGTAGACAATTTATTTGTTACTAGAAAAGGAAACAAAATTTATGAAACACTTGTGTATAGAGTTATTAATAATTACTTTAGTAATGTCTCTTCGAAGCTAAAGAAAAGTCCTCATATTTTAAGACATTCTTTTGCAACACATTTACTAAATGAGGGGGCAGATTTAAATTCAGTTAAAGAATTGCTAGGACATTCAAGTTTGGCTTCGACTCAAGTTTATACTCATAATAGTCTAGACCAAATAAAAAAAGTGTACAAAGAGGCCCATCCTAGGAACGTAAAAAAATAAGATTCATGAAAGTATATACCCAATCAATAAATTTTAATGCTTCAGTAGATTTATTAAATTTTATTCAAAACAAAGTAGGCTCATTAATAAAATTTCACGACAAAATAGTTAACGCAGAAGTTTTTCTTAAACTAGAAAATTCAAGTACAAAAGAGAATAAAATAGCGGAGATAAAAATTAATATTCCTAGGAATGAATTGGTTGTAAAAAAACAATTTAGAAGTTTTGAAGAAGCAGTTAGTACTGGCGTTGAATCCCTCAAGAGAAGATTAAAGAAATCAAAAGAAAAATCAAGAGATTCCATCCCTTTATAAAAAGCGTAAAAAAGAATACAAAAAGTTTTAGAAATTAAAAAAACTTATTACATTTGCACTCCGTTAGAAATAACGGATTGTTTTTGTTTATAAATTGCCGATGTAGCTCAGCTGGCTAGAGCAGCTGATTTGTAATCAGCAGGTCGTGGGTTCGAGTCCCTCCATCGGCTCTTTTTAAAAATAAAAAAAGCGAAATGGAATCTAGTATATTGTTAAAACCGATAAAACTAGTAAAAGGGTAAGAGTTAATTCCTAATCGCGGTCCAATGAAAAATTTTCATTAGACTCAAAAACAATAGTAAGTTCATTTAAATACTGAATTGGGGAGATACTCAAGCGGCCAACGAGGACGGACTGTAACTCCGTTGACTATGTCTTCGCAGGTTCGAATCCTGCTCTCCCCACAAGAATTTAACAAGAATGCGAGAGTAGCTCAGTTGGTAGAGCGTCAGCCTTCCAAGCTGAATGTCGCCAGTTCGAACCTGGTCTCTCGCTCAAAAATTTTCCAAGCCGGTGTAGCTCAGTTGGTAGAGTGCATCCTTGGTAGGGATGAGGTCACGGGTTCAAATCCCGTCGCTGGCTCAAAAAGAAGAATTTATTAGACACTAATATATATTTAACTTAGAATTAAAAATTAATAATCATGGCAAAAGCAAATTTTGACCGTTCAAAACCACACTTAAACATTGGTACAATTGGACACGTAGATCACGGAAAGACAACGTTAACTGCAGCGATTACAAAAGTTTTGGCAGATGCAGGTTTGTCTGAAGCTAAAGATTTTGATCAAATCGATAATGCTCCAGAAGAAAAAGAAAGAGGTATTACTATTAATACTTCTCATGTTGAGTATCAAACAGCAAATCGTCATTATGCACACGTAGATTGTCCAGGACACGCTGATTATGTTAAGAACATGGTAACAGGTGCTGCTCAAATGGATGGAGCAATTTTAGTTGTTGCTGCTACAGATGGACCAATGCCACAAACACGTGAGCACATCCTTTTAGGACGTCAAGTAGGGATTCCTCGTATTGTAGTATTTATGAATAAAGTCGATATGGTTGATGATGAAGAGCTTATTGAATTAGTGGATATGGAAGTAAGGGAATTACTTTCTTTTTATGAGTATGATGGAGACAACGGACCAGTAATTGCTGGTTCTGCACTCGGAGCTTTAAATGGTGAGAAAAAATGGGTTGATACCGTATTGGAATTAATGGAAGCGGTAGATACTTGGATTGAAGAGCCATTAAGAGAAATTGATAAGGATTTCCTTATGCCAATTGAAGATGTATTTTCTATTACCGGTCGTGGTACTGTTGCAACTGGAAGAATAGAAACAGGAATTGCTAATACTGGAGATGCGGTAGAAATTATTGGTATGGGAGCAGAAAAACTAACATCCACAATTACTGGTATTGAAATGTTCCGTCAAATATTAGACAGAGGAGAAGCAGGAGACAATGCAGGAATTTTATTAAGAGGTATTGAAAAAACTGATATCAAAAGAGGGATGGTAATTACCAAGCCAGGATCAGTTACTCCACATGCTAAATTTAAAGCGGAGGTATATGTTCTTAAGAAAGAAGAAGGTGGTCGCCATACTCCATTTCATAACAATTATCGTCCACAATTTTACGTTAGAACAACTGATGTAACAGGTACGATTAACCTACCTGATGGTGTTGAAATGGTAATGCCAGGAGATAACTTGACAATAACAGTAGACCTAATACAACCAATTGCATTAAACTTAGGTTTACGTTTTGCTATCCGTGAAGGAGGTAGAACAGTTGGAGCAGGACAGGTAACTGAGATTTTAGACTAATTTTTAGTCATTATTAATAAGTTAAAACGTTAAGGTGTTCCGATTTTGTATCGGAATGCCTTAATGATTGAATAGAGACGGGTTTAGCTCAGTTGGTAGAGCACTGGTCTCCAAAACCAGGTGTCGGGGGTTCGAGCCCCTCAACCCGTGCAAATAAGAATTAAATGAAGTTTATACAATATATCAAAGACTCCTTCGAAGAATTAAATAACCACATGACTTGGTCATCTAGTAAAGATGCACAAAAAACTACAGTTACAGTAGCCGTTTTTACAATTGTTTTCGCTCTTGCCATTGCTGGAGTAGATTACGTTTTCCAATCGGGGTTAGATAATTTTTTTGAAATGTTTAAAATAAACTAATTATGACTGACTCAGTAATGAAATGGTATGTTGTTAGAGCTATAGGAGGACAGGAGAACAAAGTTAAGTCTTATATAGAGACTGAAATTTCTCGTCTAGGTCTTTCTGATTTTGTGAGTCAGGTTTTGGTTCCTAAGGAAAAGGTAATTCAAATTCGTAATGGAAAGAAAATAAACAAGGAAAAGGTTTATTTTCCGGGATATATAATGGTTGAAGCTAATTTAGCTGGTGAAGTTCCACATGTAATAAAATCAATTACAGGTGTGATAGGTTTTTTAGGAGAAACTAAAGGAGGTGAACCAGTTCCTATGCGTAAATCAGAAGTTAATAGAATGCTTGGTAAAGTTGATGAACTAGCAATTCAAGATGAAAATGTAGCCATTCCATTTACTTCAGGAGAAATTGTAAAGGTAGTAGACGGTCCTTTTAATGGTTTTGAGGGAACTATCGAAAAAGTTAATGAAGAAAAAAGAAAGTTAGAAGTAATGGTTAAGATTTTTGGACGTAAAACACCATTAGAGCTAAGTTATATGCAAGTAGACAAAATATAGTTGTTACGCAAATATATACCGATATGTTTTCTGGCTTCCAATTAGAAAAACATGTCAATTTAAACATTTATTAAAAATGGCAAAAGAGTTAAGTAAAGTAGTTAAATTACAAGTTAGGGGAGGTGCCGCGAATCCGTCGCCACCGGTTGGACCCGCTCTAGGTGCTGCAGGTGTAAACATTATGGAGTTCTGTAAGCAATTCAATTCCAGAACTCAAGACAAACAAGGTAAAGTATTACCTGTTGTTATTAGTGTTTATAAAGATAAATCATTTGATTTTATTGTTAAAACACCACCAGCTGCAGTACAATTAATGGAAGCGGCAAGAATCAAGAAAGGTTCTGGAGAACCTAACAGAAGAAAAGTAGCGTCCGTTACTTGGGATCAAATAAAAGTAATTGCAGAGGACAAAATGGTAGATTTAAACGCATTTACAATTGAATCGGCAATGAAAATGGTCGCTGGTACAGCTCGCTCTATGGGATTAACAGTTAAAGGCAATGCACCAGCATAGACTTTGTAAAAAATAGTAAAATGGCAAGATTAACAAAAAAGCAAAAAGAAGCTCACGCAAAGATAGATAGCTCTAAATCATTAGATTTAAATGCTGCTTCTGCTTTAATCAAAGAAATTACTAATGTAAAGTTTGATGCATCTGTAGATATGGCTGTTCGCTTAGGAGTAGATCCACGTAAAGCTAATCAAATGGTTAGAGGCGTCGTAACACTCCCTCACGGAACAGGTAAAGATGTAAAGGTGCTTGCATTGGTTACACCAGATAAGGAAGCCGAAGCTCAAGATGCAGGTGCTGATTATGTTGGTTTAGACGAATACCTTCAAAAAATTAAAGGAGGTTGGACAGAAGTAGATGTAATTATTACTATGCCAAGTGTAATGGGAAAATTAGGTCCTTTAGGAAGAGTTTTAGGTCCTAGAGGTTTAATGCCTAATCCAAAGACAGGTACTGTAACTATGGATGTTGCAAAAGCAGTAAAAGAAGTAAAAGCAGGTAAGATAGATTTTAAAGTTGATAAAACAGGAATAATTCATGCTGCAGTTGCTAAATCATCTTTTGATGCGAGTAAAATTGCTGAAAATGCAAATGAGTTATTACAAACAATTATTAAATTGAAACCAACAACATCAAAGGGAACATACATTAAGAGTATCTTTATGAGTTCTACTATGAGTCCTAGTGTTGAAGTTGATGTAAAAACTGTTTCGTAAGCAGTAAAAATCTATCATTATGACAAGAGAAGAAAAATCACAAGTAATACAAGATTTAACAGCTACGTTAGCAGATACTAATACTATCTATTTGGCCGATATTTCTGGCTTAGATGCATTCACTACATCAAATTTACGTAGAGCCTGTTTCAAAGCAGATGTTCGACTAGCTGTTGTTAAAAACACATTGCTTTCAAAGGCAATGGAAGCTTCTGATAAGGAGTTTGGAGAATTACAAGATGTATTGAAAGGAAATACATCCTTAATGATTTCTGAGGCGAGTAATGCGCCCGCTAAAGTAATTAAAGAGTTCAGAAAAAAATCAGATAAACCCTTATTAAAAGGGGCATATGTA
Source organism: Flavobacterium sp. SCGC AAA160-P02 (assembly GCA_949541125.1). GTDB lineage: Bacteria > Bacteroidota > Bacteroidia > Flavobacteriales > Flavobacteriaceae > Polaribacter. The sequence continues at coordinate 6,726 of CATISV010000113.1, forward strand.
GAAGAAGCTATTTATGTTGGGGATGACCAACTAGATGCTCTTGTCAATGTAAAGTCTAAAGATGAACTTATAGGAGATATTATCTCATTATTACAATCACCAGCCAAAAATGTTATATCAGCATTACAGTCTGGAGGAAGTAAACTGTCTGGAATTATACAAACATTATCAGATAAATAAATTAGCGCACTAATAAACTAAATAATAAAAATTTTTAAAACAATTGAAATGGCAGATTTAAAAGATTTCGCAGAACAATTAGTTAACTTATCAGTAAA
>CATISV010000114.1 GCA_949541125.1 Flavobacterium sp. SCGC AAA160-P02
AAAAAAATTCAACAAGCAGAGAAAGAGCGAAAAGAATTATCTGGAATCCGAAAATTAGCTAGAGATAGAGCTAAGAAAGCAAGTCTTCACAACAAAAAGTTACGTGATTGTAGAATTCATTTAGGAGATACCAAGAAGGAAGCTCATCTAGAAACCACCTTATTTATAACCGAAGGAGATTCTGCTTCTGGATCTATTACCAAATCTCGTAATGTAAATACACAGGCAGTTTTCAGTTTAAAAGGAAAACCGTTAAATTCTTATGGCTTGTCAAAGAAAATTGTGTATGAAAATGAAGAATTTAATTTATTACAAGCTGCGTTAAATATTGAAGATGGATTAGAAGATTTACGTTATAACAATATTGTAATTGCTACAGATGCCGATGTAGATGGCATGCACATTCGTCTATTGCTGATTACCTTTTTTTTACAGTTTTTTCCTGAACTAATCAAAGAAGGTCATCTGTTCATTCTAGAAACACCATTATTTAGAGTTCGGAATAAAAAAGAAACGCATTATTGTTATTCTGAAGAAGAAAAGATACAGGCAATAGAGAAACTTAAGGGAAAACCAGAAATTACTCGATTTAAAGGATTAGGTGAAATTTCTCCCAACGAATTTGTTCATTTCATAGGAGACGATATCCGATTAGATCCAGTCATGCTAGATAAAGAAATGTCTATAGAACAGATGCTCCAATTTTACATGGGTAAAAATACACCAGACAGACAGAAGTTTATTATTGAAAATCTTAAAGTTGAATTAGATATTGTTGATGAATTATAAAACATGAGCGAAGAAATTAATAATTACGAAGAAGATAGAGAAACATCAGAAAATCACTCAGAAATTGCTGATACTACTGAAACGATTACTAGGGTTACAGGGATGTATAAGGAATGGTTTTTAGATTATGCTTCTTATGTAATTTTAGAAAGAGCTGTTCCAGGGATTTCGGATGGATTAAAACCTGTGCAACGTCGTATCATGCATTCTATGAAAGATTTAGATGATGGTCGATACAATAAGGTGGCTAATATTGTAGGTCATACCATGCAGTATCACCCACACGGAGATGCTTCCATTGCTGATGCAATGGTTCAGATAGGACAAAAAGAATTGCTAATTGATATGCAGGGAAACTGGGGAAATATTCTTACGGGAGATCGAGCGGCAGCTTCACGTTATATTGAAGCTCGTTTATCAAAATTTGCTTTGGATGTGGTGTTTAATCCAAAAACTACAGAATGGCAAGCCTCTTACGATGGAAGAAAAAAAGAACCGGTAAATTTACCGGTTAAATTTCCATTATTATTAGCCCAAGGTGCTGAAGGGATTGCTGTAGGATTGTCTACTAAAATATTGCCACATAATTTTATAGAATTAATTGATGCATCTATCAAATATCTTAAAGGAAGAAGTTTCTCAATTTTACCAGATTTTTTAACAGGAGGAATCGCTGATTTTTCTAATTACAATGACGGGAAAAGAGGTGGGAAAGTTCGTGTACGAGCTAAAATTTCTCAACTCGATAAAAAAACATTAGTAATTTCTGAAATTCCTTTTGGAACGACAACCTCTTCTTTGATTGATAGTATTGTCAAGGCTAATGAAAAAGGAAAGATTAAGATTAAAAAAATTGAAGACAATACTGCTTCTAATGTTGAGATTTTAGTCCATTTACCACCCAATATCTCTCCTGATAAAACGATTGATGCATTGTTTGCCTTCACAAACTGTGAAAACTCAATTTCTCCTCTTTGTTGTATTATTGATACTAATAAACCAAGATTTATTGGGGTAACAGAAATGCTAAAAACGTCTACTGATTACACTGTTCATCTTTTAAAAAGAGAATTAGAAATACAACTACATGAATTAGAAGAACAATGGCATTTTGCTTCTTTAGAGCGTATTTTTATTGAAAATAGAATTTATCGTGATATTGAAGAAGAAGAAACTTGGGAAGGCGTCATTAAAGCCATTGATAAAGGTTTGCAACCCCACATCAAACATTTAAAAAGACTTATTACAGAAGAGGATATAGTTAGATTAACAGACATCAAAATTAAGAAGATTTCTAAGTTTGATATCGACAAAGCGACCCAATTTATTGAAAGTTTAGAAGAAAAAATTTCACAGGTTAAAAAATATTTAGAAAATCTTATTGTATATGCAATTGATTATTTTAAACGACTAAAAAGCACCTATGGGAAAGAGAAAAAACGTAAAACAGAGATTAGAAACTTCCATGATATTGTAGCGACAAAAGTTGTTATAAGAAACACAAAATTATATGTTAATAGAGCAGAAGGCTTTATAGGAACTTCTTTACGTAAAGATGAATATGTCACTGACTGTGCTGATATAGATGATGTTATTGTTTTTAGGAAAGATGGAAAAATGATGGTGACCAAAGTTGCTTCTAAGACATTTGTAGGTAAAGACATTATTCATCTAGCCATCTTTAAAAAGAAAGATACGAGAACTGTTTATAATATGATGTATAGAGATGGTAAAGGAGGAACAAGTTATATGAAACGTTTTTCAGTAACTGGAGTTACACGGGATAAAGAATATAATTTAACAACTGGTAAATCTAATTCTTTAGTTCATTATTTCACTGCCAATCCTAATGGAGAGGCAGAAGTTGTTACCATTCTTTTACGAGCTGTCGGTAGTATAAAAAAATTAAAATGGGATATTGATTTTGCTGATTTAACGGTAAAAAGTAGAGGAGCAAGAGGTAATACAGTAACAAAATATGC
>CATISV010000115.1 GCA_949541125.1 Flavobacterium sp. SCGC AAA160-P02
ACCAGCTACCTGTAGATTTATAAACGATTCCCTTCATGAAGCAAAGTAAACCAATTCTTAATAAAAAGTTGTAAATTGTTGGCTAATTTTTAAATCAAATCCTCATTATGAAAAAAATCTATTTAATAATTGCGGTTTTAGCATGTGTTTTTACATCAGAAGCTCAAACATACGAGTACAAAGTGATTACTAGTGTTGAATCCATCATCTCAAGTGGTCTGGGAAGGTCAAGAATAATATCTACAGATGAAAACAGAAATTATAAAGACTACACTTCTGAAAGGACTGACGGAAAAACAACAAAGGATAAAAGGAATAAATCCGATCGTTCTGATATCCGTGTTAAAAATTTTGAAGAAACCAAATTATTGAACTTTTTTAATTTAGGAGGGATTCGTTTCCAAAACATAGCGGCTAACGATGCTGTCATAAGTTCTAAAATTAACACAATGATTGAAGAAGGATGGGATGTAGCTTTTGTCACTAGCGCTGTAGAGAGTTATGCGGGGAAAGGAGACAATGGAGGAATATTCATCACACGATATATCTTTAAAAGACTAAAACAGTAATCTATAAAAAAAGCGGTTTAAAAGCCGCTTTTTTTGTTTATCTATTCATCACTTTTTCTTGGTGATTTATAGATTCTTGATGTATTGCCTTAAATACCTTCAATATAAATTCTTCACTTAATTGATTCTCCTCTCCTTTCAAAATCATTTTTCCTAAAATCTCGTTCCATCGTTTAGATTGTAATATAGCCACATTTTTTTCCTTCTTAAGTTCACCAATCCCATCTGCAATTTCCATTCGTTTCCCAAAGATTTCAATGAGCTGATGATCAATTATATCTATCTGGGTTCGTAATGTGTTTAATGCATTTCTGTATTCAGCTTCAGTATCTGTTTCCTTTCTAATTTTTAACTTTTTCATCATCTGAATCAAGGTGTCAGGAGTTACTTGTTGAGCTGCATCACTCCAGGCATTGTCTGGATCAATATGTGTTTCAATCATTAATCCGTTAAAATTTAAATCTAAAGCTGTCTGAGAAACTTCAAAAATCATTTCTCTTTTTCCTGTAATATGTGAAGGATCACAAATGAGAGGTAAATCTGGAAAACGATTTTGCAATTCAATAGGAATTTGCCATTCTGGATTATTACGATACCTTGTTTTTTGATAACTTGAAAAACCCCTGTGTATGACCCCTAATTTTTTAATATTCGAAGAATGTAATCTTTCTACACCTCCTAACCACAAAGCCAAATCTTGATTTACTGGATTTTTAACCAATACTATTTTATCTGTTCCCTCTAAAGCATCCGCAATTTCTTGAACAATAAATGGACTTACTGTAGATCTAGCACCAATCCATAACAAATCAATATCATGTTCTATAGCTAGCTTTACATGGCCTGCATTGGCAACTTCAACGGCTGTTTTCATTCCTGTTTCGGCTTTTACTTTTTGAAGCCACTTTAAGCCCAAGGCCCCAACACCTTCGAAATTTCCTGGACGTGTTCTTGGTTTCCAAATTCCTGCACGAAAATAATTTACATCCGAATCTTTTAATTTATGTGCAGTCTTTAGAACTTGCTCTTCAGTTTCTGCACTACAGGGACCTGCAATAACAAGTGGATGATTTATATATAAATCATCCAACCATGTTCTTAATTCTTTTGAATTTTTCATCTTATAATCTTTCTAATGCTTCTTTTATTTTTTCTTCAGAGACACATAAAGAAAACCGAACGTATTGTTTCCCTTTACTTCCAAAGATCGTTCCTGGGGCAACAAAAATATCTTTAGTATACAATAAATCATCAACCATACCTTCTGCCGTTTTTTTATCTGGTAATTTTGCCCACACAAACATTCCTGATGAATTTTTATCATAAGTACATTCTAATCTCTCTGCGATTTGCCACATGATTTTTCTTCTTCTTTGATAGATTTCATTTATTTTTTGAAACCAATCTGAACTGATTTTTAGAGCAGCGATGGCTCCTTTTTGAATTCCGTAAAACATACCTGAATCCATTTGTGTTTTTACTTTTAACACCTCTCCCAATAGATTTTTATTTCCTAATAGCATACCAACCCTCCATCCGGCCATATGAAAAGTTTTACTTAAAGAATTTAACTCTAGGGCTGTTTCCTTAGCACCATCAGCACTTAAAATACTTAAGGGATTATCATTCAGCACAAAACTATATGGATTGTCATTAATTATTAAAATATTGTGCTTCTTTCCAAAAGCAATCAATTTTTTAAACAAGTCTTTCGATGCTTTTGCTCCCGTTGGCATATGGGGATAGTTAACCCACATAATTTTTACTTTGGACAAGTCTTGCTGCTCAATTTCATTAAAATCTGGCTGCCAACGATACGCTGGTTTCAAATCATAAAAAACAGGAGTGGCCTCTAATAAATTCGTAACTGATAAATAGGTAGGATATCCAGGATTTGGAATGAGAACTTTATCACCTTTATTTAAGAATGCCATGGAAATATGTAAAATTCCTTCTTTACTCCCCATAAGTGGTAAAATTTCATTCTTAGAATTAAGGATAACCTCATACTTTGTTTGATAGAATTCAGCAATTGCTTGTCTTAACGCGGGTAAGCCCTGGTAAGGCTGGTATTTGTGAGCTCCTTCTTCAATAACAGCATTTTGAATCTCTGTAATAACTTCTTTTGGAGGCTCCAAATCTGGACTTCCGATTCCCATATTAATAATAGGTTTTCCTTGTATTGATAAGGCTCTAACTTCTCGCAACTTTTTAGAAAAATAGTATTCTTGTATGTGCTGTAAACGGTACGCGCTATCCATTTCTTCCATTTTTATATTCCCCTAAAATTTTAAAATCTTCTGCCATAATTTCTATGATGGCTTTGGCTTTATCATAATTTTGATACATATCAAAAGTCACATCTACAAAGAAAGCATATTTCCAGGGTGTTTCTATCTTTGGTAACGATTGTATCTTTGTTAAATTTAGCTTACAATCACTCATCACATTGAGAATTGCCGCCAAACTTCCTCGTTTGTGATCCAATTCAAATTTTAAAGACGCTTTGTTGATTTCTTTTGAATGATTCATGTTTTCCATCAATAAAGGGTTTTCTTTTCTTTGATGACTAGGGTCATTTCTTAAATTCTTTTGAAGAATCACAAATCTTGTGGCATTATTCTTTATAGTTTGTATCTCATCTTCTAAGACCGTCAAGCCAAAAAGATCTGCTGCAATTTTTGGAGCAATCGCAGCAATATGTTTTATTTTTTTTTCTGAAATACGTTTTGCAACATCGGCTGTATCAACGTCTTCAATAAGTTTTATTTGTGGAAGTTTCTTAAAAAACTCTTTACATTGCAATAAAGCCATTGGATGAGAATACACTTCTTTTATATCTTCTATTTTTTGTTTTTTAAGTGCCATTAAATGATGATGAATATTCAAATAATATTCTCCCGAAATAAGCAGTTGATAACGATCGATAAGGGCATAGTTTGGAATGATGGACCCTGCAATCGTATTTTCAATAGCCATAATTCCGTAATCTGAATTCCCAGAAACAATGGAATTTACCAAATCATCAAACGATAAAAATTCTTGTATCTGACTACTTGCTTCAAAATAATTTTTAGCGACGATATAATGGTTGGAACCTCGTATTCCTTGAATGGCGATTTTATTCATTTTTAATCTCAAAAAAAAAGTCTCGATATCTCGAGACTTTCTGTTATTTGTTTGTTTTACAATACAACTAAAGTCTCATATTTTATCAAAAAAATAAAAGTAAAAAAAGAAACGAGTGTTAACGTATTGTATCATTTTTGTCTTCTTATGTGTTGACAAATCTAAGTATTAAATTTATATAAACAAATAATAGTGTGTTGATATTTAAATAATTACATATTATTTAAAATCTAAGATTGTTTATATTGACAAAAATCTACTCACCACAAAGAATTCCCTAAAATTCTCAATTTAGTAGATTCAATAATTTCTTTCATCTTAAGTTATTGAATTTGAAATAACTATTGTTTTATAAAAGGTTTCTTTTTAAAATACAATTAATTGTAATTCATAACGTTATTAGAATAAAACCCCTTATGATGAAGAAAAAACACTTTTTAAGATTTTCATTTCTTTTCATTTGTATACTCTTCAATGGATGTGACAAATACGAAAACACACTTTTAGACGGTACTGAATCTGCAGAGAATACAAAAAAAATATATATACCATCGGAATTCTCCAATGGAGAGTTTGACGATAACCAAGACGATTGGAGCTGGATTAGGAGTAAACAATCAGAAAATTTTATAGTTTTTTGGGAACCAGATTTTGGAAATAACCCAAATGATGAATCAATTCCAGTTGATTATAGGTTTAACGTTGATTTGCTCTTAGATAAGCTTGAGTCCTATTATAAAATCCAGAGAGATGAATTACAATTTTTCGATATAAATAATACCATTTTGAATCAGTATAAAATCATGGTGTTTGTACATTATTCATTAGATTTTGGTGCATCTGGTTCAGGTTATGATGATACTATAGGTGCTTTTTGGATGGACCCTAATTCATTAAATCCTATTCGAAATGTAGTTGCACATGAACTTGCACATGCGTTTCAATATCAAGTCCATTGTGATTTAAATAGTTCTGGATTTAGATGGGGTTTTGGAGAAAACGGTTCTGGAGGAAATACATACTGGGAGTCTACAGCACAATGGCAAGCGTTCCAATGCGAACCAGAATATATTTCTGATGGTGTGTATGGATATGCTAATGAATCTCATAACCATTTTCTTGATGAAGAATATAGATACGACAGTTATTGGATGCATTATTATTGGACTAGTATTCATGGTAAAGAAATAATTTCAAGAATTTGGAGAGAAACTATAGAATACGAAGATCCTGCTCAAACATACATGAGAATAACCAATACGAATACACAAGATTTATTCTTAGAATTTTTTGAAGCAAGCAGAAAATTTGTTACCTGGGATATTGATGAAATAAGAGAAAGAATGACCAACTTCATTGGGATTCAACAAATTGGACTAGAAAATAGTAACGGTAAATTTGTAGTTAGTCCTAATTCTGCCCCCGAGACTACGGGATATAACGTTATAGAATTAAGCATACCAAATGATAATAATCTAACTGTAGAGTTTCAAGGCCTTACAAACAACAATTACGTTACCCTCGAAGACCAAGATAGCATTGCAGGATGGTATGTAGGTATTGTTAGTCTTTTAGAAAATGGAGATAGGTTTTATGGAGAAGCAAATCTTATCAATGGTCATTCACCATATTTATTTACTCAAAATATCCCAGAGAGTTCCAAAAGACTTTGGCTAGTAATATCACCTGCTCCGACTAGATATTTTAAACACCAGTGGGATGACAATGAAAATAATGATATTCAATGGCCTTACAGTTTGTCAATCGATCAAAATATTCAAATTTTAAATTTGATGGATTGAATTTGGAATTTCAACAGATTAGAAACACATCTAATATCTCCTAAACTAAATCCTATTTTCATTACATACAAACACAATAGAAGATAAGGAAAATGTCAAATTCAAAACAAGGTAAAAAACCCAATCTTTTTAGTTATTTATTTAACCTCGTAGCAGGTTAACAATACTTAAGTTTTGTTATTAATAAAGTCTAGACAGAATTGACTACCTGTAAGTTGCACGGCGCAATTGGTTGGCCAAACAAAAGTCTCAACATCTCGTAATGTAAAATATTTCATTTATTTATGAAGGGGAGTAAACTTATTCTTTTCGGAAATGAAAAAACCTCTCAATTTCTTGAGAGGTTTTGCGGTCTGGACGGGACTCGAACCCGCGACCTCCTGCGTGACAGGCAGGCATTCTAACCAGCTGAACTACCAAACCGTTGCTTTTAGCGGAGGCAAATATAAGTCAGTTTTTTAGATTTCCAAA
>CATISV010000116.1 GCA_949541125.1 Flavobacterium sp. SCGC AAA160-P02
TACTGGAGAAGTAAAAGAATTTTGCGATCCAAGGATACAGGTCATTAAGAAAACAATTGAAGAAGTTTTTGATATCGACATTCATAACCATTCACTTTATTTCTACGGAACAAAAAAACAACCAAACAACGAATAAACGGACATAAATATATGGCAGTAGATTTATTACTAGGACTACAATGGGGGGATGAAGGTAAAGGAAAAATAGTTGATGTTCTAACAAAAAACTATGACATAATAGCTCGGTTCCAAGGAGGGCCAAACGCAGGACATACATTAATATTTGATGGGCATAAACATGTACTCCACACCATCCCATCCGGAATATTTCATAAAAAGGCTCTTAATGTTGTTGGTAACGGTGTTGTAATAGATCCCGTTATCTTTAGAAAAGAATTAGAAAATCTTGACAAGCATAAAATTGACTACGAGTCAAAATTATTTATTTCTAGAAAAGCACATCTGATTCTTCCAACACACAGATTATTAGATGCTGCCTCAGAAACTTCGAAAGGAAAAGCTAAAATTGGATCAACACTAAAAGGGATTGGGCCAACGTATATGGATAAAACTGGAAGAAATGGAATGAGAATTGGAGATTTGGAGTTAAAAAATTGGAAAAAAAAATATCAAAAATTAACTGAGAAGCACATTAAAATGCTTGACTTTTTTGATGTTGATATCCAATATGATTTAAAGGAATTGGAGGAAGAATTCTCTGAAGGTGTTGATAGACTTAGAAGATTAGAATTTATTGACAGTGAAGAGTTTTTAAACACTGCAATCAAAGCAAACAAAACAATCTTAGCAGAAGGGGCGCAAGGATCTTTATTAGATATCGATTTTGGCACGTATCCATATGTCACTTCTTCAAACACAACCGCTGCAGGTGCATGTACTGGTTTAGGAATCGCTCCAAATAGAATTTCTGATGTTTTTGGTATTTTTAAAGCCTATACAACTCGTGTTGGATCTGGACCATTTCCAACAGAATTATTTGACAAATATGGGAAGACTATGGCGAAAGTAGGTCATGAATTTGGTGCTACAACAGGAAGGCCAAGAAGATGTGGATGGTTAGATTTAGTAGCGTTGAAATATGCTGTAGATGTTAATGGTGTTACACAATTAATGATGATGAAAGGAGATGTACTTTCTGGAATGGATACTTTAAAAGTATGTACTTCTTACAATTATAAAGGAAAAAAAATCAACCATTTGCCCTATAATATAGAGCCAGAAAATGTTTCTGTAAATTATACTGAATTTAAAGGTTGGAAAGAGGACTTGACAAAAATGACTTCGGCAGATCAATTACCAAAAAACTTATTAGATTATGTTGCTTTTATTGAGAAAGAAACAGGAATCCCAATTAAAATTGTTTCTGTAGGTCCAGACAGAAAACAAACCATTCTTCGATAGTTTTATCTAAATATTAAGAAGTTTAGCCTTGTAATTTCGTTATTTTAGCCTAAAAAACAGATAAGACGTTTGAAAAAAGTTCAGCTTATATTAATGTTATTGTTATTTTCTTCTGTTTGTTATTCTCAACAGAAAAAAATAAAATTTGATGCAGATATACAATTTTCAGATGAGGAGAAATATCCAGGAGCAACTGTTCTTATCGGGAATGTAACCATGACTCATGCGGGTGCTGTATTAACCTCTAAAAAAGCTTTTTACTATAAAGAAAAGAATTTTTTTAAGGCTATTGACGATGTTGTCATTAACCAAGGAGACACTATTAGACAATTTAGTGATTATGTTGATTATGATGCTTCCTTAAAAAAAACTGTTTCTTGGGGTAATGTTATTTTAAAAGATCCAACGATGACATTGACAACAGACACATTATATTTTAATAGAGGAAGTCAATTATTATATTACAAAGATCATGCAGTTATTAAAGATGAATTAAATGTTTTGAAAAGTAAAAATGGCAATTACTATCTTGAAAACAAGAAATTTACTGCAACAACAAAAGTAATCATTACGAATCCAGATGAGCAAATAGAATCTAATCATTTGGATTATTATACCAATTCTGGACATGCTTTTTTATATGGGCCATCTACGATTACCAGCAAAAAAGATAACAACAAAATTTACTCTGAAAGAGGCTTTTACAACACAAAAACTGATATTTCTTATTTTGTTAAAAACGCGAAACTATTTTTAGATGAGAGAACTATAGAAGGTGATAGCTTATACTATGATAAACTTAGAGGTTTTGCTTCTGCAACTAAGAACATTAGAGTAATTGATACCGCAGAAAATTTTATAGCCAAAGGAAATTACGCTGAATACTTTCAAAAAAAAGATTCTATTTTAATGGTCAAAAGAGCTGTAGCAATCTCTGTCGTTGAAAATGATTCTACATTTATTCATGGAGACACCTTACTAGTTACAGGAAAAAAAGACCATCGAATAATTCGTTCCTATTATAATGTAAAAATTTACAAGATTGACCTTCAAGGGAAATGCGACTCTCTTCACACTGACCAATCAACTGGAATTACTAAAATGTATGTAAACCCAATTCTTTGGTCGGATAAGAGTCAAATTACAGGGGATAGTATTAAATTGTTAACCAATAAAAAAACTGAAAAACTAGATTCTTTAAAAATACTTGGAAATTCGTTTATCATTCAAAAAGATTCTATTGATCCTGAAAATTTTAATCAAATTAAAGGAAGAAATATGTATGGTAAATTTATTGAAAATGAACTTAAAATACTATTGGTTAAAGGAAATGGAGAGGCTGTGAACTTTAATAGAAATGATGCCGGAGTTTTAGAAACTATTACAAAGCAATATTGTAGTAATATTGAATTTCAATTAATTGATAATGAAATCAATCAAATTAAATGTTTAAAAATGTCTGATGGTAAGACATATCCTCCATCAATGTTCCAAGATAATGATAAAAGATTGAAAGGATTTATTTGGCGAGAAGCTGAACAACCAAAGAACAAAGAAGATATTTTTTTTAATAAAAACAATATTCAAGAGAAAAAACCTTAAGATTTTTAATTTCATTTAAAGAAATCAAAGGTCTCGGTAAAAGTCAGAAAATCTGATTGATAAATGTAGCCAATGAAAAATGATTTTGAGAAATACCAGGCACAGACAAGCCTATATCCTTTATCAATTGAAATAAAAAAGGCAAAAGGTTGCTATATCTATGATAATAATGGTAAAAAATACTTAGATTTTGTTGCTGGAGTTTCAGCAAACAGTCTTGGTCATCAACACCCTAAGGTGACTAGGGCAATCAAAAATCAATTAGATAATTATGCACATGTTATGGTGTATGGTGAGTTTATCCAAAAACCACAATTGGAATTATGTAAATTACTTTCAGATACATTACCAGACAATTATAGTATATATTTAACAAACTCTGGAACGGAAGCCTGTGAGGGAGCCCTAAAATTAGCTAAACGTTATACGAAAAGATCAGAAATTATCGCAGCACATCATTCCTATCATGGAAACACGCAAGGTTCAATGAGTGTTTCTGGAGCAGAACAACAAAATAGTGCTTTTAGACCTTTGGTTCCAGGGGTTAAATTTATTGACTACAATTCTTTAATCGATATAGAAAAAATTACGAATAAAACAGCTGCTGTAATTCTAGAAACAATTCAAGGAGGTGCAGGGTTTATTGTTCCTGAAAATGGGTATTTAAAAAAAGTAAAGAAACGTTGTGAAGAGGTTGGTGCTATCTTAATTTTGGATGAAATCCAGACTGGAATTGGACGTACCGGAAAATTTTGGGGATTTGAAAATTTCGGAATTACACCAGATATTATTATTTCAGGGAAAGGTTTAGGTGGTGGAATGCCTATTGGTGCTTTTATCGCTCACAAACACTTAATGGATGTATTAAAAGAAAATCCTGCATTAGGTCACATTACTACGTTTGGAGGACATCCTGTAATTGCCTCAGCTGGAGTTGCTACTGTAAATATTATTCAGAATTCAACATTAATTAAAGACACAATAGTAAAAGAATTATTAATTCGAAAACACTTACAACATCCTTTTATAAAAGAAATTAGAGGAAAAGGATTAATGTTGGCGGCTATTGTTGAATCTCCTGAACTAGCCGAAAAAATTATTCATCAATGCTTGGACAAAGGGTTGATTTTATTTTTTTTATTATTTGAAGGAAGAGCAATTAGAATTACTCCTCCGCTTACCATTACAGAAAAAGAAATTATTGAAGGCTGTAAAATTCTAAAGAATGTTTTAGAAGAACTTTCTTAATAATCTTTTAATGGTACTGTTTTTAATTTTATAATACTGATCTATCCAATCATTTTATTTAATAATTACTCTTAAAACTTTTATAATCGTAGCTTTCAACCATCAAAAATCCTTTTTTATCAACAATAAAATGTAATTTTTGAATTAAAATTTATAGTAAAAAAAGCAGACCAATAAGCCGGATTCTGTTCTCCTAAATCAAGGAGTCTTATCATTTATCTAGTTTTAAAATTACTCTTAAAATCTATCTGCCTACCCCTTAGAATTGGGCGAGTTACCCTCAATCTCTAATGTACATGGCATTGCACCGCATAGAGTTTACCTGATTTCACTACAGCCGAACTGTACTTGCTTTCTGTTGCACTTGTCCTCGATTTACATCGGACGGATGTTATCCGCTATGCTACTCTTTGGTGTCCGGACTTTCCTCTTCATTAGAACTGAATTAAAACCTTTAAAATAATATAACCATCATTCATAAGAATTATAAAACATGTTCAGAAAAAGCGATAAGATAGGTCTGCTTTCAATTGTCAAAAATACAATCTTTATTTAAAAAATACATTAAAAGTATATAGAGCAGAAAATTACTACGAAAACATGTCTTTTACTTTCTCGAAGAATGATTTATCCGATTTTTTGGGAGATGGCATGAAATTTTCATCATCTTTCATCTTATCAAAAAACTGTCTTTGTTCTTTTGTTAATTCTTGAGGAGTCCAAACATTAATATGAATCAAAAAATCACCGGAACCATATCTTTCTATACTTGGTAATCCTTTGCCTTTAAGTCGTAAAATTTTTCCTGATTGAGTTCCAGATTCAATTTTTATTTTAACTTTTCCTGTGACAGTTTGAATCTCTTTATTTGTACCAAGTACTGCTTCTGATAAATTGATATATAGGTCAAAATGAACATTGGTACCTTCTCTTTTTAATGTTTCGTGTTGGATTTCTTCAATCAATACTAGTAAATCACCAGAAACTGAATTATTTCCTGGGGCTTCGTTTCCTTTTCCTCCAACTTTTAACTGAACACCCTCTGAAACTCCAGGAGGAATTTGAATACTGACCGTTTCATCTTTAACTATTAAACCCTGAGAATCTGAACCATTTGGCTTACTAGAAATAATTTCACCTGAACCTTGACAAGTACTACAAGTGGTTGCAGTTTGCATTCTTCCCAATATAGTATTAGTAACACGCATTTGCTGACCTGATCCATTACAAGTAGTACACGATTTGTAAGAAACATTGTCAGCTTTTACCTTTCTACGAACTTTTACTTTTTTCTCAACCCCTTTGGCAATTTCTTCGAGAGTTAATTTTACACGAATTCGCATATTACTACCCTTAACTCTTGTTTGGCGTTGACCACCACCTCCGAAACCACCAAATCCACCGCTAAAGCCACCACCGAAAATATCTCCAAATTGACTAAAAATATCTTCCATATTCATTCCTCCACCACCAAATCCACTTCCACCTTGAGCTCCTTCAAAAGCTGCGTGACCAAACTGATCATAACGGGCTTTTTTATTCTCATTACTCAAAACCTCGTATGCTTCTGCCGCATCTTTAAACTTTGCTTCTGCTGATGTATCACCAGGATTTTTATCAGGATGGTATTTAATAGCCATCTTGCGATATGCTTTTTTTATTTCTGCAGCACTTGCAGATTTACTTATTCCCAATATTTCGTAATAATCTTGTTTTGCCATTTTGCTTTGATTGTCAATTACGGTAATCAATAATCACTGGTAATTGTATTTTATTAATTCTAAAAATTAATTATTGACCTATCACTACTTTAGGATAGCGAATAATTTTGTCTCCTAACTTATATCCTTTTTCAACAGCATCAATGACTTTTCCTTTTAATTTATCTGAGGGAGCAGGAATTTGTGAAATAGCTTCGTGAATTTCAGCATCAAATAGCTCACCTTGTTTGACGTTAATTTCAGATAACCCTTTCTGAGATAAGGTGTTTTTAAACTTATCGTAAATCAATTGCATCCCTTTTAAAAGCTCTTTGTCTTTCACTTTTTTTATTTCATATAAACCTCTGTCAAAATCGTCTATAATTGGCAGTAAAGATGTCATTAATTCTTGACTGGCAGTTTTAAACAATTCAATTCGTTCTTTAGAGGTTCTTTTTTTATAGTTTTCAAACTCCGCAAACAATCTGAGATATTTATCTTTTTCTTGTTGAATCAATTCTTCAGAAGTTAGTTCAACAGGCTCAACCTCTTGATTTTGTGAATCTTGAGTTTCTTTTTCAGTATTCTTTAATTCTTCCTCTTTTGTATTTTCTTCCTTACTCATTTTATGTTTTAATTAAAATGTTTACATTTTATAGTCAATAATTTTGCCAATAAAAAAATAGTGTCAGTTTGACACTATTTTATTTTAAATTTAGAATAAATAATTCTAATCTTCTATTCTTTCAATTTTTGCTCCAATGGAAATCAAACGATTTTCAATGTCCTCATAACCTCTATCAATTTGTTCAATATTGTTTATAATACTAACTCCTTTAGCCGATAAGGCAGCAATCAACAACGATATTCCAGCTCTTATGTCTGGAGAGGTCATTTTAGTCGCTTTTAATTGTGATTTACGGTTGTGACCAATAACGGTTGCTCTGTGTGGATCACATAAAATTACTTTTGCTCCCATATCAATTAATTTATCTACAAAAAACAAACGACTTTCAAACATTTTTTGATGAATTAAAACAGTTCCTTTAGCTTGTGTCGCAACAACTAAAACAATACTTAGCAAATCAGGAGTAAAGCCTGGCCATGGTGCATCAGAAACGGATAAGACAGAACCGTCAATATAGTTTTGTATCTCGTAATTTTCCTGTGAAGGAATATATATATCATCATTAATTTTTTCAATCTGAATTCCAAGTTTTCTGAAAATAGTAGGAATCTGTCCTAAATCCTTCCAACTAACATTTTTAATCGTTAGTTCAGATTGAGTCATCGCAGCCAAACCAATCCAACTACCTATTTCAATCATATCAGGTAAAATTCTATGAGAACACCCACCTAAAGAAGTTACCCCTTCTATAGTTAATAAGTTAGAACCCACTCCACTTATTTTAGCACCCATATTATTTAACATCTTTGAAAGTTGTTGAATATATGGTTCGCAAGCTGCATTGTAAATTATTGTAGTTCCTTTTGCTAAAACTGAGGCCATTATAATATTTGCTGTCCCTGTAACAGAGGCTTCATCAAGCAATATTTCTGTTCCTGTTAAACCTTTTGGGGCTTCTACACCATAAAAATATTCTTCTTTGTTATATCTAAAAATTGCCCCTAAACGAATAAACCCATCAAAATGTGTATCGAGTCTTCTTCTTCCAATTTTATCCCCTCCTGGTCTTGGAATATATCCTTTTCCGAAACGGGCTAACA
>CATISV010000117.1 GCA_949541125.1 Flavobacterium sp. SCGC AAA160-P02
AGCAAAGTCATTGCTATAAAAATTCTATTTCTTAACGATATATTATTGAATTGTTTCACTTTTTATTAGTTGTGGTTTACTCCATTATAAATAAAAAAGACATATTTATTCTTTAGTCTTTGAGGCACAATATACTTATAAAACTCTAATTTTTGTAGAGTAAATTCAATTGTAATTTAGGAGTGAATGAGACTTTCTATCCAACAATATTGACAATCTTCCCTGGAATAATAATTATTTTCTTTGGTATTCTTCCTGCTAGTTGTGACTGTGTTTTCTGATGAGCCATCACTTTTTTTTCAATATCCTCTTTACTTATGTCTAGTGGCAATTCTAATGTGAACCTCATTTTACCGTTAAATGAAATTGGATACGTTTTAGAAATTTCTATTAAATATTTTGTTTCTAACATTGGGAATTTTACCCTAGAAATTGATGTTAGATGCCCTAAACGACTCCATAGTTCTTCAGCAATATGAGGGGCATATGGTGAAATTAAGACTAACAACGGTTCTAAGATTTTACGTTTATTACATTGTTGCGCCGTAAGTTCGTTCACAGCAATCATAAAGCTAGAAACAGATGTGTTAAAAGAAAAATTCTCAATGTCTTCCGCTACTTTCTTTATGGTTTTATGAAGTGTTTTTAACTCTTCTTTTGTAGGATTATCTTCTGATATGTCAAAAACATCTCCTTTGTAAAACAAGTTCCATAATTTTTTCAAAAAGGAATGTACTCCTGAGATTCCGGAAGTATTCCAGGGCTTTGCCTGTTCTAAAGGTCCTAAAAACATTTCAAACAAACGCAATGAATCTGCTCCGTATTCTTCACAAATCGTATCTGGGTTGACAATATTAAACCATCGTTTTGACATTTTTTCAACTTCTCTTCCTACAATAAACTTTCCTTCTTCTAAAACAAACTCCGCATCATAAAATTGAGGTTGCCAATTCTTTAAGTCTTCGATATTAACTTCGTTAGCACTATTTACTAGATTTACATCAATTCGTAATTCTTCTGTTTGAAATTTATCTTTTAAGCCCTTAGAAACCAATTTATTTGAGCCAGAAATACGATAAATAATTGCACTCGTTCCTAAAATCATTCCTTGATTAATGAGTTTTTTGGCAAACTCATCAACAGGAACAAAGCCTTTATCAAATAGGAATTTTTGCCAAAATCGGGCGTATAATAAATGCCCTGTTGCATGCTCTGAACCTCCAATATAGAGATCTACATCTTGCCAATAGTCTAAGGCTTCTTTGCTTACAAATTCTTCTTCGTTAGAAGGATCCATATAACGATTAAAATACCAGGAGCTTCCTGCCCATCCTGGCATTGTATTCAATTCTAATGGGAAAACTATTATGTGATCTATTTTTTCTTTAGATACAACTTGATTTGTTTTTGTATTCCACGCCCAAATCTCTGCATTTCCTAAAGGTGGTTGGCCATCTTCTGTAGGTAAATAGTTTTCAACTTCTGGCAATATAATTGGAAGATGTTTTATATCGATCATTTGTGGAGTTTTATTTTTATAATAGACAGGGAAGGGTTCTCCCCAATATCTTTGCCTGCTAAAAACAGCATCCCTCAAACGATAATTTACTTTTCCATAACCAATTCCTCGTTTCTCTAATTCATAAATCGATACTTTAAGTGCTTTCTTATATGTAAGCCCACTTAAAAAATCAGAATTTGCAATAATAGTACCTTCTTTATCTATATGAGCTGCTTCTGAAATATCGACATTTTCAAAGATATTAGGAATCTGAATCCCATAATATTTTGCAAAATCATAATCTCTTTGATCTCCGCAGGGAACTGCCATTACAGCACCTGTTCCGTAGCTTGCTAAAACATAATCTCCAATCCAAATTTGTATTTTTTCCCCAGAAAATGGATGCATTGCAAAGGCGCCTGTGAATACTCCCGAAATTGTTTTTACATCTGACGCACGATCTCGTTCTGAGCGTTTTGCCGTAGCTTCTATATAAGTTTCTACCTCTGCTTTTTGAGAATCCGTTGTAATCTGAGACACCAATTCGTGTTCCGGAGCTAAGGTCATAAAAGATACCCCAAAAATGGTGTCAGGTCTTGTTGTAAAAACATCAATTTTTGCAGCATGACCATCGACATCAAAAGAAACCATTGCTCCTTGGGAACGGCCAATCCAGTTCTTTTGTGAATCTTTTAAGGGTTGTGGCCAATCAATGTCGTGTAAGCCCTCCAATAGTCGTTGAGCATAGGCAGATATACGCATAGACCACTGGGTCATTTTCTTTCGAATAACTGGATGGCCTCCTCGTTCGGAAACACCACTTATAATCTCATCGTTAGCGAGGACAGTTCCAAGAACTGGACACCAGTTTACTTCAGTATCTGATAAGAATGTTAAGCGATATTGTAATAGGATATGCTGTTTCTTTTGATCCGAAAAATCATTCCATTCATGAGACGTAAATTCTTCAATATCATCATCACAGACTGCATTTACCTCCCTATTTCCAGTTTTTTCAAAAACATGAATCAGTGTAGATATATCTTCTGCCTTATCTGAATCTTTATTGTACCATGAATTAAATAACTGAATAAAAATCCACTGTGTCCACTTGTAATATTGAGGATTTGAAGTCCTAACTTCGCGAGACCAATCAAATGAAAATCCAATTTGATCCAGTTGACGTCGATACGTCTTTATATTTTCTTCTGTTGTCTTTGCAGGATGTTGACCTGTCTGAATTGCATATTGCTCTGCCGGCAACCCAAAGGAATCATAGCCTTGCGGATGCAATACATTAAACCCTTTATGTCTTTTGTATCGCGCATAAATATCTGATGCAATATATCCTAATGGATGTCCAACATGTAATCCTGCTCCAGAGGGATAAGGAAACATGTCTAAGACATAATACTTAGGTAAATCAGAATGATTATTAGCTTTAAATGTTTGGTTCTTTGCCCAATATTTTTGCCATTTTTTTTCTATCTCTCTGAAGTTATATTGCATAGAATAACATTTCTTAAGGTGGTCAAATTTACACTTATTCTATTAAAGAATAAAGCCAATGTTACAGTAAATAAAATCTATAAAAAACGATAAGGATACAGAACCGTTTCTGTATCCTTATGATTTGACAATAACAATTGTTTAACTTGTCACTTTACAGGAATACTTAGGATAGATTCTCCCCATCCCATATGGATTGTCATATCTTTATCAATAGAAATTGAGAATACCTCAATTGACTCTTTTGCCTTTGCTACGGGAACTACAATTGTTGCAACATCATTTTCTGGTTTATGAAAATAGACTCCCCAAACATTTAATTGACTACTTAAAATAACTTTCCATTCTTTAGTCCCAGGAATTGTATATAAGGTATACGTCCCTGCTTTTACAGGAACATTTCCAAAGACAACATCTTTATAAAATGTAATTTCTGTCGCTTCATTGGCACCTGTTCTCCATTTTTTTCCAACTGGAGCTAATTTTGCTAAAGACCTCCCTTTCAATTGAGGTCTACTGTATATTATTTTAATGAGTTTGTCAGAGACCCTATAATTGTTTGGAAATGATGTTACATCCATCGGACTTTTATCTAGTCCTTTAAATTCTTGAGCAATGACTTGATTTGAAATAATGACAACAAAAATAAGTATTGATAGTATTGAAAGAGTTTTTTTCATGATAGACTATTTAAGGTTTAATTAATAAGAAATATTTATATAAAAAAATTAGAATAATTTAAAATGTATACTATATAAATTCATTAATCTCTGTTTGCATTTGCAACTTCTTTAAAATTTACATTTTTATAGGTAAACTTTCCATTATTAATAAGAGAATTCCCATATGCTTTAAGCCAATCTTTGTGTAGAGCTAAATCAACGGAAGTTGGTTGAAAAATATTGAATTCAACAGTATATAAATCATCTATCAATCCAGGTAATGATATATTCCTTGCATAATGAAAATTATCTATTAAATTAATATGTGGGATTAAATCTATAAAAGTTCTTAGGCCTGTTTTTTCGTTAATAACTTGAGCAGAAATATGTAAATACGGAACAAAACCGCCTGGAGGAGTTCCTTTGGGAATGTTCACTGTATCCCAATTTACCCTTGCTTCTATATGGACATTTGTTTCATTCTCTGATAAATGTAATGCCTGTGGAATTATATGGTCTTTTATTGCTCCTTCAAAAACAAAAACAACCCCAGGTTCGATTCGTTCAGTTCCAATAACCAATTCTGGCTTTTCTTCTTGAGAAAATAAAGCGATGGAGCTAAGCAATAAAACCCCTAAAAATAATTTTTTCATAATGTCTTTTTCTGTTTAAAAGATTTCTTTATTTAGGTTAATTTAACAATGCAAAATTAAATGAATTTATTCTAAATAGCATTCTTTTTATTTATTAATAAAACCACAAAATTAGGACTGATAAAAAATGCTTTATTGGTATTCTTTTTTTAGAATGATAATATCATTTTTAATCTTTTCCATATCCTTTTTTTCTGTACCATCATAAAACCCTCTAATGCGTCGTTCTTTATCAATTAAGATAAATTGTTCTGTATGAATAAAATCATTTTCATCTCCATTTCCCTCGTCTAGAACTGCAAAATAATTTTTACGTGCTAAATCGTAAATATGAGTTTTTAGTCCGGTTGTGACATTCCACTTCCCGTCAATGACTCCCTTTTCAATCGCATACTTTTTTAATACAGAAACACTATCTATATCTGGTGTAACAGAATGGGATAAGAACATAATCTCTTGATCATTTTTATAGTACTCTTGTAATTCAGCCATATTATATGCCATAGCAATACAGATATTTTGACAACGAGTAAAGAAAAAATCGGCAATATAAATTTTTCCTTTATAATCTTCATTGGTGATTTTTTTTCCGTTTTGATTAATCAATTCAAAATCAGAGATTGTATGGTTTTTTTTGATGTTTTTTACTGAAATATCTACCAATTTTGGGTTTACATCAATAGGATTGTAAATTTTTAATTTTTCATTTTTAGACATCAATTGATAATAAATAGTAATTCCAACGATAGAAAAAACCATTAAAAATAGAAGTGTCGGAATTGATTTTTTAAAGAAGCCTGGATCCATATCTAAAATAATTAACAAAAATAAGACATCTGAAATACTTGTTCCTATAATTTTAATCAGAATAGAACTTAAATGTTTGTTAAATTAAAAAATGTTCTCCAAACAATCTTTTACAACTCTATTGAAAAGTGTACATTTGTGCCTTCAAACTGAAGATCTACAGTAGATGGAAATAATAATAAAGGCCTCCCAATTTATTCTTAGCTTATCTCTTTTAATTGTATTACATGAATTGGGACATTTTATCCCTGCCAAACTATTTAAAACGAAAGTAGAAAAGTTCTACTTATTTTTTGAATACAAATTCTCCTTATTCAAAAA
>CATISV010000118.1 GCA_949541125.1 Flavobacterium sp. SCGC AAA160-P02
GAAACTATTGATATACACATCAATAAAACAATAAATAAATATGTATTTTTACGCGCAGTTAACATTATAGAATTGAATTACGAATTATTTATAGCAAAGCGCATTATCTCTGGTAAAGAGCATAAAAGTAGCATTTCATATCCAATAATAAAAATTGCCATCACAGCAATTTCATTAGGAGTCATCATTATGATGATTGCTATCGCTACAGGAGGCGGTTTGCGTGAAAAAATTAGGACTAAAATATCTGGGTTTAAAGGCCATATACAAATTACCAATTATGATGCCAATAATTCTGATGTTTCAATTATACCTATTGATAAAAATCAAGATTTCTATCCCAATTTCTCATCTGTTGAAGGAATTAAAAATGTACAGGTTTTTGCGAATCAAGTAGGATTGATTAGAACAAAAGATGACTTTGAAGGAATCGTTTTTAAAGGAGTTTCTTCAGATTATGATTGGACATTTTTTCAAGAGTATTTAATTTCAGGGAAACTACCAAATTTTAACCAAATAAGAACCAGAGATGTACTTTTGTCTAAAACCATTATGGATAGACTTCAGTTACAATTAAATGATACCATTAATGTTACTTTTTTTAAAAACCAAAACAATAAATTACCCTCAAACAGAAAATTAATCATTACAGGAATCTACAATACAGGTTTTTTAGAATTCGATAAGAATATCATAATTGGTGATCTTAGACAGGTGCAAAGATTAAACAAATGGAACGAAAACCAGGTAGGGGGATTTGAAATTATTTTAGAAAATTTTGACGATCTACAACAAAAAAGTAATGAAATATATAAGGAAATTGATGCGACCTTAGATGCCACAAGTATTATTTCTAATTATCCAGGAATATTTGAATGGATAGAGCTTTTTGACAACAATAGTTGGTTTATCATTATTATTATGATTTTAGTAGCAGGGATTAACATGATTACGGCTCTATTGGTACTAATTTTAGAACGAGTTTCCATGGTGGGTATTTTAAAAGCTTTGGGAAGCTCTGATTGGAGTATCAGAAAGATTTTCTTGTATAATGCATCTTATTTAATTATTGTAGGATTATTTTGGGGAAATCTAATAGGGATTACTATCCTTTTATTACAAAAGCATATTGGTTTTATTGCTTTGGATCCGGAAACCTATTATGTTTCTCAAGTACCTGTTAGCATTGATTTATTGTCAATTATTATTTTAAACATAGGAACCTTGGTTTTATGTTTTGTAATGTTGATTATTCCCTCAGTAATTATTACTAAAATTCAACCATCAAAATCAATCCGATTTGCTTAATTTTGTTGTATAATTAAGAACTTTTAATGCAATACGTAAAAAATATTTTGGAAACCATTGGTAATACACCTCTGGTACAACTAAATTCAGTGACTTCAGAGATTGATTGTTTAGTTTTGGCAAAAGTAGAAACCTTTAATCCAGGAAATTCTGTAAAAGATCGTATGGCTTTAAAAATGGTTGAAGATGCAGAAGCTGATGGTAGATTAAAACCAGGCGGAACCATTATTGAAGGAACTTCTGGAAATACGGGAATGGGCTTAGCATTGGCTGCTATTGTTAAAGGATATAAATGTATTTTTGTGATCTCAGATAAACAGTCAAAAGAAAAAATGGATATTCTAAAAGCTGTAGGAGCAGAGGTAATTGTTTGCCCAACCAATGTAGAACCAGATGATCCAAGATCCTATTATTCAGTATCTAAAAAATTAGGGGAGGAAACCCCTAATTCTTGGTATGTTAATCAATACGATAATCCCTCTAATGCTATTGGTCATTATGAACAAACTGGTCCAGAAATATGGGAACAAACAGAAGGAAAAATTACACATTTTGTTGTAGGAGTTGGAACAGGCGGAACAATATCTGGAACTGCTAAATTTCTAAAAGAACAAAATCCAGACATAAAAATATGGGGAATTGACACCTATGGTTCTGTATTTAAAAAATACCATGAAACTGGAGTATTTGATGAGAATGAAATTTATCCATACATCACAGAAGGTATTGGAGAAGATATTTTGCCAGAGAATGTCGATTTTAGTTTAATCGACGGCTTTACTAAAGTAACGGATAAAGATGCTGCTATCTATACAAGAAAAATTGCAAAAGAAGAAGGGATTTTTGTTGGAAATTCTGCTGGAGCAGCGATTAAAGGAATTTTACAATTAAAAGAACATTTCAAAAAAGAAGATGTGGTGGTGGTTTTATTTCATGACCATGGAAGTAGATATGTTGGTAAAATGTTTAATGATGATTGGATGCGTGAACAAGGTTTTTTATAAGATGAAATAATTCTAAGAGCATCAAGACATACAAAAACTAAAGAAGATTAGATTCTCATTTTACAAAGATTATATTTATTGTGAAAAAATAAAAAAAACCATCTCCAAAGGAGATGGTTTTTAATAACCAACAAATTCAAACAATTTACACAATAAAACAATGTTTCATGTTCATTTGTATTAGATCAATTTTTGTGCCATAATAAACCATAACTTTATTTTTTTGGTTTTTAAATATGATTTTGACATTTCTTTAACATTATATGGGGAGCAAAAATATAACGATTTACCATTTCGATACTAGAAATTTTTAGGCCTAGATTTCTTAAAAGAGAAAAGAGAATTTTGGAAAATATTATTGTGCGTGTTTTTTTGCTCTGTATGAAGAACGGACCAAGGCACTACTTTCTACAAACATAAAACCCATTTCTAAACCTAGGGTCTCATATTTTTTAAATTGCTCAGGTGTGATAAATTCTTTAACGGGTAAATGCTTTTTTGTGGGTTGCAAATATTGACCAATCGTTAAAACATCTAATCCAACACCTTGAAGATCCTTCATTGTTTGGATTACCTCTTCTTCAGTTTCTCCCAAACCAAGCATTAAACCTGTCTTTGTTCTCATTCCGTTCTTTTTCAGGTATTGTAAGACAGCCAAACTTCTATCGTATTTTGCTTGAATTCGAACCTCTCGAGTTAATCTTCTCACAGTTTCCATATTATGAGAAACTACTTCAGGGTGAACTTCAATAATTCGATCTATTTGTTTTGTCTTTCCTTGAAAGTCGGGGATTAGTGTTTCTAGAGAGGTTTCGGGATTTGCTCTGCGAATTGCATCTACTGTTTCTCCCCATATGATAGATCCTCCATCCTTTAAATCATCTCTATCTACTGAGGTGATAACTGCATGTTTAATTCCCATCATTTTAATTGATCTAGCTACTTTTTCTGGCTCATCCCATGCTACCTTTTCTGGTTTTCCTGTTTGAACTCCACAAAAACCACATGAACGAGTACAAATATTTCCTAAAATCATGAAGGTAGCAGTTCCTTCTCCCCAACACTCACCCATATTAGGACAGCTACCGCTAGTACAAATTGTATTCAATTTATACTTATCTACCAATCCTCGTAGCTCCGTGTATTTTTTACCAACAGGTAATTTTACACGCAGCCAATTTGGTTTTTTAACTCTTTTTTCAAGTACAGCGGTATTGTTTGCCATTGCTATTCAATATACATTGCAAAGTTACAAAGAAAAGAGTTATAAATTCAATAAGTACCAAATACTAAATCCTACTAAGAAAATAATTCCACTGAGACTAAGAATTTTCATATAAATATTGGGTTGATGTTCTTTTGGGGTGTGTTTACCTGTAATAAGAATATAGTTTAAGATAGCATAAAAAGGAGCCGTTAAAAAAGATAGGACTGTGGCTATTTTAACCATCAAGCCCATATTATCTCTGAAGAATCTAAGAATAATATAGGTACCTATACCCAAAATAAGAATCCAAAACCAATAAGGGAGTTTTATTTTTGAAGAAAATAATAAATCGTTGGCTTTAGACATAGCTCTTGGCGATGCGTCTAAGGTTGTAATGGTTGTACTAAACATGGTTGTAAATGCAGCAATAGCAATAAATGCATAAGCAAAACCACCTAAATTTTTGGTATATAATTGTATTAGTTGTTCAGCAAAAACCCCTCCTTTATTAGAAAAGCTTTCTCCAGAATTATGCATCACTAAAGCTCCTAAAATCACAAAACAGACTGCTAAGAAAATTGTGCTTATATACCCAACATTAAAATCAAAAATAGCCTGTTTTATTGTTGTTTTTTGAAGTGTTGTCTTTTCTTTTTCTAACAACCAAATAGACTGCCAAATGGAGATATCTAAAGGTGCAGGCATCCAACCTAAAAAAGCAATTAAAAATGTGATTTCAACAGTTCCTCTTGGAATGATTTGCTCAAAATTAAGTGTTTGTTCGTTTTTTAATAAAGCAATAATTACCGCCACAATTGTACATATAGTAAGTAATAAAATGACATATTTCATTAAACCATCCAACAACTTGTATTTACCTAACAGCAAAATACTTATACTTAAAGATGTAATTAACAAAGACCATGTAACCATATCAAAAGTTCCAAAAATATTTACAGCTAAACCGGCTGTAACTATGGTAACAGCAGCTTGGATAATAAACATTGTTATAAAACTAATCACATAACTAATGGCTAAAACCCCATTCCCTAACCTTTTAAAACCATCTAATAAAGTTTCACCTGTAGCGGCAGCATAACGAGAGCCAAATTGGAAGAATGGATATTTAAAAATATTAGCAAGCAATAAAGCCCATAATAACCCTAAACCAAAATCTGCACCGGCCCTAGTAGATTGAACCAAATGAGAAACACCCACAGCAGCACCCGCAAATAGTAATCCTGGACCTAAAGATTTTATGATAGGGCTTTTCATTAAGATTTTTTTATAATCTCAGCCAATAATTTTTTGGCACGTAAAATTTTTACCTTTACATTGTTCATTGGTTCATTAATTTTTTCAGAAATTTCCTTGTAGCTAAGTTCTTTAAAATAACGTAACTGAATAACTTCTCGATATTTTGGTTTTAGTTGTTTTATGTCAAGTAATAATTTAGCCAAGTTTTGTTCAGTGATAATTTTATCCTCTGGAGTTGGATTTTCATCAATAATTTTATAAGCTTCTGACTCTTGCTCCTGACTGGTTTCAGTATAAAAAGATGTTTTTTTCTTCCTTGTATAATCTATGTGAATATTTTTAGAAATGGTTATAAGCCAAGTTTTAAATTTATACTTATCGTTAAAGGTACTTATCTTATCAAAAGCTTTAGAAAAGGACTGGATGGTTATATCCTCTGCATCATTGTCATTTTGAGTTCTTTTTAACTGGTATTTATAGATATCAGACCAAAAATGATGAAGTAAAAAGTTAAAAGATAATTGACTGCCTTCTTTTGCCTTTCGAATATGATTTGCTATGGATTTCTCTATATTTTCCAAGATATTGATATTGGAACTAACTTGGTGATAAATATAGCAAATTGAAATGGAACCAAAAATAGTTCTATACTGACTTGAATTAAACAGTTAAAAAAGAAATAATTCAAAAAAAGGGTTGGTAAAAACTTGTTATCCGTGTAATAAGTACACTTCTTTTTTCGTTAGTGAAATCGATTTTTTAATAAATAATTAGAAGGCGAAGAATCAAATAATAATTGTCGCAAGGAAATTATTGATGGGTTAATTCTGAACAATTATCAAACTGATCTGGGGTTTTACCGCAAAAACCGCAGGTATCCCCATTTTTATTCAATAGTGGGTTTTGACTAGCACAAGTTCCACCAAATTTGCCATCTTTTTTTGACCATATTTTTATGGCAATTCCTGTTACACCAAATGCCAATAAACCGATGGATATTAAAATGAGCTTCATTTAATTCTTTGTTAATTTAAGACAAAGATACTTATTATTCAAAACACTAGATTAATATGTTTAGTTATTATGTGTTAAATTAGATACCAAATTTAAACCTTTTGAAATTTTATAAGTCAAATAAAGGTATACAAAACACAATAAACTAATATGAGTACTCTAGAATTAATTAGGATGAAAAATTTTTTTTTGAAAATAATAATAGCTATCCTATTTTTAGGATCATTTGTTTTTGCTTGTGGTTCTGATGATAATGATGATAATTTGTCAACTAATGACCCAGTTTCATCAACAGATTATGATATCACTCCCATTATTTCTTTTTTTGATGGAATTGATGCAGTTTCTTATTCGATAAACGGCAATACCCTAACAATCACAACGACAGATTTGCCAAATCATACAAGTCCTTATTGGCCAACAACGAATCCTTTACATGAAGCATACAATGGAACAAATGAAAACTTTCATTTAAATCCAAACAGAATAAACACACAGAACATTACTTTTACAATTTCATTACATCCAACTGAGGCAATAGATAAAGAATCGACTAGATTGGGACCCATAGGAATTGCTAGAAACGGAATTGTTTTTTACAATCAATACGCTGGTCCAAACAATCAACCTCTGACCAACGAAATTAATTCCTTTGACCAATGGCTTGGACACCCACAAAATACAGGGCAATACCATTATCACATAGAACCAACTTATTTAACAGACCAATTTGGTGATGATGCTTTTTTAGGATTATTAGCGGATGGTTTTCCAGTATATGGACCTATCGAAAATGGGTCTACAATAACGAATGCAGATTTGGATGAATATCATGGGCACACACATGAAAATGCAGATTTCCCAGATGGAATATATCATTATCATGTAACCCCCAATCAAGACCCTTATATTAATGGGAATGGATATTTTGGAACTCCAGGAAATATTACTCAATAATTTTGAAAAAAATTATCGTTTTTCTTTTTATTTGTTTTTTTTACACCTGTCAAGACACAAAAAAAATACCTTTAAAGGAAGTACAATCTAACGACATTTATTTAGTTCTAAAAAACGGCATATTACTTTATAAAAATGAACCTTTTACAGGATTGTATAAAGAATTTGATTCAGTAAATCAAACCTACAATTTAAGTACTTATGTACTAGGGAAAAAAGAAGGGTTAGAGAAAAAAAACTATACAAATAATCTTTTGGCTGAAGAACGGTTTTACAAAAAAGGATTAAAAACAGGAATTCATAAAGGATTTTGGCAAGACGGTTCTGTTAAATTTGAATATCATTTTAATGAAGAAGGGGTTTATCATGGTTCTTTTAAAGAATGGTCTCCCAACGGACAAATCATAAAAGAGTTTAATTATGATAACGGTAAAGAAAAAGGTACTCAAAGAATGTGGAATACCAATGGTACAATTCGGGCGAATTATATTGTAAAATACGGAGAAAGATTTGGTTTAATTGGCTTAAAAAAATGTTATACAATAGACATCAAAAATGAAAAAATATAGCTGCTTATTTCTTCTAGTAATGACCTTGTTTTCTTGTGGAAAAAAGAAAAAGGCTTATATAAATAAGACACTGCCTTTTTTTAATTCGGCAACTTTTACTCCAGAATGGATAGATAAAGAGATTTCAGCATACGAGAATATACACACCATTCCAGAATTTTCCTTTGTAAACCAGGAGGGAAAAACGATTACTAGAGACACGTACAAAGGAAAAATATATATAGCTGATTTCTTTTTTGTTAGTTGTCCAGGAATTTGTCCCAAACTAACTAAAAATATGGGAATATTACAAGATAAATATAAAGATGATCCCTCTATACTATTGCTGTCTCACACGGTAATGCCTACCAGAGATTCTGTTCCAGTTTTAAAAGAATATGCTTTAGAGCATAAAATAAATTCCAATAAATGGAACTTGGTCACTGGAGATAAAGACGAAATTTACAACATCGCTAGAGTTGGCTATTTTGCTGATGAAGATTTTGTAAAAACTCAAGATGAAAATTCTTTTATTCATACTGAAAATTTTATTTTAGTTGATAAAAAAGGAAGAATTAGAGGAGTTTATAACGGAACCCTTGGAGTTGAAACTAACAGATTAATGAAACATATAG
Organism: Flavobacterium sp. SCGC AAA160-P02; assembly: GCA_949541125.1. GTDB lineage: Bacteria > Bacteroidota > Bacteroidia > Flavobacteriales > Flavobacteriaceae > Polaribacter. The sequence goes on from CATISV010000118.1 coordinate 7,931, forward strand.
AAATTTTGAAGTTGGAAGAAAGTTAATTATTTGATTACAAAGTCTCTAATCAAATACATTCACCTCTATTTCTAATGCAATTTCAAAAGTGTTTAAAATTGTTTTCTGAATTTTCTTTGCAAGACTAAAGATGTCATTTCCTTTGGCATTGTTATAATTTACTAGAACGAGTGCTTGTTTTTCATGAACACCACAGTCGCCAAAACGTTTTCCTTTAAATCCCATGGTTTCTATTAGCCAACCCGCAGGAATTTTATAAAGAACATCTTTTTGATTTGATTCTAAAGAGTCTAATTCATAAAATGGCATAGTAGGATACTTTTCCCGAAGTTTTTTATATTGTTTTGAAGAAATAATAGGATTTTTAAAAAAACTTCCACTGTTTCCAATTTTCTTGGGATCCGGTAATTTAGATTTTCTGATTTTAATAACTGCATTTGAAATATCCTGGATTGTTGGATTAATAATGTTTTTATTTTTTAATTCAGTTTCTATAGTTCCATATTCAGTATTTAATTGATGATTTTTTTTACTGAGTTTAAAGCTAACAGAAGTGATTATATGTTTTCCTTTCAATTCATTTTTAAAAATAGAATTTCGGTAAGAAAACCGACAATCTTCGTTCGAAAAATCAATCTTTTTCCCACTGATTATTTCAAGAGTTTCCACTTTGGTGATTACATCTTTTACTTCAACTCCATAAGCACCAATATTTTGAATAGGACAGGTTCCAACAAAGCCAGGAATTAGAGAAAGGTTTTCTAAACCACCGTAATTTTTAGAAATACACCATTGTACAAAATCATGCCAATCTTCACCTGCATTTGCTGTGATAAATACGTTATCCTCATTTTCATCATCTAAGGTGATTCCTTTCATATTGATGTGTACAACAAGTTGATCTATATTTCTGGTCAGTAACATATTACTACCACCACTTAGCAAGAATATATTTTTTTCTTTTTTTAAAATTTCTTGTAATTGGTAAAAATGATCGATGGAAACAAACTTTTCTGCTGTAACGTCAACACCAAAAGTATTGAAGGGTTTTAGAGATATGTTTTCTTGTATCGTCAATTAGTTATTGTTTAATTTAACAATCCTGTTTTTGATACCTTGCAAGAGCGATTCTTAAAATTGTAGCACATCGTATCAATTCCTGTTTATTTAACACGTATGCAATACGAACTTGATTTTTTCCTTCCCCTTTAGTGGAGTAAAATCCACTCGCGGGAGCAACCATCAATGTTTCATTTTGATAATGAAACTCCTCTAACATCCAACGAGCAAAATTATCGGTATCATCAACAGGTAGTTCTGCGATACAATAAAAAGCTCCTTTCGGATTTGCAACTTTAACACCTTCAATTTTATTAAGTTCTGTAATCAGTGTATTTCTCCTTTCAACATATTCATCAATGACTTCATTAAAATATCCTTGAGGAGTATCTAGAGCAGCTTCACTAGCTATGAGAGCGTATGTTGGTGGGCTCAATCTAGCTTGCGCGAATTTAAGAGCCGTATTTATAAACTCACTATTTTTTGAAACGATACAACCAATTCTAGCCCCACACATACTATAGCGTTTAGATACAGAATCAATCATGATTGCATGTTGTTCTAAGCCAGTTTCTGACATCACAGAATGGTGTGTATTTCCATCATAAGTAAACTCTCTATATACCTCATCAGCAATTAAAAATAAATCATGTTTTAAAACAAGTTGTTTTAATTTTTTAATTTCATCTTTGCTGTATAAGTACCCAGTTGGATTTCCTGGATTACAAATTAAAATGGCTTTTGTTTTGGAACTAATCAACTGTTCAAAATCTTCAATATCAGGCAAAGAAAAATTGTGTTCAATTTTAGAAATTACGGGAATAACTTTGACCCCTGAGGCAGTTGAAAATCCATTATAGTTTGCATAAAAGGGCTCGGGAATTATAATTTCGTCTCCTGGATCAGAAATACTTCCAATAGTAAATAATAATGCTTCAGATCCACCTGTTGTTGCAATAATATTAGAGGCTTCTACTTTGATGTTATTTTTATGATAGTAACCTGAGAGTTTTTCTCGGTATTCTTCAGAACCTTCAGATCTTGCATAGGAAAGGACTTCAATGCGATTATTTTTAACTGCGTCTAGGGCAATTTTAGGGGTCTTAATGTCTGGTTGACCTATGTTTAAATGATATACTTTGGTGCCTTTTTTTTTGGCAGCTTCCGCATAAGGAACTAGCTTTCTTATGGGAGATTGAGGCATTAAAAGTCCTTTGTTGGAGATTTTTGGCATTTTAATCAAAAAGCTTAAATGATTATTTTATATTCAACTAAAAAAGTTACTTAACTATCGTCGGACAACATATTTTGTTTTTTTTCAGGAGCTACCACTTTTTCTACATAACCTTTGATTTTAACTATTTTACGTGGGGTTTTTGCATTCGAATAAATAGTGATTGCTTTAGAAAATCCACCTGGTCTTTTTGTATCATAAGAAACTTCAATTTGTCCATTTTCACCAGGCATGATAGGCGCATCAGGTTTTTTGGGGACTGTACATCCACAAGAGGCTTGAACTCTAGTGATGATTAAGGGCGCCATTCCAACATTGGTGAATATAAAAACTCGTTTTCCATCAGAACCAAGAGGAATTTTACCATAATCTATCGTTTCTGTTTCAAATTTTAAAGCTGGTTTTTCTTCTTGTGCTTGAGAGAAGAGACTTACACATAAAATCAGTGCGAGTGTCCATATAGTTTTCATGAGTATTTGTTTTAGTATAACAAATTTAATCAAAAAAAGTTCAACAGACTTTTAAATACTGAAGATAATTGTACTTTTGTGATCCATAATTACAAAGATACAATGAGTATAAATATTCCATCAGTATACGATGCAAGTCTAGTTGAGAGTAAATGGTACGATTACTGGATGAAACATAATTATTTTCATTCGGAAGTAGATGAAAGAGAACCCTATACAATTGTAATTCCGCCACCTAATGTTACAGGACTGCTCCACATGGGACATATGCTAAACAATACGATACAAGATGTATTAATTCGTAGAGCTCGTTTGCAAGGTAAGAATGCTTGTTGGGTGCCTGGTACAGACCATGCATCAATTGCTACGGAAGCTAAAGTTGTCGCAAAGCTCAAAGAGCATGGAATTGACAAAAATGATTTGACGCGTGATGAGTTCTTGGCACATGCATGGGAATGGAAACACGAATATGGTGGAATTATCTTAGAGCAACTAAAAAAGTTAGGAGCTTCTTGTGATTGGGAAAGAACAGCTTTTACGATGGACCCAGAAATGTCTGAATCTGTAATCAAGGTTTTTGTTGATTTATTTAATAAAGGACTAATTTATAGAGGTTATAGGATGGTACATTGGGATCCAGAAGCAAAAACAACCTTATCTGATGAAGAAGTTATCTATGAGGAAAGACAAGGAAATCTTTACTACCTTAATTATGCAATTGAGAATTCAGATGAAACGGTTAGTATTGCAACAACACGTCCAGAAACCATATTTGGAGATACTGCAATATGTATTAATCCCAATGATCCTCGTTTTTTGCATTTAAAAGGGAAAAAGGCTATTGTTCCTTTATGCAATCGTGTGATTCCAATCATTGAAGATGACTATGTGGATATTGAGTTTGGTACCGGATGTTTAAAAGTAACTCCTGCACATGATGAAAATGATAAGGTTTTAGGAGATAAGCATGCTTTAAAGGTTATTGATATTTTTAATGAAGATGCCTCATTAAACTCTTTTGGTCTTCATTACAAAGGAAAAGATCGTTTTGTTGTTCGTAAAGAAATAGCAAAAGAACTTAAAGATAAAGGGTTTTTAATAAAAATAGAGCAGTATACTAATAAAGTAGGAACTTCTGAAAGAACCAAAGCAGTGATTGAACCAAGATTGTCGGATCAATGGTTTTTGAAAATGGAAGATTTAGCAAAGCCTGCATTAGATGCTGTATTAGGAGAAAATAGAGATGTAAAGTTATTCCCAAGAAAATTCGAAAATATATATCGTCATTGGATGGAGAACATCCGAGATTGGAATATTTCTCGTCAATTAATGTGGGGGCAGCAAATACCTGCATATTTTTATGGAGATGGAAAAGAAGATTTTGTTGTTGCAGTAAATAGAATAGATGCTTTAGATTTAGCCAAAACAAAAACAGGAAATTCTTCCTTGGTTGCAACAGATTTAAGACAAGAATCCGATGTTGTTGATACGTGGTTCTCTTCTTGGTTATGGCCCATATCAGTTTTTGACGGAATTCGAAATCCTAATAATAAAGAAATAAATTATTATTATCCAACCAATGATTTAGTTACAGGTCCGGATATATTGTTTTTTTGGGTGGCTCGAATGATTATTTCTGGCTATGAATATAAAGGAGAAAAGCCTTTTCAAAATGTATATTTTACGGGATTGGTTCGTGATAAACAACGTCGTAAGATGTCAAAACAATTAGGAAATTCTCCTGATGCACTAAAACTGATAGATAAATACGGTGCAGATGGAGTTCGTGTCGGATTACTTTTAAGTTCGGCTGCTGGAAATGATTTAATGTTTGATGAAGATTTGTGTCAACAAGGAAAACAATTTGCAAATAAAATATGGAATGCATTTCGCCTTATAAAAGGTTGGCAGATAGACGATAAACTTACACAACCAAAAACGGCAAAAATGGGATTGTTATGGTATGAGGCTACATTTCAAAAAACATTGTTAGACATAGAAGATCATTTTTCTAAGTATCGTTTATCAGATGCGTTAATGGCTATCTATAAATTAATCATGGATGATTTTTCTTCGTGGTTATTAGAAATTATAAAACCAGCCTATCAACAACCTATTGATAAGAAAACTTTTGATGCAATCATTGAAATATTAGAAAATAATCTAAAAATATTACATCCCTTTATGCCATTCTTAACTGAGGAAATTTGGCAATATATCGTTAAAAGAGCTCCTAAAGAAGCATTAATTATTTCCAAATATCCTGCTCAAAAAGAATATAATTCCTCTATCATATTATCCTTTGATTTTGCATCACAAATTATTTCTGGAATTAGGACCATAAGAAAAGAAAAAAATATTCCATTCAGAGATGAAGTAAAATTGTTTTTTGTGAATAATGAAAATTATACAAATGAATTTAACGAGATAATTCAAAAACTAACCAATACATCTCAGGTCATTGAAGTAACCGATAAAGTTGAAGGAGCTTCTTTTAGAGTAAATTCTAACGAATATTTTGTCCCCATTTCTATTGAAAATATCGATATAGAAGGTGAAATAATAAAGTTAGAACTTGAACTAGAAAGAGCTCAAAGCTTTTTGTTTGGAATTCAAAAAAAGCTTTCTAACGATCGTTTTATAAGCAATGCTCCCGATAAAGTTATTGCTTTAGAGCGTAAAAAAGAATCTGATACAATTGCTAAAATTAATACTATTAAAAGCCGTTTAGAAAGTTTACGCTAGAAAAATGTTAAAGTTAGAAAACCTTGTGGGAGTTTTTAAGAACCATTTCAAATTATTATATTTTATAAGAATTATATTAAAAAAATTGAATTTTTTAATATATTAACAAACTAAATAACATTTGTTTTGAGAGTAGATAAAAATAAATTTACCTGTTCTATAGCTCGCTCTGTTAATCTTTTAGGAGATAAATGGACGCTTCTTATTATGAGAGATATTATTTTACATAAAAAATCTAGGTTTCGAGAATTTATAAATTCTAAAGAAAAAATAGCTACAAACATTCTTACTGACAGATTAAAACTCCTAATTAAAGAAGGTCTTATTGAAAAATTAAATCCTCTAGGAACCAAAAAAAGTACTCAATATATAGCTACAATAAAAGGTGTTTCAACACTGCCAATAATTGTTGAGATGTTCTTGTTTTCTATTCAATCAATTGATGAGTCTATTTTAAATGAAGGCCAAATAAAAATAAAAAATGAACTTTTAGAAAATCGACTTTTGTTCGAAGAAAAAAGAAAAAAAGAATATTTAGAATTTGTTAAAGAATTGAAAAAATCTTTATTTTAAAACGTATTAAAAAAGCTTTCCTTCTCCTAGAAGTTCAAACGTCATATTTTTTATCTACATTTAAATCTAGAAATTCAGTTTTGATTTTTTATATTTATTATTTAATCTAACATACTAATGAAGAAAACAATTATCACATCGTTAATTTTATTACTATCTGTATCTACAATTGCTCAAGACCTAGATCTTAATTATTACATCCCTAAGGAAAAATACAATCCAAACATACCAACTCCAAAAGAAGTTATTGGACATGAAGTAGGTGAGTGGCATGTAACTCACGATAAATTGGTTGAATATATGAAAGCTTTATCAAAAGCTTCAGATAGAATAACAATAGAAGATAGAGGAAAAACATTTGAGGGAAGGCCATTGTTATTATTGACGATTACCTCACCAGATAATCACAAACGAATTGATGAGATTAGACAAGAACATCTCAAAGCAACTAACGATGCGAATGTCGATGTTTCTGACCAACCTATCATAGTATATCAAGGTTTTTCAATTCATGGTAATGAGCCTAGTGGATCCAATGCTTCTCTTGCTGCTGCCTATTATTTGGCAGCCTCAATGACCCCTGAAACAAATCAGTTATTGCAAAACACTGTGATTTTATTTGATCCTTCATTAAATCCTGACGGACTTCAACGTTTTTCATATTGGGCCAATACTAATAAAAGTAAAAATATCAATCCTGATCCATATGATAGAGAGTATTTTGAGGTATGGCCTAGAGGAAGAACCAATCATTATTGGTTTGATATGAATAGAGATTGGCTTCCGGTTCAACTTCCTGAATCAAGAGCAAGGATTGTTACATTTCACAAATGGTTGCCAAATATCTTAACGGACCATCATGAAATGGGAACAAATTCTACTTTCTTTTTCCAGCCTGGAATACCCAGTAGAACACATCCACTAACTTCGCAAATTAATCAAGATTTAACTAAGGAAATTGCCACATATCACGCAAAAGCATTAGATAAAATAGGATCACAATATTACTCAGAAGAAAGTTTTGATGATTTTTATTATGGAAAAGGGTCTACTTATCCTGATATCAATGGAGGTATAGGTATTTTATTTGAACAAGCTAGTTCACGTGGCCATGCCCAAGAAACAACAAATGGATTATTGACCTTTCCTTTTTCTGTCAGAAATCAGTATACAGCAGCAATGTCTACATTAGAAGCTGCGAAACAGATGCGAGTAAAAATATTAAAATACCAACAAGATTTTTATGAGAAAGCAAGAAAAGAATCATCCAAATATAAGGCAATTGTTTTTGGAGATTATAAAGATGCTGCTAAAAGTTATCACTTAGCTGAGGTATTAAAAAGACATCATGTATCCATACATGATATAAAATCAGATTTTAGAGTAAATGGTAAAAAATTTAAAAAAGGATACAGTTATGTTGTTCCTATGAATCAAAAAAATCAACGTCTGGTAAAAGCAATGTTTGATGTAAGAACTCGTTTTAAAGATAGTCTGTTTTATGATGTTTCAGCTTGGACATTCAATCATTCTTTTGGAGTAGATTATGCTGAAAATATCTCTCTAAATAACCTAGGGTCTGAAATTAAAATATTACAATTAAAAGAGGGGGGTGTTAGTCAAAAAAGTGATATAGGGTATTTGATGCCTTGGAATGAATATTATACACCGAAAGCTTTAAATACTATTTTAAACAAAGGGATACGAGCAAAAGTTTCCATGAAAAATTTTAAAAATGGTCAAACTTCATACGATTATGGTACTATTTTTATTCCTGTTCAAAACCAGAAATTATCATCCGAAGAGTTGTATGATTTTTTAATTAAGACAGCCAATGAAAGTCATTTAGAAATTAATGGTGTTAATAGTGGATTAAATGAAGGAATTGATTTAGGGAGTAATAATTTTAGAAATATAACTCCACCCAAGATAGGAATGTTAGTTGGTAATGGAATTAATGCAAGTGATCCTGGGGAAATATGGCACTTATTAGACCAAAGATATGATATGCACATTACTAAATTAGACATGATATATTTTAATCTTATAGATATAAGTAAATACAATGTTTTAATTGTGCCCAATAGTCGTGAGCTAGATAAAAAATCAATAGAGAAATTAAAAAATTGGGTTCGAAATGGAGGAACTTTAATTGGATATAGAAATGCAATCAAATGGATGGCAAACAATAAGTTGGTAGATGTAGAATTTGTCAAACCGA
>CATISV010000119.1 GCA_949541125.1 Flavobacterium sp. SCGC AAA160-P02
ACTTCATCAGGCATCGAGTCTGACATTTGAGATTTGATAAATCCTGGTGCAACTGCGTTTACCGTAATATTATATTTACCTACCTCTTTACATAATGAATGAGTAAACCCTACAATGGCCGCTTTACTTGCACAATAGTTGGTTTGTCCAAAAGCACCCTGGAAAGCATTTATGGAGGAAGCAGAAATGATTCGTCCATAATTCGCTTTTTTCATATGTGGTAGAACAGCTTTGGTAGTGATGAATAATGAATTAACATTTACTTCTATAACGGCATTCCATTCTTGACGAGTCATTTTTAAAAATGAACGGTCTCGTATAATTCCTGCGTTGTTAATTAAAACGTCTATTTTGGCATATGTATTGATTATTATTGTCACTGCAGCATCAACGGATTCTTGATTGGTAACATCTACTTTTTGATAAAATATTTGTCCACCATTTGCCGAAATCCTATCAACAATTTCTTGTCCATCTAAAACATCCCATAATGCGACAGTCGCACCTTCTTTACAAAATACCTCACAAATTCCCTCACCTATTCCTCTGGCTCCCCCTGTAATAATTACAATTTGTCCTTCAAACCTTTTTTTCATTTTTAGTCCATTTTTTATACGAGCATATAATATAGTATTTTTTAATTACATGATCCAAAATTTAGGTAATTTCAATATACACCAAAAACTTTCGAGGGTCAGAATTGAAAACCAATCGTATCGTTATTGTAAATGAATAATAACGATGATTTTTGTTATGGGATAAAATAAATACATGGGATAACTTTTTCTAAAAATAATTCACAACATAGTATGTTTTCTTTAACTTTAACAATTATATAATTTAATCACATAAAAATGAGTAAAGCATCATTTATATCACAATTATCTCTTCCCGCAATTGCAGCGCCAATGTTTTTAATATCAGGCCCTCAACTTGTTATAGAATGTTGTAAAAATGGAATTGTTGGAACATTTCCAGCATTAAACCAACGAACTTCTGAAGGCTTTGAAGAATGGATTATTGAAATAAAAACGGCGTTAAATGATTTTGAAAATGAAACAGGAAAAAAAGCAGCTCCTTTTGGAGTTAATTTAATTGTCCACCATTCAAATCCAAGAGTAAAAGCAGATTTGGCTTTGTGCGTGAAACATAAAGTTCCGTTAATTATAACCTCACTAGGAGCTGTTTCTGAATTGGTAGAAACTGTTCACAGTTATGGAGGACTTGTTTATCACGATGTGATTAAAAAGCGTCATGCCGAAAAAGCTGCTGAAGCAGGTGTAGACGGTTTAATTTTGGTATCTGCAGGAGCGGGAGGTCATGCAGGAACTATAAATCCAATGCCATTAGTTACTGAAATAAAAAAAATATTTAATAAAACAATATTACTCTCAGGCTGCATAAGCACAGGAAGAGATATTGCTTCTGCAATGCAGATGGGAGCAGATTTGGCCTATATGGGAACGCGTTTTATTAATACGAAAGAAAGTAAAGCGCCCAAGGCTTATCGCGATATGATTATTGATGCAGGTGCAAGTGATATAGTTTACACGGCAGCTATTTCTGGTGTTGCAGCCAATTTTTTAGGCCCTAGTTTAAAAGCAATGGGGATTACTGAAGAAATGTTAAGCAGAAAAAAGAAAGTTGATTTTGGAGAAGAATTAACGGCCCAGGAAGATGAGGTTAAAGCTTGGTCAACCATATGGTCCGCAGGACAAGGAGTTACAGCTATCCATAACTCACCCGCCGTAGGTGATTTGATTTCAGAGTTAAAAATTGAATTTAAAACAGCTATTGAGGAGCAGTTTACATTGCTAAAGAGATACAATTAAAGCCTGTTTAAAATTAATAATCAAGTTTTTTTAATAGAGCAATAATTTTTTAGGTTTTTCAAAAATTACCATAATAAATGAACTGGGAACAATTACTTTCTTTAAAACGTTTTGGAGATACTCAAAAACGATCTAGAGCAGATCAAGATGAAACTCGTTTAGGCTTTGAAGTTGATTTTGATAGAATCATCTTTTCAGAGGCTTTTAGAAGCCTACAAGATAAAACTCAAGTAATACCATTATCTGAAACGGACTTTGTTCATACCAGACTAACTCATAGCCTAGAGGTTTCGGTGGTAGGAAGAACCCTTGGCCGTAAAGTAGGGGAAGTATTGTTAGAAAGATATCCTAAATTAAAAGAACTTGGATATACATTTAATGATTTTGGAGCAATTGTAGCTGCAGCATCTTTAATGCATGATATTGGAAACCCTCCCTTTGGACACTCTGGAGAAAAAGCAATTGGAGAATATTTCAACACTGGAAATGGACGTCAATATAAGAAAGAACTTACAGCAAAAGAATATCAAGATATTATTGATTTTGAAGGAAACGCGAATGGCCTTAAAATTTTAACAGAAAACAGACAAGGAATTCATGGAGGATTACGATTGTCTTATGCAACTTTAGGTGCTTTTATAAAATATCCAAAAGAATCTTTACCTAAGAAACCCACAACTCATATTGAGGATAAAAAATATGGGTGTTTTCAGTCTGAAAAAAATGCTTTTCTAGATATTGCGACTGATCTAGGCTTACTTAAGAAATCAAAAACAGCTGACATTAGTTTTCACAGACATCCCTTGACTTTTTTGGTAGAGGCTGCCGATGATATTTGTTATACAATTATAGATTTTGAAGATGGGATTAATCTTGGATTGATAGAAGAAGAGTTTGCCTTAGAATACCTAATCAAATTAGTTAAAGATTCTATAGACACTGCGAAGTACCATACGTTACAACTTAAAAAAGATCGTGTTAGTTATTTAAGAGCGTTGGCTATTAATACCTTGATTCATGAAGCTGTGTCCATTTTTTTGGCAAATGAAAAAGCTATTTTAGAAGGGAAGTTCTCAACATCATTGTTAGACAAGTGTAAGTACGAGGCTCAAATTAATGATATTATCAACATTAGTATTTCTAAAATTTACATGAGTCAAGAAGTGGTAGAAAAAGAAGTTGCTGGATACAAGATCATTGCAGATTTATTAGATGTTTTTATAACAGCTCTTAATAATTATCACAAAGGAAGTTCAACAAATTATGACCATTTGTTGCTTAATTTACTTCCCAAAGAATTTAAAGTAGATTCTAATTCATTCTACGATAGAATTATGTCAATCTGTTCTTATATATCAAGAATGTCAGATAGCTATGCCATCAGAATTCATAAAAAAATCCAAGGAACTGTTATTTAGGGATTACAATATTCAACGACCGACATAAAAATTTTTGAAATTAAGAATAGTGAGGATTAATTAAAATACTTAAATATTTTGTACTTTTATCGTCAATAAAAAAATCTTCTAACATGAAAAAAAAATTACTTTTTACCTTTTTTTTAGTTCTAGGAATCGGAATAACATACTATGGTAAACATCACAAGTCTGATGTTGAAAAATTAAGAGATAAACACAGGTCTTTTTTAGAGAATAGTCCTTTCAAAAAGACGAAATACCTTTCCAAAAAAGAGCGAATTGGTCAGGGTTTACCTCCAAACGCCTATAACGAGCAAATGTGGGAACTTACTATGGATCCCAATACCGGTAGACCGATGCCGGAAAGAGTGGAAAAATTACAACAAGAGCTCCTTAATAATAGAGCAGATAATAGAGGCGGAGGTGGTGATAATTATAGCGCATGGGTTGATCGTGGTCCCAATAACATAGGAGGGAGAACCAGAGGAATTATGTTCGATCCAAACGATACAGACTACAATAGAGTTTTTGCAGGAGGTGTTAGCGGAGGACTTTGGGTAAACGAAGACATTACCGATGCTAACTCATCATGGACTCTAGTTCCTGGAATTGGTGCAAACATCTCTGTAACTGTCATTATTTCAGACCCCAATGATTCAAATGTATTTTACATTGGATCGGGAGAGTCTTATACTTCGGGACAAGCTATTGGTAGAGGTGTTTGGAAATCAACAGACGGTGGAGTTACCTGGTCAAATATTTTCGGAGGATATGAAAGTGCGGATGGGGGGCAATTTATAAACGGTATTTTCTATGTCAATGATTTAGTTGCCAGAGATGTTAATGGATCAACAGAACTGTATGCGGCATTTGCTGGAGCATATTATAGAGGTTCTGGGGGAAATCCAAATCAATTTAATGGATTGAACGAGCAAGGATTATACAAGTCTACAGATGGAGGATCTAATTGGACTAAATTTCCCATTGAGGAATCCAATGGGAGCCCTTCTAATCCAAATGATATAGAAATAGATATTGATAACAACGTTTGGTTTACGACTACTCGAAGTAATTTTGGCTTTGATGGAGGAAAAATTTTCCGTTCCACAGACGGAACTTCATTTGACCTAATTACCACCATTCCCAATGCTAATAGGACAGAATTAGAACCTTCAAGTACCGATGTCAATAAATTTTGGGTAGCCATAAGTAATAAAAACACAGGAGATGCAGATCTTTTTTCTACAGACGATGCTTTTACAACGTTCAGTTCAATAAATGAACCCAATGATGCTGATAATGGAATTCCTTCGGTTGATTACACGAGAGGTCAAGCCTTTTATGACTTGCCTATAGAGGTTGATGTCAATGATAATCTTTATGTTGGAGGTATTGATTTATTTAGATCAACTGATGGAGGGTCTAATTGGACTCAAATATCGAAATGGTCCAATAATAATGCTTTGGGAGGGCTAAACATACCCTTAGTTCACGCAGATCACCATGCGATTGTTTTTAGACCAGGCACAAATAACGAGAATGAAGCAGTCTTAGCTAACGACGGAGGGGTTTATTACACACCTGATATCACAGCCCCTACAAGTTCGTTAAGTATTGATTCTAGGATTAAGGACTATAATGTTACCCAATTTTACTACGGAACGATTGACTTAGTTGATGGCACTGATGGAGATGATATCGCAGGGGGAACACAAGATAACGGTACTCCCATTGTACAAAATGCTAATAGCAATGCAAATTCTTTTGATGATCCCTTTGGAGGAGATGGAGCCTATACTGAAATTGATGATTCAGGGGAGTATATGATCCAGTCTTATACAAGAAATAATCATAGATGGGTTAATTATCCTACAATTAATCAAGCACAAACAATCACGACTCTTACATCGGGAGGGGAATTTATCAATCAAGCGGTTTTGGATAAAAATTTGGATATTTTTTATTCAAATGCGGGAAATTCTGCTGTAAATAGAATAGAGGTAGTTTCAGACTTTCTTCCTGGAGGAGATAAAACCTACACATTGCTAGCAAACTCTTTATTAAACGGATCTCCTTCTGCTATGCAGATTTCTCCTTTTACCACAACTGCATCAAACTTATATGTAGGGTTAAAAAACAGTAAATTATTAAAAATAGAAAATGCTGAAACTTCTTCTCCTACTTGGACAGATATTTCTGGCTCTGAGTTTGTTGGAAGTATTTCAGATATTGAATTTGGTCAAAACGAGGAAGAAATTTTTGTTTCATTTTTCAATTATGGAATCACAAACATTTGGTTTACAAATGATGGAGGAAGTACATGGACAGCCATTGAAGGAAATTTACCTGACCTTCCAGTTATTAGCATCCTTCAAAACCCATTGCTCCCTAATGAGTTAATCATTGGAACAATTTTAGGTGTTTGGAGAACTTCAGATTATACAGCAACAAATGTTGAATGGACACAATCTTTCAATGGGATGAGTGATGTAACGGTTGTTGATTTGGACCTAAGGCCTTCAGATAATACCATTTTAGCGACGACTCATGGAAGAGGAATGTTCACCTCAGTATTCACCTCAGATGTTGCCTCTGTGGATGAGGTATTCGCAGCTAAAAAAATGTTCTCTGTATATCCAACGATTTCTAATGGCGACTTTAATGTTGTTGCCAAGAGTGAATTAGGAACTTCTAAAATGTACATTTATGATATTAACGGCAAACGAGTTTTTAATTCTCAGTTAAATTTCAATGAAAATCAAACTCAAAATGTTTCTGTTAATTTAAAATCAGGAATTTACATTGTAAATATTATTGGTCAGAACAACAAAAAATCTTCAGAGAAAATAATCATCAAATAATTGTTAGATTAGAAAATAAAAAAAGCCGCGATTAAGCGGCTTTTTTTATTGTAATGACTTTACATACTTAACAATAGATGCTGGATCTATTCCATTAATTTTTTGAAGTTCTTCAATAGAGCCATGCTCAGTAAACGAATCCTCAATTCCAAGAACCTTAATTGTATTGGTGTAATAATGCTTCGCAGCAAATTCTAACACAGCAGCACCAAACCCTCCTTTTTTTACCCCATCCTCAATGGTAATAATTTTTTTAAAATTAGCACATATTTGATGTAGTAATTTTTCATCTAAAGGCTTTATAAATCTTATATCGTAATGAGCAACTCCGGGTAATTCAGCAATTGCTTTTGTAACATTTTTTCCAATGCTCCCAATAGAGAGTATAGCAGCATCCTTTCCTTCTTGCAAACAGTATCCAGTTCCAATCTCAATACGTGTGAATGGTTTTTTCCAGTCAATTAATTCTCCTCTACCTCTGGGATAACGAATTGCAATAGGGTGCTTGATTCCCAATTGAGCAGTGTAGAGTATGTTTCGTAATTCTAATTCATTTCTTGGAGCAAAAACAATCATATTTGGAATGGCTCTCATATAAGTGATATCAAAAATACCATGATGTGTTGCCCCGTCTTCTCCAACTAAACCCGCTCTGTCTAAGCAAAAAATAACGGGCAAGTTTTGTAAAGCAACATCATGTATAATTTGATCATAAGCTCTTTGCAAAAAGGTAGAATAGATATTGCAAAACGGGATCATTCCCTGACTTGCCATTCCTGCGGCTAAGGTCACCGCATGCTGTTCTGCTATACCAACATCAAAAGTTCTTTCAGGAAATTCCTCTAGCATCATTTTTAATGAACTTCCCGTGAGCATAGCAGGAGTAATTCCAATAATTTTCTTGTTTTTTCTGGCTAGTTCAACAATTGTTATACCAAATACATCTTGATATTTTGGAGGGACTATTTTTTTACTTCTTGGAGCTAATTCTCCTGTTACTGCATCAAATTTCCCAGGCGCATGGTATTTTACTTGATCTTCTTCAGCTTTTAATAAGCCTTTTCCTTTGGTGGTTATTATGTGTAAAAACTTTGGTCCCTTTTTGTTTTTTAATCGCGCTAACTCTTTTAGTAAATGGTCAATATTATGGCCATCAATTGGGCCAGAATAGTCAAAATTTAAAGCACGAATTATATTGTTTTTTGCTAGAGATTTATCTTGTTTTACTTTTGTTAAATATTCTTTTAAAGCACCAACAGAAGGATCGATTCCAATGGCATTATCATTTAAAATAATTAATAGGTTTACGTCACTCACCCCTGCATGATTTAAAGCCTCAAATGCCATTCCGCTGGCAATGGAAGCATCGCCAATGACAGCAATATGATGTTTTTCTTTTTCTCCTTTTAAAGAGGAGGCAATAGCCATTCCTAATGCAGCAGAAATTGATGTTGAAGAATGTCCAACGCCAAAAGCATCATAACTACTTTCTGAAATTTTTGGAAATCCTGAAATTCCGTTTAACTGACGATTGGTATCAAAAAGATCTTTTCTCCCAGTTAAAATTTTATGCCCGTATGCCTGATGGCCTACATCCCAAATGAGTAAATCATTTGGAGTATTAAATATATAATGCAGAGCTATCGTTAACTCTACGACACCCAAGCTAGCTCCCAAATGGCCTTGTTTGATTGCGACAACATTGATGATAAATTCACGTAGTTCCTTAGCTAGCTCTGGCAATTGCCCTTGAGACAATTTTTTAAGATCTGATGGAGATTGTATTCTGTCAAGTAAAGCGTTTATCATTGTACAAAAATACGATTTTACAACTCAAATTTTTTCCTAATTTTACGCTAAATAAGAAAGAGATTATTTTCTTTCAATTCTTTGAGATTCAATTCAGTTTTTAAAGAGTATTTTAAAAATAATTCGGCAGGTCATGATTCAACTTTTTGACGACAGTTACTTTATGAAAAAAGCCTTAGAGGAGGCGAAAATTGCATTTAATAAAACGGAAGTTCCCGTAGGTGCCGTGATTGTCATGAAAAATAAA
>CATISV010000120.1 GCA_949541125.1 Flavobacterium sp. SCGC AAA160-P02
CGCTCAAGCAAGCTTGGCGTTTTTCCTTATTGTACTATTTATTCGTGACCATGGCAGGATTCAAACCTGCAACCTCTTGAGCCGTAATCAAGTGCGCTATTCAGTTGCGCCACATGGCCATTTTGAGGATGCAAATATAAAGGCTTTTTTTAACTATGAAAAACATACTATCGTTTTTTAAGAGGAGATATCTTTTATAAAATCCTGAATAATATGGGTTGCTTTTTTGAGGTCAGATTTATAGATATATAAATCTACCGTATTTGTGAGAACTCCAAAACCGGCTAAACGAGCAGACTCGATTTGATTTTTTACAAAAGAAGGAATATTTTGTTCCTCAAGAAGAGTTCTTACTCTATTTATAAAGATGGGTGATTCTGAAAACACTTTAACATAGGAAGTCTCCATAAATAAATGATATTTAGTCTAAAGAATTTAAGGTAACAAATGTTCTCCATCCAATGATAACCAGCTGAAACTTTGAAGCTTTTGCAAGGTCTAGCCTTTTTTTTGTAAAAGAAGGTAGTATTAGTTTGTTTAGTTTGGCTAAAAATTTAAAAAATAGTTTATTCATTCCGGTTAGATCTTAGTCAAATATAATGAAAAAATCAATGGTATTTTGGCAAAGAATTCCGCCTTTTTAAGAATTAAATTTGATGAATATTATTCAAAATAAAATAAAGTTTTCATGATTATTTTTAAATAAGTTAAAACCACATTATTGTAAGCCTAATTCATTTTTTTTAATTGAAGAACGTTTAATAATGTATCTTCGCTCAAAAAATGTAATTGATGAATTTTGTACTAATTCTTGTTGGACTAGCCTTTTTGATTTCTGGAGGTGATTTCTTACTTAAATCGGCTGTTTCTATTTCACTCCGATTACGAATTTCCAAAATCATTATTGGTATGACAGTTGTTTCTTTTGCAACCTCAGCGCCAGAATTAATTGTTAGTATCAAGTCTGCTTTAGATGGTTTTTCTGACCTTGCTGTTGGAAATATTATAGGTTCCAATATTGCTAATTTAGGTTTTGTGCTAGGAATTACATTATTAATCACCAAGATTGATGTGCAAAAAAGTTTTTTTAGAACGGATTGGCCCGTTATGATGATTGCCTCTTTGTTACTTTTCCTTTTTATATCTAATGATCATTTGATCTCTTTTTTTGAAGGAATCATTTTATTTTCATGTCTACTCATCTTTATTGTTTATCTCTTGGTTTTTCAAAAAAAAACTATTACTGATGAAGTCATAGAGGTTAATCAAATATTACCAAACCATAAAACCCTATTGTTTCTTCTCCTTGGTGCTATAGGTCTATGGATAGGCTCAGAGATGTTAATTAATGGAGCTATTAATTTAGCTAAAGATTTTGGGGTAAGTGAAAGGCTTATCGGTATTACAGTTGTTTCTGTTGGAACAAGTATTCCCGAATTGGCCACTTCACTCATAGCAGTCCTGAAAAAAGAAAAAGGAATTTCTTTGGGAAACCTAGTCGGGTCTAATATATTTAATATTCTTGCTGTTTTAGGACTTACCTCTATCATCACACCAATTCAGGTTGTTGAAAAAACCTTATATACTCATGATATTTATTGGATGTTAGTTATTTCATTTTCTATACTCCTTCTAGTTGTTGTACCTAAAAAAATGCGATTAGATAGAAAAAGTGGGATTATTTTATTAGCAGTATATACAGCATTTTTATATTATACCGTATCATAAAAAAAGTCGCAAACATATTGTTTGCGACTTTTTTTAATTTTATAAGCAACTACGTAACATTTGCTGATTTCACTGTTTTGATAATTCTACCAGCAATTTTATAAGGATCACCGTTAGAAGCAGGTCTTCTGTCTTCTAACCAACCTTTCCAGCCTTTTTCTACAGTGATAATAGGGATTCTAATTGAAGCTCCTCTATCAGAGACTCCATAAGAAAAATCTGTGATCGCAGCAGTTTCATGATCTCCTGTTAATCGTTGGTCATTAAACTCACCATATACAGCAATATGTTCTTTAACAACTGGTCTAAATGCCTCACATATTTTTTCATAGGTTTCTTTTGAACCACAAGTTCTCAGGACAGTATTTGAGAAATTAGCATGCATACCAGAACCATTCCAGTCCATATCTTTACCTAGCGGCTTAGGATGGTACTCTATATAATATCCATAATGTTCTGTTAATCTATCTAATAAATAACGGGCTATCCAAATTTCATCCCCTGCTTTTTTTGCTCCTTTTGCAAACAATTGAAATTCCCATTGTCCGGAGGCAACTTCCTGATTGATTCCTTCAAAATTTAAACCTGCTGCAATACAAAGATCTGCGTGTTTTTCAACGAGTTCTCTGCCGTGTGTATTTTTACCTCCTACAGAACAATAATACATTCCTTGTGGTGCCGGGTAACCACCAATAGGAAATCCTAAGGGTAATTGAGTTTTGGTATCCATAATAAAGTATTCCTGCTCAAAACCAAACCAAAAATCATTGTCTTCATCTTCAATAGTTGCTCTACCATTGGAGATATGAGGAGTTCCATCAGCATTTAAGACTTCTGTCATTACCAAAAATCCATTTTTTCTTGCAGGATCAGGATAAATAGCTACTGGCTTTAGTAAACAATCGGATGAATCTCCTGAGGCCTGCTTTGTTGATGAACCATCGAATGACCAAATTGGACAATCTTCTAATTTTCCACTAAAATTTTCTTCAACTTTAGTTTTACTTCTCATATTTTGAGTTGGGTGATAACCATCCAACCAAATGTATTCTAATTTTGTTTTGCTCATCGTTATAAATTATTAAAATAAGTAACAAATATAATTGAAATCAGTTGCTGATTTATAATAAAATAAAATCAAAATCATTTTTTTTTTAAGAACTTATTCACAATTATTAATTTGTTAAAAAAGAGGGAGTTATCATTGATTTTTTATAAAAAAAAAGTAAGAATTTTAAGAATTTTAAAATAGCTTACTTTGCTAATATTTTACGATAACGTTTTCGTATTTATATTTTTAATTAGAAGATAAAAACAATCCGTATTTTTGTACAAAATAGACCATCAATTTATGAGTCAAGAAGTTTCTAAAAGATATGCTCAAAGAGGTGTTTCAGCTTCCAAAGAAGATGTTCACAAAGCCATAAAAAACATTGACAAAGGTTTGTTCCCAAAAGCATTTTGTAAAATAGTACCGGACTATTTAACGAATGATGATGATTATTGTTTAATCATGCATGCAGATGGTGCGGGAACAAAATCATCATTAGCCTATATGTATTGGAAAGAAACGGGAGATATTTCTGTTTGGAAGGGAATTGCACAAGATGCATTGATTATGAATATTGATGATTTATTATGTGTTGGTGCAACAGACCATATCATGTTATCATCAACTATTGGAAGAAATAAAAACCTAATTCCTGGCGAAGTTATCTCAGCAATTATTAATGGCACGGAAGAATTAATTGAAGAGTTAAAAGAGTTTGGCGTCACAATTCACTCTACAGGAGGTGAAACTGCTGATGTTGGTGATTTAGTAAGGACTATCATTGTAGACTCTACAGTTACGGCAAGAATGAAAAAATCTGATGTGATCGACAACGCAAATATTTCACCTGGAGATGTGATTATTGGATTGGCATCTTTTGGAAAGGCAAGCTATGAGAGACAATACAATGGCGGTATGGGCAGCAATGGATTAACCTCCGCCAGACATGATGTTTTTCATCAATATTTAGCTGAAAAATTTCCTGAAAGTTTTGATCCATCTGTCCCTAAACATTTAGTATATTCTGGAAATACAAAATTAACGGATCAAGTTGAAAGCTCTCCCATTGACGCTGGAAGACTCGTATTATCTCCAACAAGAACTTACGCACCAATTATTAAGGAAATTCTCTCAAAATATTCTGCTGAAAAAATTCATGGAATGATTCATTGCTCTGGTGGTGCTCAAACAAAAATTTTACATTTTATTGACAATCTTCATGTGATAAAAGATAACATGTTTACTATCCCTCCATTATTTAAACTCATACAAGAACAATCAAATACAGACTGGAAGGAAATGTACCAGGTATTTAATTGTGGTCATAGAATGGAGTTATATGTATCTCCAACAATAGCAAATGATCTTATTACTATATCAAAATCTTATAATGTTGATGCTCAAATTATTGGTAGGGTAGAGGCTTCTCAAATTAAAAAATTAACAATCAAAAGTGAATACGGAACTTTTGAATACTAGTATTTAGATTTTTTTTAGAGGATTGAATCTCATAAAAAATTGTAAATTCGCTTTGCAGCAAAATACAGCTAATGTTAGATAAGTTACATATCATAAAACAACGATATGATGAGGTTTCAGACTTAATTATTCAGCCAGACATCATCACAGATCAAAGACGTTATATACAATTAAACAAGGAGTATAAAGATTTGGGGCAGGTTGTTGAAAAAGCAAAAGAATATGAAGTTTTATTAGATAACATAAGTGAAGCAAAAGAAATTATTGCTGATGGCTCAGATTCCGAAATGGTAGAAATGGCTAAAATGGAAATGGAAGAGGCCAATACAAGGATACCAGTCTTGGAAGATGAAATAAAGTTTTTATTAATTCCTAAAGATCCAGAAGATTCAAAAAATGCTGTTGTAGAATTGCGAGCTGGAACAGGAGGAGATGAAGCAAGTATTTTTGCTGGAGATTTGTTTAGGATGTATACTAAATATTGTGAAGGAAAAGGATGGAAAGTATCTACGGTTGATTTTAGTGAAGGAACTAATGGTGGATTTAAGGAAATTCAGTTTGAAGTTACTGGTAACAACGTGTATGGAACCTTAAAATTTGAGGCTGGTGTTCACCGAGTACAACGAGTTCCTCAAACAGAAACTCAGGGGAGAGTTCATACCTCTGCAGCTACCTGCATGGTATTTCCGGAGGCAGAGGAGTTTGATATAGAGATCAACCCAAAAGATGTAAGAATTGATTTCTTCTGCTCTTCAGGACCTGGAGGTCAGTCTGTAAACACAACATATTCTGCTGTTCGCTTAACTCATATTCCAACAGGATTAGTAGCGCAGTGTCAAGATCAAAAGTCACAACATAAAAATAAAGAAAAAGCATTCAAAGTATTACGTTCTCGTTTGTATGATTTAGAATTGGCAAAGAAAAATGAAGCGGATGCCGCTAAACGTGGTTCAATGGTTAGCTCTGGAGATCGTTCAGCGAAGATAAGAACGTATAATTATCCCCAGGGAAGAGTCACAGATCATAGAATTGGATTAACCCTATATGATTTATCCAATATTGTCAATGGTGATATCCAAAAAATTATTGATGAACTTATGTTGGCTGAAAATACAGAAAAGTTGAAAGAACTAGGAGAATCAATTTAAAAATATATTAAAAAGGAGACTAATTCAATAGCAGCAAGTAATTAGCTATTATATACTGAAATAAAAAACCCCAAACTAAAAGTTTGGGGTTTTTTATGGTAAGCGAATTAATAATTTATGATACTTTCTCAACAATTGCCTTAAAAGCTTCTGGGTTATTCATTGCTAAATCAGCTAAAACTTTACGATTTAACTCAATATTATTCGCTTTGATTTTCCCCATAAACTGAGAATAAGACATTCCGTGCAAACGGGCTCCTGCATTGATTCTTACAATCCATAATGAACGAAAGTTTCTCTTATTGTTTTTTCGGTCTCTGTAAGCATATGTCATTGCTTTTTCAACCGCATTTTTTGCTACTGTATAAACGTTTTTTCTACGTCCGAAGTAACCCTTTGCTGCCTTCAAGATTTTCTTTCTTCTTCTTCTTGAGGCTACTGAATTTAATGATCTTGGCATAATTCTAAATTGTTTTTTGTAGTAGGCGGTCTGAAAACAAACACTTAATTGAGCCTAGCTCCATGGTTTATAACTAAATTCCCTAAACAAAAGCTTATTTTAAAGCTAATTGTTTTTTAATATTTGGCTCATCAGACTTGTGTACTAAAGTATCATGAGTTAATTTAAGTTTACGTTTTTTAGACTTCTTTGTTAAGATGTGACTTTTAAACGC
>CATISV010000121.1 GCA_949541125.1 Flavobacterium sp. SCGC AAA160-P02
CCCGAGAAATTCCACATAAAATAACGACCATACATATATCCAAACTGGTAGTTAATCATAAATTTGATATTTTCTGCAAATGTTGGCCTACGAGTACTGTTTTGAGGAATGCCAGCAATAGCCTTGTACATTTCTTCGGAAGCAGGATTTGTCATTCTAGGGATAAAACCTTTGTGTTTATCTGAGGCATTTGGCAACACATTTTTGTACTTGTTTACAATTTCGTACTTGCCATTTCTTTTTTCATATTTGGGTTTATCATCTTTTAAAGGATTATCCTTGTCAGTTTCTCTGCTATAGCTGTCTGAATAGTAAGTATCATAAAAGACATTGGCGTCACCATATTGCTCTCGATTGTAATAAGCTAATAATTCTCTAGCACTAGAGGGGTTGTTTTCGTTGATAGTTGTATTAGCATTGGCTCTTATTGGAAGCATAATCCAAGATGAAAACCCAATCATTATGAATAGTATTGAAAGAATTAAAGTATTGGCCATAACATACTTATTTTTTCTGGTATACTTTAGTCCAAAGTAGAACCCAAAAACCAATAAAATTCCAGCGATAATTGATCCTGAATTATAAGGTAATCCTATAGAATTAATAAAAAACAATTCTGACACACTGAAGAATTTCAATGTAAATGGAAATAAAAACTTAAAAACAAAAGCTAAGATGAGTACTGAAATAATGGTTGCTATTGCGGTCGTTTTTAAATTGATTGTGTGATATGATTTAAAGAAATACAATAAAAAAATAGCAGGGATTACAAGTAATGATAATATATGAACACCAAATGATAAGCCGACAACAAAACTGATAACAACAAGCCATTTATTTCCTCTAGGAGTATTGATCTCACTTTCCCATTTTAACCCTAGCCAAAATAAAATTGCCATTAAAAAAGAAGACATGGCATAAACTTCTCCCTCAACAGCACTAAACCAAAAACTATCAGAAAAGGTATATGCTAAAGACCCAACCAAAGCACTTCCTAAAATCGAAATTGAAGAAGCTTCTATAATATCACCAGACTTCTCTGCTAATTTTTTGCCAAGATTTGTAATTGTCCAGAACATGAAAAGGATGGTAAATGCACTAGCCAATGCAGACATAAAATTGACCATTTTTGCTATTTCAGTAAGGTCATTTGTAAACATCGCAAAGAAAGCACCCAACATTTGAAAAAGAGGAGCTCCTGGAGGGTGCCCAACTTCTAACTTTACTGATGTAGAAATATATTCTCCACAATCCCATGCACTAACAGTAGGTTCAAGAGTTAGCGAGTATGTTATTAGAGCAATAGCAAAGGTTAGCCAGCCTAGGATAAGATTCCATTTTTTAAATTTTTCTGAATTCATAAGTTCATAAAATGTATGGGCGAATTTACTAATTTATCAGAGATAAAACGTTTTTTTAAATCAGGTTTAAGCTAATGATGATTATAAATCTTTGTTAAAATAAAAAATAAAAAAATATTTGCGAGATAAAATCTTTGATTTAAATTTGCATCCACCATAAAAAACCATTGGCCTATGGTGTAATTGGTAACACACCGG
The DNA here is from genome assembly GCA_949541125.1 of Flavobacterium sp. SCGC AAA160-P02. Taxonomy (GTDB): domain Bacteria; phylum Bacteroidota; class Bacteroidia; order Flavobacteriales; family Flavobacteriaceae; genus Polaribacter. The sequence continues at coordinate 1,560 of CATISV010000121.1, forward strand.
TTTTTGGTACCGTCATTCAAGGTTCGAGTCCTTGTAGGCCAACATTTAAAATCCCAATTTGAAGAAAAATTGGGATTTTTTTATTTGTGGCTATCTCATCAGTATAAGTAGAGTTATCAGCAAGATTTACATGGAACAATTTTTTTACAAATTAATTATTGAACTTAATTATGATTTATCCACCATAGATTAGGTGCACAAAAAATCGAAAAAAGCTATTTGGTTATTAGGAAACTAGTTAGTATATTTGCGCTGAAATTAGTAATAAAGAAGAAGGGGACGATAAGTCCCCTCTTTTTATACCTAATAGCGATGGATCAAAGTACAGTAAAAAAAATAGTAGATGAAGCGATTTCTGAAAATAAGTCGTTATTTCTAATTGAACTATCTTTTTTGGCTGGAAATAAAATCAAAGTTGTTGTAGATGGAGATCAAGGAGTTTCTATTAAAGAATGTATACGTATTAGCAGATATGTTGAAAATAATTTAGGCAGAGAAGAAGATGTCGGATTAGAAGTTACTTCTCCCGATATTTCACAACCGTTAACTGTTATAAGGCAATATCGGAAGAATATTAATAGAATACTGAAAGTAAAAACAAATGAAGGAGATCTAGAAGGAAAACTAGTTAATACAAGCGATATGGGAATTCATCTTAGTTGGAAATCAAGAGAACCAAAGCCATTAGGAAAGGGAAAAGTGACTGTAGAAAAAAATGCTGAGATAGCATTTGAGAATATTAAAGAAGCAAAAGTGAAGATTACATTTTAAGAAGAACATGCAATGGAAAATATAGCATTAATAGATTCGTTTTCAGAATTCAAAGACATGAAAAGTATAGACAGAGTAACTCTCATGTCTATTTTAGAAGAAGTTTTTAGGGCTGCCTTAAAACGTAAATTTGGATCTGATGATAATTTTGATATTATTATTAATCCAGACAAAGGAGATTTAGAAATTTGGAGAAATAGAATTGTAGTTGCTGATGGTGAAGTTGAAGATGATAATGAAGAGATTGAAATTTCAGCAGCAAGAAAAATTGAACCAGACTTTGAGATTGGTGAAGATGTTTCAGAAGAGGTAAAGCTATATGATCTTGGAAGAAGAGCTATTTTAGCTCTTCGTCAAAATTTAATTTCAAAAATATATGAGCACGATAGTACAAATATATTTAAACACTTTAAAGACCTAGAAGGAGATATTTTTAGTGCTGAAGTTCATCATATTCGTCACAATGCAATTATTTTACTAGATGATGATGGAAATGAAATTTTGTTGCCAAAAAGCGAGCAAATTAGATCAGATTTTTTTAGGAAAGGGGATTCTGTAAGAGGTGTTATCAAAACGGTAGAATTAAGAGGCAATAAGCCTGTAATTATTTTGTCAAGAACATCGCCGGATTTTCTAACAAAATTATTTGAACAAGAGATACCAGAAGTATTTGATGGTTTAATAACTGTTGAAGGAGTTGCAAGAATTCCTGGAGAAAAGGCAAAAGTAGCTGTTGATTCTTATGATGATAGAATAGATCCTGTAGGTGCTTGTGTTGGTATGAAAGGCTCACGAATTCATGGGATTGTTCGTGAATTAGGAAATGAAAATATAGATGTTATTAATTTCACAAAAAATGAGCAATTATTCATCTCTAGAGCTTTAAGCCCTGCCAAAGTTGTTTCCATGGAAATTGAACAATATGAAGAAGAAAAAAATGGCAAAAAAGGGCGTGTAAATGTTTTCTTAAAGCCAGAAGAAGTTTCAAAAGCAATTGGTAAAGGAGGAGTAAATATTCGTTTGGCAAGTGAATTGACCAGATATGATATTGATGTACAGAGAGATGGTCTTGAAGAGGAAGATGTAGAATTAATAGAATTTGGAGATGAAATTGAAGAATGGGTAATTCAAGAGTTTAAAAAGATTGGTCTAGATACTGCTAAAAGCGTTTTGGACACTTCTGTTCAAGAGCTTTTAAAGCGAACAGATTTAGAAGAGGAAACAATATTAAATGTTCAAAGAATCTTGAAAGAAGAATTTGAAGAATAAGGTTAAAAAAACTTTTATAAATAAGAGGTTAACAAGAGTATATGTCTGAAAGTAAAACAATGAGACTTAATAAGGTGTTAAGAGAGTTAAATATTTCTCTTGATAGAGCTGTAGAATATCTTGCTAAAAACGATTACCAGATAGAAGCAAGACCAACGACAAAAATATCAAGCGAAATATATGAAGTGCTGAAGGACGGTTTTGAAGTTGATGCTAACAAAAAAGCTGCATCAAAAGAAGTTAGTGAAGAAAAGAGAAAAGAGAAAGAAGCCATTAGACTTGAACTTGAAGCTAAAATTGAAAAAAAGAGAAGAGAAGAAGAGAAGAAAGATGAGGTTTTAAAGGCGAAAGCTGAAAAATTAGAAATAAAAAAAGTTGGAAAAATAGATATTGCTCCTAAAGAAGCTGCTGTAAAAAAACAACCGGAGGTTTTTGAAGAGTTGAAAGCTGACAAAAAAAACTTGGAAGCTACCCTTGAAAAAGAAATTGAGGACCAATCAAAAACAGTTAAAGAAGAGGATGAAGTTATTGAAAAAGTTGAAGAAAAAAGTCTAGAAAATAAAGAAGAAGAAACTAATTCGAAGTCAACTGAGGCCTCAGAAACGATTAAGACAAAATACAAAAGATTAGATGGGCCTAAGTTAACAGGTAAAAAGATTGACCTCAAACAATTTGAAAAAGTAAATAAACCTCTCGAAGAAGCTCCTAAAAGTGATCCTAAAAATGATTCTTCAAAAAAAAAGAGAAAAAGAATTAGCAAACCAGGAATATCGAGTCAGCATCAAAATAAATCAAAGAATAATAAAACAGGGAATTCTAAAACAGGTCAAAAGAGAAGGCAGATAGTTCAAAAACAAGAACTTACAGAAGCAGAAATTCAGAAACAGGTTAGAGAAACTCTAGAAAAACTTCAAGGAAAATCTTCCAAAGGAAAAGGAGCCAAGTATAGAAGAAATAAAAGAGAAGCTCACAGAGAATTATCTGATGCAGAAACAGAAGCTCAGGCTTTAGAATCCAAAATACTGAAGGTTACTGAGTTTGTAACGGTTAGTGAGGTTGCCACTATGATGGAGGTTCCTGTGACTGAAATCATTTCTGCTTGTATGATGCTAGGAATGATGGTGACAATGAACCAACGATTAGATGCTGAAACACTAAAAATAGTAGCAGAAGAGTTTGACTATATGGTTGAGTTTGTTGGTGCGGTAGTTGAAGAATCCATAGAAGAAGTTATAGATAATCCAGAGGATTTAGTAAGTCGCGCGCCGATTATTACTGTAATGGGACACGTAGATCATGGTAAAACATCCCTGCTAGATTATATTAGAAAAGCAAATGTAACTGAGGGAGAGTCAGGAGGTATTACACAACATATAGGAGCATATTCTGTAAACGTTGGAGATCAGAAAATAGCTTTTTTAGATACACCCGGTCACGAAGCTTTTACAGCTATGAGGGCTCGTGGAGCACAAGTTACTGACTTAGTAATCATTGTAGCGGCTGCTGATGATGATGTAATGCCACAAACGAAAGAAGCAATCTCACATGCTCAAGCTGCTGGGGTCCCAATTATATTTGCAATTAATAAAATTGACAAACCTAATGCCAATCCAGATAATGTGAAAACACAATTATCTTCAATGAATTTATTGATAGAAGAGTGGGGTGGAAACATACAATCGCAAGATATTTCTGCTAAAACAGGACAGGGAATTCCAGAATTATTAGAAAAAGTATTGTTAGAAGCCGAAATTTTAGAATTAAAAGCAAATCCAAAAAAGAATGCTGTTGGAGCCGTTGTCGAGGCACAATTAGATAAAGGAAGAGGTTATGTAACCACCATTTTAGTTCAGGCTGGAACTTTAAGAATCGGAGATTATATACTAGCAGGAAAAAATAGTGGTAAGGTAAAAGCCATGTTCGATGATAAAGGCAAGAATGTCTTAGAAGCAGGTCCATCTACACCAATTTCTATTTTAGGATTAGATGGTGCTCCTCAAGCAGGAGATAAGTTTAATGTATTTAACGATGAGAGAGAGGCGAAACAAATCGCTTCTAAACGTTCACAATTACAAAGAGAACAATCTGTTAGAACTCAAAAAACCTTGACTCTAGATGAAATTGGAAGACGAATTGCTCTAGGAGATTTTAAAGAATTAAACATTATTTTAAAAGGAGATGTTGATGGTTCTGTTGAAGCTCTAACAGATTCTTTCCAGAAATTATCTACAGAAGAAATTCAGGTAAATATACTTCATAAAGGAGTTGGAGCAATTACTGAGTCAGATGTGTTATTAGCAACTGCATCTGATGCCATCATTGTTGGATTTAATGTTCGTCCTCAAGCAAATGCAAGAGTTGTCGCAGATAGAGAAGAAGTAGATATTAGAACTTATTCTATTATTTACGATGCCATCAATGATCTTAAAGACGCTATGGAAGGAATGTTATCTCCAGAAATGAAAGAGGAAGTTACAGGAAACGTTGAGATTAGAGAGGTTTACAAGATATCTAAGGTTGGAAATATTGCAGGTTGTATGGTTATGAATGGTAAAATCTTTAAAAACTCTAAAGTTAGAATTATACGTGATGGGATTGTTGTCCATGATGGAGAACTAAGCTCACTAAAAAGATTTAAAGATGATGTGAAAGAAGTTGCTAAAGGATACGATTGTGGACTTCAAATTAAAAACTACAATGACATCAAACAAGGAGATGCTATTGAGGCCTATCAAGAAGTTGCAGTAAAGAAAAGACTGAAGTAAGTCGAAAAAATAAAAACTAGCTTACCGATAAAAATCGTTGGAAAAGTTGAATACTGCTTTATTAGTTCAGTAGAAACCCCTGATTATTTAAAACATTACTCTAGCAATTATCTGCCCAAAGGAATAACGATGGAGTTTGAGAACTTTTTTTTAATCTCTAACAATGCTCTGTCAGCCTCTAATTTAGTTTTGTAAGAACCTACCTGAATTTTCCATTCAGGTTGTCTATAAACAAGATAAGTCTTTACCTCTGGATACTCAATTCTAAACTCTGCTCTTATTTTTTTTGCCTCTACTTCAAAACCATTGTACAGTTGAATTCTATATCCATACCCAAATGTTTTGTTGAATTCTTTTTTCTTGTTGATAAGTTCTTCAATTAATTGATTATTAGTTTTTTCTTCTTGTGAAAAAACGATTTGAGCGTTGAAAATGCCTCCAACAATAAGAAAAGTAAATAAGGTAATTAAGTTCTTCATAAAAAACGCTTCCAACAAAAATAATATTTTTTTTACACTCAAGTTCTTAAGACGATGTTATTTCTTTTGTATCACAAAGTTTCTTAGTTTTTTAACAAAAGCATTTGTTAATTCTTTAATGACAGTTTCAGTATTTTTTTCATATCGTTAGAGAGATCTATTTTTTTGTTTCATTATTTGCCTTTTTACTAGTATTTCTTATTCCAGATTTAATGTTTTCTTTTCTCAGTGAGTCAAAAGATTAATAGCACCTTCCATTTGTTCTTTTGTAGTGTTTATAATAAATTTAATTTCTTCACTATTCTGTTGGTCATCTGAATGCTTTTTCTAACTCTATACAGAGTTTGATGACAAAGAACATAAAGTAAAAAATATAACATACTCTTTCATAAAATAGATAATTTGTTTGTAAAAATTAACTAAATTTAATGTATAAATATTTTTGTTAAAACACCCTTATTTAGAACTAATATAAATTATAATTTAAGAGTCCTTTTGCATTTTAAAATATAGTTTTAAGTAGTATTTTTGTGCTATAAATTAAAGGGGGTTTTTTTAGACCAAATTTAATTGAAATCTATAGCGTCTTGAAGACTAAAATTAATAGTTTGTGAATATGAATAGTGTAGGTATACACAAAAGGCACATCAGTGTTCTTCTTAAAAATTTTACAGTTCTATTATTCTTTTCAGTAAGCCTTTCTGTTTTTGCTCAAGATGCTGTTGATAAAACTCGCCAAAAAGAAGGTAGAAAGCTTTATAAAAACTTATGTGCTTCTTGTCATAAGCTAGACAGAAAATTGATTGGTCCAGCTTTAGGAGGCGTTACGGAAAGAAGAGAAAATGATTGGTTAATAGCTTGGATTAAAAACAACGCAGCTTTAAGAGCTTCAGGAGATAGAGATGCCATTGCCGTTTTTAATGAATACAATGGGTCTGTTATGTCTGCCTTTCCACAATTATCAGACACTCAAATAAACGATATTTTATATTATACAACTGTTGGAGACCCAAAGCCAGTTTCAACTCCAGGACCTGATGGTCAAATAATAGCTGATAAAGAATCACCGGGATGGTTGTTATATATTTTAGCAGCAATCATTGTCTGTTCCTTTTTGGTCATAGCTTCTTTATTAAAAACAATCAGTGAATTAAAGGGTGCTCCCAAAACTCCGGGACCTTTAGGGACATTGAAAGAAGTTTGGGTGGGAGTCCAACAAAATACATTCTTACATGTCGTAGGAACAATTTTCTTATTACTCGTTGGAGCTTATGTAGGTTTTGGAACCTTATTCAGCATTGGTGTAGATCAAGGGTATCAGCCGGTTCAACCAATTGCTTTTTCTCATAAAATTCATGCTGGAGAAAACAAAATAGATTGTCAATATTGTCACTCATCTGCAAAACATAGTAAGCATTCAGGAATACCTTCTGTAAATGTTTGTATGAATTGCCATATGAATATTAATGAAGTTGCTGAAGGGACAGAAGTAGAGTATAACGATATCATATTACGAAAAAAAGAATTAGATCAAGAAATTCAAAAAATATATACTGCTGCAGGTTGGGATGCAGAAAATTTAAAATATACTGGGGATACGAAACCAATCAAATGGATTCGTCTGCATAATTTACCAGATCACGTTAACTTTGTGCATGCACAACACGTTACTGTTGCGGGTGTAGATTGTAAGCAATGTCATGGTCCCGTAGACACTATGGATGAGATGTATCAATACTCTCCATTAACAATGGGTTGGTGTATCGATTGTCATAGGGAGACAAATGTAGATTTAAAAGGAAATCCGTATTATGAAAAGATTCATAAGCAATTGGCTGAGAAATATGGAACTAAGGATGTTACTATTGCACAGTTAGGAGGAATAGAATGTGGTAAGTGTCATCATTAAAAAAATAAGAAGATAAATTCTATATAAATAAATGGCTTTAAACAAAAAATACTGGCAAAGTGTTGAAGAACTTAAGGATAGTTCTGTTGTTGAAACGCTGGGTAAAAATGAATTTGTTGAAGAAATTCCAACAGATGAATTTTTGGGGAATAAAGAAACCCTAGAAAAGTCATCTACAACAAGAAGAGATTTTCTAAAATATGTTGGATTTACAACTGCAGCAGCAACATTAGCTGCTTGTGAAGGTCCTGTTAAAAAATCGATTCCCTATGTAGTAAAACCAAACGATACCATTTTAGGCGTAGCAGATTGGTATGCAAGCTCGATTGCTGATGGATTTGATTTTGCAAATGTATTAGTGAAAACACGTGAAGGGCGCCCTATCCTAATTATGCCTAATACTGATGCTGGAGGATCTACTAATGCAAGAGTTCAAGCATCCGTTTTATCTTTATATGATGATCATCTTAGATTAAAAGAACCCCGAAAAGGGGATACCGCTATCTCTTGGGATATCGCCCATCTTGAAATACAGGAAACATTAGCTCAATTAAAAGAGGCGAATGAGCCAGTTGTCTTACTTACAGGAACTTTGGCAAGCCCCTCTACAGAACAAATCATTTCAGATTTTATTAGTGCATATCCAAATGTGAAACACGTTGTGTATGATGCCATTTCAGAAAGTGGTACAGCAGATGCCTTTGAAGCAATGTTTGGTTCTAGAGCACTGCCAAATTATCATTTTGAAAAAGCACAAACAATTGTTTCTTTCGGGGCTGACTTTATTGGTGATTGGCAAGGTGGATTTGAAAAAGGATATGCTGTCAGTAGAAATCCAGATTCAGGACATATGTCTTATCATGTTCAGTTTGAAGCAAACATGTCATTAACAGGAGCCAATGCAGATAAACGAGTGGTGACGAAACCATCCGATCAAGTATTTGCTTTAATTAACTTATACAATATAATCACTGGATCTAATTTGCCATCAAAAGAAACTCCAGTAGACGCAAACGTCAAAGAAATTGCTGCAATTTTAAAACAATCTGCTTCTCACGGAGTGGTTGTTACCGGTTCTTCTGATAAAAATGCACAGCTCATTGCTTTTGCTATCAATGAAGCTTTGAATAGTAAGGTTTTTGATGCTTTGAATCCATTATATGTAAGAAAAGGAAATGATACTGAGTTCGCTCAAGTTGTTTCGGATATGAAAGCAGGAAAACTAAAAGGATTACTCACATATAATGTTGATCCCGTATATAATATATCCTCAGGATCTGAATTTGCCAAGGCAATACAAAAGCTAGAGTTATCTGTTGCCATGTCAATTCAAAATGATGCTACGGCCAATGTAACACAATATACATTGCCGATGTCTCATTATCTAGAGTCGTGGGGTGATATGATGACAACAGAAGGGAAATATGGCTTGGTTCAACCAACCATTCAAAAATTATTCAACACAGCTCAAATTCAAGAAGTCTTGCTTCAATGGTCTGGAAATGACATACCATACCATGATTATTTAAAAGGATATTGGTCTTCGAATATATTAGTAGGAACATCATGGAATCAAGCACTTCATGATGGGTTTTATACAAAAAAAGCTACAAGGGAAGTTTCAAGAAATAATATAGATGTTTTTTCAGTAGCAAAGGCTTTGAAAAATTCAATAAAAAAATCTAATTTTGAATTAACTTTATTCTCTTCTACAGCACTAGGTGATGGAAAACAAGCAAATAATCCTTGGTTACAAGAATTTCCAGATCCAATTACAAGAGCAGCCTGGGATAATTATTTAACGATTTCAATTGCTGATGCTAAGGAATTTGGTTTTACCAATCCAGTAAAAGATAATGGGGCCATTAATGGGAATTATGCAAAAGTTTCTGTAAATGGAGTCACCCTTGAAAATATTCCAGTAATGATTCAACCAGGACAAGCTAAAGGTTCGGTAGGTTTAGCATTTGGTTATGGTAGAAAAACAAATTTAAAGCAAGAAATGCAAGTTGGAGTTAATGCCTATACATTATATCTTAATTCTAACAATGTTCAGTATGGAGTTTCCATTGAAAAAACATCAGGACCTATTCATGAGTTTGCTTGTACACAGGTACAAAAAACCATAGCGGGGAGGCATGATATTTTAAAAGAAACCACGTTAAAAGATTATATAAACGTAGATCCTAAAGATCATAAAAATGGGTGGAATGTACCCGCAATGATTTCATATGATCATCAAGAAGTTGAGGCTAAATCCATAGATTTATGGGATGAGTTCAATAGAGAAATTGGCCATCACTTTAATCTATCCATTGATTTAACATCTTGTACGGGTTGTGGAGCTTGCGTTATTGCATGTCATGCAGAAAATAATGTTCCTGTGGTGGGTAAAAGTGAGGTTCGTGTTGGTAGAGATATGCACTGGCTAAGAATAGATCGGTACTATTCTTCTGGAGTCGAAGAACAATACAATAAAATATACCATAAAGAACCCAATTCACAATCAATTAGAGAGTTTGCAAAAGACAGTTTAGGTCTTGGAGACGGAGCGATGTATGCTGCTCTAGAAAAAGAAGCAGAAAACCCACAGGTTTCCTTCCAACCAATGATGTGTCAGCATTGTAACCATGCACCATGTGAAACTGTTTGTCCGGTTGCCGCAACAAGTCATGGTCGTCAAGGTCAAAATCAAATGACCTATAACAGATGTGTTGGAACTAGATATTGTGCAAATAACTGTCCATATAGAGTTCGTCGTTTTAATTGGTTTAACTATGCTAACAATAAAGAATTTGATTTTAATATGAATAATGAGTATGGAAAGATGGTTTTAAACCCCGATGTTGTTGTTCGTTCTAGAGGAGTTATGGAAAAATGTTCTTTTTGTATCCAATCTACTCAGGCCGTTATTTTAAAAGCTAAAAAAGAGGGAAGAAAAGTTAGAAATGGAGAATTCAACGATGCATGTGCATGTTCGGCTGCTTGTTCAACAGGGGCGATGGTTTTTGGTGATGTAAATAGTGAAGAGGATCCTATTGTACCTTTAACAAAAGACAAAAGAGCATATTATGTATTAGATTATCTACAAACAAAACCAAATGTAGTGTATCAGGTAAAAGTTAGAAATACAAATAAAACGTAATTAAAATTTAAGATATAAAATAAATGTCTCATTACGAAGCACCCATAAGAGAGCCTTTAGTATTAGGTAATAAAAGTTACCATGATATTACCGAAGACATTGCCAGACCTATTGAGGGAAAAGCAAATAAGAATTGGTATATCGCATTTTATATTTCTTTGGCAGCAATGCTTTGGGGGTTTGGCTGTATTTTCTATACAGTTGGAACTGGTATTGGAGTTTGGGGGTTGAGCAAAAATATTGGATGGGCTTGGGATATTACTAATTTTGTATGGTGGGTAGGTATAGGCCATGCAGGGACTTTAATCTCAGCAGTCCTCTTGTTATTTCGTCAAAAGTGGAGAATGGCCATTAACCGATCTGCAGAAGCAATGACTATTTTCGCTGTTTTTCAAGCAGGTTTATTCCCAATCATTCATATGGGTCGTCCTTGGAACGGCTACTGGGTATTGCCAATTCCAAATCAATTTGGATCATTATGGGTAAACTTTAACTCTCCCTTATTATGGGATGTATTTGCCATTTCAACATATTTATCTGTATCCTTGGTTTTCTGGTGGACAGGATTATTACCTGATTTCGCAATGATTCGAGATAGAGCAGTAAAACCTTTTCAAAGGAAAATTTATTCATTATTATCTTTTGGCTGGTCAGGGAGAGCAAAAGATTGGCAACGCTTTGAAGAAGTATCATTAGTCTTAGCAGGATTGGCAACACCATTAGTACTTTCGGTACATACCATTGTATCAATGGACTTTGCAACATCAATCAACCCTGGATGGCACTCAACAATTTTCCCTCCTTACTTTGTTGCTGGAGCTATCTTTTCAGGATTTGCGATGGTACAAACCTTGTTAGGAATTATGCGTAAAGTGACTAATTTAGAAGCTTACATTACTCGTTTACATGTCGAGTATATGAATATTGTTATCATTTTAACTGGTGGGATTGTTGCTGTAGCCTATGCAACAGAATTTTTTATTGCTTGGTATACAGGTTCACAATATGAAGATTATACTTACTTATCTGTTGGGGCAGCAACGGGTCCTTATTGGTGGGCATTTTATTCTTTATTATTGTTCAATATCATCATCCCTCAATTATTATGGATTAAAAAGATTAGAAGGAGTTTTATTTGGTCGTTTTTAATTTCCATTGCCATTAATATAGGGATGTGGTTTGAACGTTTTGATATTATTGCTATTGTACTAAGTAAAGGACATTTACCCTCATCATGGTGGCGCTTTGAGCCAACATTTGTCGATGTGGGAATATTTATAGGAACCATAGGTTTCTTCTTTGTTTTATTTTTATTGTATGCAAGAACATTTCCTGTTATTGCACAAGCAGAAGTAAAAACAATCTTGAAATCTTCAGGAGAGAATTATAAAAAACTAAGAGACGATAATCATGAGTAGTAGTAAAGTAATTCACGCATTTTATAATGATGACGAGGTTGTCCTTGAGGCTGTCAAAACAGTAAAAGCAGCCAATCATCATATCGAAGAAGTATTTTGTCCATTTCCTGTTCACGGACTAGACAAAGCCATGGGATTAGCCCCAACTAGAATGGCTATTACATCTTTTATGTATGGAATTACTGGTCTTAGTGTAGCCATTTGGTTAACCTATTATACGATGATTGCGGATTGGCCTCAAGATATTGGAGGAAAACCAAGTTTTAGTTGGGCAGAAAACATGCCTGCTTTTGTGCCAATTATGTTTGAATTGACAGTGTTTTTTGCGGCACATTTAATGGTAATTACATTCTATATGAGAAGTAGAATTTGGCCCTTTAAAAAAGCGGAAAATCCAGACCCAAGAACAACTGATGATCATTTTTTAATGGAAATTGAAGTCCATGATAACGAAGAAGAGTTGATCTCATTATTAAATGAAACAGGAGCTTTAGAAATTAATATAGTAGATAAGCATTAATTCATGAGAACGTATATAAAATTTTGTATTGCCTTTATTGTCTTAGCAATGATTTTTTCTTGCTCTGACAAAAGAGAAAGACAATATCAGTATATGCCGGGAATGTACGTTGCCGTTCCTTATGAGGCCGATGCAGAAAAAGGAAACACAGGGTTCTCTTCAAACTTAAAGCCAGTTAAAGGAACCATAGCTAGAGGGAATGTTCCTTACGAGTATGCAAACACCAATGAAGATTATGAAAGAGCGAAATATAATTTGAAATCTCCATTAGTACAGGATGAATTTAATCTTGAGAATGGAAAAAAAATGTACACGATTTATTGTGTTTCCTGTCATGGAAAAAAAGGAGATGGAAATGGTTATTTATCTCAGGCTGAAAAATTTCTTGGAATACCAAGTTATAAAGATAG
>CATISV010000122.1 GCA_949541125.1 Flavobacterium sp. SCGC AAA160-P02
AAAGAATTTAGAAAAACATTGTTTGAAAACCTAAGAAAAAGAAGGAAGAGAGGATTTTGATCAAAAGAACTAAAAAAGAAAGTCTTTTGGTATTCTTTTTAACTTATAAGACACATACAGGAATATAACTCAGGTTTATTACTTGTGTATTGTTTTAACCATATAGTTAATTCGTTTATCTCGTGAGGCAGTAATCTTTGAAGTGCTTTTTCTAATTCTTTGTAGAATAAGTCGGAACTAAAACTTACTTTTTTTAAGATTGTCTTAGAATATTCAAACATTGCCCTTGCCATATATAGAGTTTTATTTATAGTATAATAACGACAGCTCAATAGTTTTCGTATATTTTTTTATAAAAAATTAAAAAAAGGTTAAAATGAATGAGAATGGTTTGTCGAACTTGTAATAGTGTTATTTTTTTAAGGCGTTTATTTTAACTAATAATTTAGCTGCTCTATTTGTTAACTCTGATTCAATCGCTTTAAAGTGTGTTTTTTTGTTTTCAACGTTCTTAGCATTAACCTTTGCAATCAGTTCATCAAATACAATAATTGCCTCATCAATTATAGCTTCAGACTTTTTTGTATCCTCTGTTAAAGTAACTAGACATTGATCAATAATATCTACTAAAACGTAATTAATCTCTTTTTTCAAGTTTTTAATACTTCCCATAATCATAAAATTTAGGAAACAAATTTAACCTATTTTATTGAATATAAACCTCTAAAATTTCAGTATCATCTATTGATTCAATAACAACTTTTTTTATAATGGCTGGAACTAATAGGGTTTCCCCAATTTTTAATTCTTCCCGATGATTTTTATAAGAAAAAATAGCCTTTCCTTTGACACATATGTAAATTACAAATGAATCCTTATCTGAGTGATCAACTGAAATCTGGCCATTAATTGGTATAACATTCGTCGTAAAATATGGACAAGAGACGATTTGAGTAGACTCATTTTGTGTTTTTGAGTAATTGGTTTTGTAGGATGATTTTGAGGAATAATCAATAGCGTCAATCGCTTCTTCTGTATGAAGATCTCTATAATTACCCTCCATATCTTGCCTATCCCAATCATAGACACGGTAAGTAATGTCCGAAGTTTGTTGAATTTCTGCTAAAAGAACTCCAGCACCAATTGCATGAACTCGACCAGTAGGAATAAAATATACATCTCCTGCTTTTACCTGATCAATATTTAAAATCTTGGTAAGAGATTTATTTTCTAAATGATGGATATATTCTTCTTTGGTAACATTTTTTTTAAAACCTACGATTAAGTTTGCTTCATAATCTGCCTGCATTACGTACCACATTTCTGTTTTTCCAAAGGAATTATGTCTTTTTTGGGCGAGCTCATCATGAGGATGTAATTGAATGCTTAGAGCTTCTTTTGCATCAATAAACTTAATAAGCAAAGGAAACTTTTCTCCAAAATGATTGTAAATTTTTTTACCAACAAGGTCTCCTTTAAAATTTGAAATTAGTTCTTTCAAATCAAGCCCTTTTAAATCTCCATTAGAAACAACAGAGGTATCGTTTTCAACATCTGAAATCTCCCAACTTTCTCCTATATCATTTCTATCAGATTTTTTTCCTAGCAGAACAGGTAATTTATCCCCTCCCCAAATTTTATTTTTTAAAATAGGATCAAACTTAAGAAACTGATTTATTTTCATTATAATTTCTTATTTAGTAACACACTTAGTTATCAAAATAGCATTCTTATTTATTTTCCAGAATATCGAACATAATTTCTTGGAGTTTCATATAAGGTAACTTCCAAATCCAAGGAATCTGGTAAATGTTTTCTAAGCTTTTGATAAGATAAAACACAGATATTCTCAGCTGTAGGGTTTAAGGTTTTGAATTCTTCTACTTCTACATTAAGATTTTTGTGATCAAAAGCATCCTCAATTTCAGATCGAATTAATTGTTTTAAGATCCCCAAATCAATAACATATCCTGTTTCGGGATTAATCTCTCCAGTAACTGCAACGACAATTTCATAGTTATGACCATGAAAATTAGGATTGTTACACTTTCCAAAAACTTCTTGATTTTTTTCACCAGACCAATCCGGTCTAAATAATCTGTGTGCAGCATTAAAATGTGCTTTTCTATAGGCTGTAATTCTGGGCATTTTTTAATTTTAAGTATGATTCTTTAAAAATAATTTTAAACCAAGCTGTATACAATTCGGGATTACTCTCCAAGTCTTTTTGTATAGCCTCTAAAGACATCCATTTGTATGAAGCAACTTCATCTAAATTAATTGTAGGTTCACCATCAAAGTTCCCTAACATCACATGATCCAATTCATGTTCGGTTAATCCATTGTCAAACGCAGCTTTGTATATAAAAGAAAACACTTCTTTCAAACGGGTGCTAAATCCCATCTCTTCATATAGTCGTCTCATTCCTGCTTCTATATTAGACTCTCCATCTCTTTGATGGGAGCAACATGTATTTGTCCAAAGTAAAGGGGAATGATATTTATGAGCTGCTCTTTGTTGTAACATCAATTCTCCTTTATCATTAAATATAAATATTGAAAAAGCCCTATGTAAAACAGCCTTTTCGTGTGCTTCCATTTTTGGCATAAGACCTATTTGATTGTCTTGTTTATCTACCAAAATTACATTCTCTTCCATTAAATCGATATATTATAAGCAAAAATACAAAAATGAATTCATAGAATTTTTAGATTAATTTTACGTATTAATTTTCAATTAAAAATCATCTAAAAAATCTTATTTCTATATTTGTTATATGCTGAAAAAATTCAAACATTTTCTTCTTTTTTACGGTTGTCTAATATTCTTTATTTGTGCCTGTCAGCAAAAAGAAAAAATCATTCTAAAGTCTGTTCAGTCACCAAAAAAATCTTCTTTTCTGAAAGATACAATACTCATTCATAAAAAAGAGAAGGATACTATCAACAAAACCAATGCTATAAATTTCCTAAAAGCGTATGGAAACCTTAATCCTGAAACAGTTGTATTATTTAAAACAAGGTTAGGTACCATCAAAATTAAACTCTACAAAGAAACTCCCTTACATAGGGCTAGTTTTATATTTTTAACTAAAACTGGTTATTTTAATACAACTACTTTTCACAGAATTGTTCCTAATTTTATTGTCCAAGGAGGTAATTCTGATCATCCAAAGACTAGAAAATTAAGAATTAAATATAATTACAAAATTCCGGCAGAAATAAAACAATACCGAAAGCATAAATACGGAGCTCTTGCTGCTGCAAGACAATGGGAAAATAATCCTGACAAAATTTCTTCTCCTTTTGAGTTTTATATCATTCAAGATAAAAATGGAAGTCACCATTTAGATGGTGAACATACTATTTTTGGAGAAATTATTGAAGGTTTTTCAACTATTGAAAAAATATCAAGACTTGAAACCGATAAAAAAGAATGGCCCTTAAATGAAGTTTTTATCGAAGCAATCATACTTAAATAATATCGATAAGTTAATAAGGTAGGATCAATATATTGACAGTAATAATGACAAGTATTTAGATATTTTCAGAATTCAATTTTACAGATCTTAATTGATTCTTTCCTCCTGAAGAAGTTGTATATACAACAAAAATTTCATTGTTCACTATTTCTAATTGAGGGACTCCTGTATTTCTTCCACCATCAATATTAGCAACAGTGAGGGATTTAGACATTTTTCCATCAATTGACACTTTTTTCACTCTCAAGTAAGTTCCCAGATCATCGGTTTCCATATAACTTACAATGACCTCATTTTTATTTAAAAAATCAATATCCACTCTTCCAATTGCATCAACATCATTAATTTTTATTGGAGCGAGAAAAGAGTCTCCAAAAGTGGTAGAAAAGGAAACATTTACAATTGGAATACTGTTTACTACAGTAAACCAAGCCACTGCCAAGTTTGAAGAGTTTGAAACAACTTTAGGACCATTGACAGGACATCCATTGATTCTCCATCCATCATAGTGAACAGGTTTAGAATCTTGCCAAACACCATTTTTATTTTTTATACTATAAATATCCCTTATTTCTTCTTTACTTCTATCTCTATAAACAACTATGGGGCCTTCTACTGTCATAGTAATTGAAGTCTGACAACAATCACAAGTGGCATTATCCAATTCCCATTCATTTACAATAGCTCCTTTATTTGTAATTTCCGCAAATCGAAGAGTCATCGCCTTGTGATGATCATTTTCCGTTTCTTTGGTGGTATTTCTTCCATCCAACCAAGTAACAAAAAAACCATCTTCTCCATTGGGGGCCATACTAACAAAACCATGTTCTGCTTGAATACCGTCAGTATGTAACAAAAAATCTTTTTTTATTTTTTCTCCAGTAAGTGTTTGTAAATTTAAAAACACATCATAAGTGTATGTTCCTTGGGCTGATTTCTTTAAAAAACTTGTCAATATTAAATTCCCATTGTTTGCAACAGCTGGAAAATCAGCCCAATTCACAAACCAGTCAGACCCAGAAGTTACGTTGGTTGGTGGCATCCATTTTCCGTCAATAAATTGACTAAAATATAAGGAGCCTTGTTTTTTGTCTTTAGAGGAAATCCAAGATAAAATTAAAGTATCATTTGATGAAAACAAGTTAGGTTGGGCATTATTCTCTCCGTATGAAAAAGGGATCTCCCCTATCACAGTTTCCTTTTCTGAGCAGGAAACCAAAACCCCAACAATACAAACAATAATAAATTTATTCATATCATAACATTTTTAATTTATGTATCATTTGTTTAGAGTCCCAAATAACAGACCCAACAATTGTTTCAATCTTTTTTCCTTGCTCATTAAACACAAATGCTGTTGGCAATGAATAAATACCAAGACTTTCAATTGATGCCATAGATTTTAAAAAAGTAAAATTATATTTTTTATCATTCTCAAAACTAGAAATTTTTGAAATCTCTTCATCAGAAGCTAACAAAAACACATAATTATGTGTTTTTAAAATTTCTTGAGCCTTTAATAAGGCAGGCATTTCTTTAATACATGGTTTACACCATGTTGCCCAATAGTTAATTAAAACTTTCTTCCCTTTAAAGGCAGTAAAATCAATCTTCTCAGCATTCAAGTTTAGATAAACAGCTTTTGTATGATTGGATTCTAAATCTGTTGATTTATTGTTTTTTGAGTTGATCAAGTTACATCCAAAAAATAAAATCAAACAACTTATGAATCCTATATTTCTCATTATCTATTAAATTAGTAAATATTGCATAAAAATAAGAACTTTAAATTGAAATTGTATACAAGTATTTTTTTATTAAGAATCTTAAATTTTATAATAAAACGTACCTTTGCACATCAATTTTTGTAGATGAGCTTTTTAGAAGAAATAAAACGCAGGAGAACTTTCGGAATTATATCACACCCAGACGCAGGTAAAACTACATTGACCGAAAAACTATTATTGTTTGGAGGGGCAATTCAAGAGGCCGGTGCTGTTAAAAACAATAAAATTAAAAAAGGAGCTACCTCTGATTTTATGGAGATTGAACGTCAGCGTGGAATATCAGTGGCAACATCTGTACTAGCTTTCATATATAAAGATAAAAAAATCAATATTCTAGATACACCTGGGCATAAAGATTTTGCCGAAGATACATTTAGAACTTTAACAGCAGTTGATAGCGTTATTGTTGTAATTGACGTTGCTAAAGGAGTAGAAGAGCAAACAGAAAAGTTAGTTGAAGTATGCAGAATGCGAAATATTCCAATACTTGTTTTTATAAACAAACTAGACAGAGAAGGTAAAGATGCATTTGATTTATTGGATGAGGTAGAACAAAAATTAGGTTTGCGTGTAACTCCCATGAGCTTCCCAATAGGAATGGGTTATAGTTTTAAGGGGATTTACAATATTTATAATAAAAGATTAAACCTTTTTTCTAGTAATAATAAACAAACTATTTCAGAAGGAATCGAATTTGATGATATCAATAATTCAGAATTAAATGAGGTTTTAGGCGAAGGTTCTGCGGTAAGCTTGCGTGAAGAATTAGAGTTGGTTTATGAAGTATATCCTAAATTTAATCACAGAGAATATTTGGATGGAGAATTACAACCTGTTTTTTTTGGCTCGGCTTTAAATAATTTTGGAGTTAAAGAATTATTAGATGCATTTATTGAAATTGCTCCTGAACCTCAGCCTAAAAAAGCAGAAGAAAGATTGGTAGATTCTAAAGAAGAGAAATTAACAGGATTTGTTTTTAAAATACACGCAAATATGGATCCAAAACATAGGGACCGACTTGCATTTGTAAAAATAGTTTCTGGAACTTTTAAAAGAAATACACCATATTTACACGTTAGAAATGGTAAAAAAGTAAAATTCTCTAGCCCAAATGCTTTTTTTGCTGAGAAGAAAGAAATTGTAGATGAATCTTTCCCAGGGGATATCGTAGGATTACATGATACTGGAAATTTTAAAATTGGTGATTCTTTAACAGAAGGAGAACAATTAAATTTTAAAGAAATCCCGAGTTTCTCTCCAGAACATTTTCGTTATGTGAATAATGCTGACCCTCTAAAAGCAAAACAATTATATAAAGGGCTAGATCAATTAATGGATGAAGGGGTGGCTCAATTGTTTACATTAGATTTAAACGGACGTAGAATTATAGGAACCGTTGGAGCCCTTCAATTTGAAGTGATTCAATATCGATTAGAGCATGAGTATGGAGCTAAATGTTCTTATGAAAATATAAATGTCCATAAAGCATGTTGGGTGCAAGCCGAAGATGAAAAAAATGAAGAATTCAAAGATTTTAAAAGAATAAAACAAAGATATTTAGCAAAAGATAAACGCAATCAATTAGTATTTTTGGCAGACTCTGAGTTTACAATCCAAATGACACAAAACAAATATCCTACTATAGCATTTCATTATACAAGTGAATTTGAATAGGTTTTGTCTTTAAAATAAATCGAATTACTTACAATTAAAAAAACAACTAATTATAAAAATTATAACAAATGAACAACGGAATCTATGCAAAATTTATCACTCCAAAGGGAGATATTTTAGTGAATTTAGAATTTGAAAAAACTCCTGGTACAGTTGGTAACTTTGTAGCTTTGGCAGAGGGAAATATAGAAAACACCTCAAAAAAACAAGGAGTTCCATATTATGATGGTTTAAAATTTCATAGAGTCATTCCAGATTTTATGATTCAAGGAGGATGTCCACTAGGAACTGGAACTGGAAGTCCGGGATACCAATTTGATGACGAAATTCATCCCGATTTAAAACATGATGCTCCAGGAAAATTATCCATGGCAAATGCTGGACCTGGAACAAATGGTTCTCAATTTTTTATCACTCATACGCAAACTCCGTGGTTAGACGGAAAACATACTGTATTTGGAAATGTTATCGATGGACAAAATGTTGTTGATGCCATTACACAAGGGGATGAAATGTCTATAGAAATAATCCGTATAGGGGCTGATGCTGAAGCTTATAATGCCATAGAAGCTTTCAGGACTTTTGAAGGTTCTAGAGCAAAACGTATAGAAGAGGAAAAGAAAAAACAACAGGAACTTTTAGATTCTGT
>CATISV010000123.1 GCA_949541125.1 Flavobacterium sp. SCGC AAA160-P02
TATAGGTGCTGTTTACCAATTGTATCGTTTTGTAAATTACTATGTAAAAAATAAGACTATTTCTTATCTAGGTCTTTTACTGATCCTTGCAGATCCAACACTAATGACCTCATTTGTTTTGGTGAATCCTGAAACTATTATTATATTTTTATTCTTTCTAACCATTAACGGAATTCTTTATCAAAAAAACAACTGGAAATTTATTGGATTATTTTTTCTAAGTATCATCACCTTTCGAAGTATGATGCTTTTTGCAGGATTATTTCTTTTTAACATTTTAAATGATTCTATAATTCAAAAGAAAAAGATCAAAGAGCTTATTAACTTTCGAATGCTAGGATTTTATTCTTTGGCAGCTTTGCCGGGAATAATTTTTGTGACTTGGCGATTGTTATCAATAGGGTGGCTACAAACACACCCAGAATCTCCATGGGTATCCTTATGGAAATTCGCTTCAATCAAAGAGTTTTTTTATAATGTGATTTTTTTAATTTGGCGTTATCTTGATTTTGGACGAATTTTTATTTTTCTCTTTTTGATAATTACTTTTTGGTCTTTGCGAAAAAGAATATTAGAAAACAAATCCATACAACAACTTCTATTATTGGCCATTTGTAGTGTTCTATTGGTCATCATTACGGTATTACTATCAACCAATGCATTCGGACATCGTTATTTTATAGTCTCCTATATCTGTGTTATTTTAGTTGGTTTTTTAACTCTTTTAGAGCTCAAAAAATACAAAAACACACTATTTGTTTTATTATTGATTGGATTGATTTCCGGAAACTTATGGATCTATCCTGAAAAAATATCTCAAGGATGGGATGCAACTTTAGCACATACTCCTTATCACCAATTAAGAAAAGATGCCATAAAATTTTTAGATGTTGAAGAGATTGATTTTAAACAAGTCGGTACTTTTTTCCCAAATTATAATACAATTGATGAAATTGATTTCACAGGTGATTACAGATCTTTTGCTGATTTTAATAAAATAAACAAGTACGTTTTTTATTCGAATGTTTACAATTTAAGTGATGAAGAATACGATTTATTAGAAAAAAATTATGAAAAAATCAAAGACTTTGAAAAATTTGGTGTCTATATTTCTATTCTGAAAAACAAAACGCTTAACAACTAAATTTAATTAAGAAATCGTTATCGAATTTACAGGGAAAAAGTCCATTTTTTTATTCATAATTTACTTATTTTTGCGATGAGAATTAAAACCTTACAAAATAACAGATGAAAACAGTTCAGTTTAGAGAAGCCATTTGTGAAGCCATGAGTGAAGAAATGCGCACAGATGAGAGTATCTATTTAATTGGTGAAGAAGTTGCAGAGTATAATGGAGCCTATAAGGCTAGTAAAGGAATGTTAGATGAATTTGGTGAAAAAAGAGTAATTGATGCTCCTATTGCCGAATTAGGTTTTGGTGGAATCGCTGTTGGTTCTGCTATGAACGGAAACAGACCTATAGTAGAATATATGACATTCAACTTTTCTCTGGTAGGAATCGACCAAATTATCAATAACGCTGCAAAAATAAGACAAATGTCAGCAGGACAATTTAACTGTCCAATTGTTTTTAGAGGACCCACTGGTTCTGCGGGTCAACTAGGTGCGACACATTCTCAAGCCTTTGAAAACTGGTTTGCCAACACTCCGGGATTGAAAGTAATTGTCCCATCAAATCCTTATGATGCAAAAGGCTTATTAAAAGCTGCAATACGAGATGATGATCCAGTTATTTTTATGGAGTCTGAACAGATGTATGGTGATAAGATGGAAATTCCTGAAGGGGAATATATCATTCCTATTGGAGTTGCTGATGTTAAAAGAGCTGGAAAAGACGTCACGGTTGTTTCATTTGGTAAAATTATTAAAGAGGCTTATACTGCTGCAGACGAACTAGAAAAAGAGGGTATTTCGGTTGAAATTATTGATTTAAGAACGGTTCGTCCTATGGATCATGCAACTATCATTGAATCAGTTAAGAAAACAAATCGTTTGGTAATTTTAGAAGAATCATGGCCTTTTGGTAGTATTTCAACAGAAATAACCTATAGAATTCAAGAGGAGGCATTTGATTATTTAGATGCACCAATTAAAAGAATTACCACTGCAGATACACCTGCCCCATACTCTCCTGTATTATTGGAGGCTTGGATACCTAA
>CATISV010000124.1 GCA_949541125.1 Flavobacterium sp. SCGC AAA160-P02
AATTGTTTTGAAACGATACCCATGACTTTCCCCATGTCTTTCATTCCTTCTGCACCAAGCTTTGCAATGGTATCTACAACAACTTTTTCAATTGCATCTTCTGACAACGCTTCTGGTAAAAATTTTTCTAAAACAGCCACTTCTTTTAACTCTGGTTCTGCAAGATCTTGCCTCCCCTGTTCTATAAAAATAGCGGCACTATCTTTACGTTGCTTTACTTGCTTCTGAATGATTTTAATTTCTTGTTCAGGTGTTAAGTCATCACCGGCTCCAGCTTCTGTTTTGGCGAGTAAAAATGCAGACTTTACTGCTCTTAAGGCCTGTAAAGAAACAGTATCTTTAGATTTCATAGCAACTTTCATTTCTTCCATGATTTGTTTTTGCAAGCTCATAGTGTATAGTTTTAAAGCGGTAAAGATACAATTCTATCGTTATTTTTTTACCTTTTTAAGGTATAAAACATTCCTATGATAGTCTATAATCGCCTTCCCTTTTTGTAAGATATCTGCTCCAATAATTCCATGAACCTCCTTTGCATTGTGTTGCACTAGAGCAGTGTTGACATGAATTAAATCAAATAATACTAAATGAAATTTGTTGGTTTTCCATGGCCCCATTTCTAAGCTATTATTTTTTGATTGCTGTGTTTCCATATCGGTGGCTCCTGCCCCAGAGGCTTTCGTATCACTCGCCATTGCATCTATCTTAAAATGGTCAATCATATTAGTTCCAACACATGAGTTTGAAGCTCCTGTATCTAAAATAAAGCGGCCCTGTATACCATTAATTTTAGCCTCTAACTGCAAATGATTTGTAACCATCTTTTTTAGTGGTATTTTTTGATATTTCTTTTTTATCAATAGTTTTTTTAGACGGCTCATTTACTTGTATTTTGATGACAAAAATACAGGTTTAAAAAAGAAAGATATCCTATTTTTGTAGTGAAAGTAAAATAGACTCATTAGTTTTGGATAGCAAATTATGATTACAGATACACATACTCATTTATATTCTGAGCAATTTGATCAAGATAGAGACCTTATGATCCAAAGAGCCAAAGATGTTGGGGTGTCAAGATTTTTTATTCCAGCCATCGATAGTAGTTATACTGAAAAGATGCTTCAGTTGGAGGCTACATATCCCGATGATGTCTTTTTAATGATGGGGTTACATCCTACGTCGGTAAAATTAAATTACCGAAAAGAACTTGCCCAAGTAAAAGATTGGATCGATAAAAGATCTTTTTATGCCATCGGTGAAATTGGTATTGATTTATATTGGGATAGAAGTTTTTTAGCTGAACAACAAGAAGCATTCCGGATACAAATACAATGGGCAAAAGAAAAAAATCTTCCTATTGTGATTCATTGTAGAGAGGCTTTTGATGAAATTTTTGAAATTCTAGAATTAGAAAAAGGAAAGAACCTATATGGTATTTTTCATTGTTTTACAGGAACTTTAGAACAGGCTCATAAAGCAATTTCTTATGGAATGAAATTAGGAATTGGAGGGGTTTCAACATTTAAAAACGGAAAAATAGACACCTTTCTAAATCAAATAGACATCCAACATATTGTCCTTGAGACGGATGCTCCATACCTGTCTCCGGTTCCTTACAGGGGTAGAAGGAATGAGAGTAGTTATATCATTCAAGTAGTGAATAAACTTTCTGTTATTTACGATCTATCTTATGAGGAAATTGCAAAAATTACAACCGAAAATTCAAAACAAGTTTTTGGTATTTAACGAACATGTTTTAAAACTGTTCTGCAAATCTTTAGACTAATTATATAATTCATACGTTTGTAATATATGCTTAAAAATGCTTGGTGTTTACTGTTATTTTGTTTCGGGTTTATTGTCAATGCTCAAAATTTTTCATCAGATTTTAGATCTAAAAAAATAGCTATTTCTAAGGATACCGTAAGATTTGATTCAGTACCAATAAACCCGCAGAACTTTAAGGTGCTATCTGATTTTCAAAAAATTATATATCCAACAGAATACGAGGTAATTTACAATGATGCAGTATTAATTATCAACTCAAAAGAATATCAACATATTACCATTGAGTATTTTCGTTACCCTGATTTTATAACCAAAACCTATAGCCCATTCGATAAAACATTTATTCTACCAAATAATACTAATACAGGAAAATTATACAGCCTAACAAGTAATCAACCAATCCGTGAAATACAATTGTTTGACGGCCTAAAAACCAGTGGTTTTATTAATAGAGGAATTACCTCAGGGAATAATCAAAGTACTGTTACAAACTCCTCTATGGACTTAACTATTGAAGGAAAACTCTCTGATAAGGTATCAATAAAAGCCAATATTTTTGACACAAATATTCCTCTTCAAAACAATGGTTATTCACAAAGTATTACAGATTTTGATAGAATTTTTATAGAACTCTCTAGCAAAGATTGGCGTGTAAAAGCAGGAGATGTAAGTTTGAAAAATGATACTAGCTATTTTTTAACATTTGAAAAACAGGTGTCTGGTTTAGAAGTGGAAGCAAATATCAATGATAAAAGTACCATTGCTGCGTCGGGTGCTATTGTGAGAGGACAATTTAGCTCCTATAACTTTATTGGAATTGAGGGAAATCAAGGGCCTTATAAAATTTTAGGCCCCAATAATGAGCCTAATTTTGTAATTATTTCTGGTAGTGAAAAAGTCTTTGTTAACGGATCTGAAATCAGCAGAGGAGCAGACAAAGACTATATGATTGATTATAATATTGGAGAAATCCGATTCAATACAACTTTTCCCATAACCAATGATATGCGTATTCGTATTGAGTTTCAATATTCAAACAGAAATTATACGCGCTTTATAACCTATGAGAAAGGCGAATACAAGACCGATAAAATTGAACTTGCTGGATATTTTTACAATGAGAACGATGTTAAAAATCAACCAATTCAGTTAAGTTTAACGGAGACACAAAAACAAATATTGGCAAATGCCGGAAATAACCCTGAATTAATGGTAGCAGAAAGTGCCTATCCTGATGCCTACGATCCAAATAGAATTCTTTATAAGAAAACACAAAATGGCAACGAGGAAATCTTTGAATATTCTACCAACCAAAATGATGAATTATTCTCTGTAACTTTTACTAATGTTGGAGAAAATCAGGGAGATTATACACTCGAACAGACCTTGGCTAATGGAAACGTTTTTGCTTTTGCGGGTACAAATCTAGGAAATTACAGTCCAATCATTCAATTAGTCGCACCCACAAAATTACAGGTAGCTGTTTTAAATTCTAACTATAATCCTTCAGAAAAAACAAGTGTTTCAGCAGAGTTTGCATTTAGTAATAATGACCAAAATTTATTTTCTAACATTGATAATAATCAAAATAAAGGTGCGGCAACAAAGATCCATTGGGAACAAACAATCATCGATAAAAAATGGAAAGTTCTTAGTGATGTCAATTATCTTTTTATCCATAAAAATTTTAGGACAATTCAACGTTTTCAAGCAATAGAATTTAATAGAGATTGGAATTTAATTAACCCAACAGGAAACCAACAACAAGTTGGCGTTGATATTACTGTAAGAAAAGACCCTGAAAGTTTTTTAACTTATTCACTACAGCAACTGCAATTTTCAGATAATTATAAAGGAAATAAGCACTCCGTCGATTCCAAAATTCAACTAGGGAAAACCTCATTATATACGAATGCTAGTTTTTTATCAAACGATTCAGAAATACAAAAAAATACTTTTTTTCGACTTAAAGGAGGTTTTGAACATTATTTTTCAAAGGTGTGGATCGGTGGTTTCTTAAATACTGAAACGAACGATGGAATAATAAAAACAACTCAAGAAGCAATTCTTACAAATCATAAATTTAAAGAATATGAGGGGTATATAGGTATTGGAGACAGCACAAAAGTTTTTGCAAAAATTGGTTTTAATTATAGAAATAATGACAGTATTAGAAGTAATACCTTTACAGAAATAAACAACAGAAAAACCTATTTTTTTGATGCAAAAATCATTCAAACAGAACGCACCAGACTTTCATTATACGCAAATTACAGACAAACAGAAAATGCTTTTAAAGAAAACGAAGAGAGCTTAAATTCTAGACTCATCTACAATCAACGGTTTTTTAATAATTTTATAACAATCGGAACTCGTTACGAAACCTTTTCTGGGAATGTAGCTCAACAAGATTTTATATATATAGAGGTTGAAGTTGGACAAGGGTTTTATACATGGATAGATTATAACGAAAACGGAATTAAAGAATTTGATGAATTTGAAATTGCAGAATTTCAAGATCAAGCAAATTATTTACGAGTTCCTTTACCTAACTTACAATTTATTGCAACTCAAAGTGCCAAAATAAATCAATCTATAACCTTAAATGCGAGTCAGTGGAGAGATAAAAAGGGAATTAAAAAAATACTATCACATTTTTATAATCAATTCTTTTTAAGTAGTACTAATGAACAGGAAAGGACCAATAATTCTTTTAATTTTAATCCCTTTCAACTAAGTAAAAACAACTTAATCAGTGTAAATTATGCTCTAAAAAACAGCCTCTTTTTTAATAGAGGGTTGCAGAAATATAGTACAAGCTATACCTATGCAAAAGCAGATAATAAACAACAATATATCATTGGAAGTCAAGAGACCAACACCAAATCTCATCAAATAGATTTTCAACATAAAATAAGTAAATTTTGGATTATTGACTTGCTTGGAAAGATCTCAAACAACAATTTAGAAACTGAAAATTTTGACAATAGAAAATATCAAATTGATGCGATAGAATTTCAACCAAAAATAAGCTATGTTTTAAATGATAACAATCAATTTTCTGCTTTTTATCAATATAAAAACAAAGAAAACAAGCTATCCGATTTTGAAAAATTAAAACAACAAAAAATTGGAGTAGACTATCTATACTCTGGGAAATCAAAATCTCAATTCAACGCAAATTTTGCAACCTTTTTTAATGATTTTGAAGGGAACCCAAATACTCCTGTTGGCTATCAAATGTTAGAAGGGTTTCAAGAAGGCACTAATTATTCCTGGAGCTTAGTATGGAATAAAAAGCTCAACTCTTTTCTAAATTTAAATCTAAATTATAGAGGAAGAAAGAGTATAAATTCTAAAACAATACATACTGGTACAATTAATTTAAAAGCAATATTCTAGTCATGCCTAATTTTTGATATTTTCGTTAAACTAATTTAAAAAAATCATAAAGAGTATTCTTTTCATATGGACATTACAGTTTGGTTTTGATGAAAATTCTGATTTCTTTGAATTTAATTACCTTTAATTTTTATTTTTGAAATAAATTTATTCTCATTATTTAATCTTCTTAATATGAAGCGTTTTTTAATTAATACATATCTTGTTTTTTGTTTCTTAATCAGCTCTTGTTCAAAGCCACAAGAAGAAACTTCATCACAAAAATTTCAATTTGCAACTCCTGATGAAGTTGGTATGATATCAGACAGCCTTGTGAAAATTGAAAAAATGGTCATGGACTTTGTGGATGCAAAAAAATATCCTGGTGCTGTAACCTTGATTGCGAAAAATGGTAAGATTATATATGAATCTGAGGTAGGTTGGTCAGATTCTTTAAGGTTAGAACCTTACAGAAAAGATCATTTGTTTAGAATTGCATCAATGACTAAACCAATAGTATCAGTAGCTGCGATGCAATTGATTGAATCTGGTAAAATTAAATTAGATGATCCTGTAGGAAAGTACATTTCAACATTTAACAATACAGATATCCTTCAAAGCTTTAATCCTGCTGATACCAGCTGGACTAGTTCACCCTCAATTAGTACCCCCACCATTAGACAATTGCTAACTCATACATCAGGTATCTCCTATGGTTTTACCAATCCAAAACTTTATGGTGCGATACTTGCAAAAAACAGAATTCCGGATTCAAACACATTTCTACCCATGACAATAGAAGAAACAATGAGTAAAATTGGAGATATCCCTTTGGCTTTTGAACCAGGGTCCAAATGGTTATATGGATTAAATACAGATGTTTTAGGTAGAGTCGTTGAAGTTGCCTCGGGAAAAGATTTAGATGATTATATTAGAGAAAAAATTAGCGAGCCTCTAGGAATTAAGATGCTAGATTTCTATTTTAATGACTCTCTCTCTAAAAGGCTAACAAGAGCTTTTATGCCAAATTATAAAGGCGAAATTACTCAAATACCTAATGTAAAACAACTTTTTTACATCCCTAATTACCCTACAGAGGGAGCAAAATCATACTATTCTGGTGGCGGTGGAATGACCGGTACTGCTCGTGATTATTTTCTTTTTTGCCAAGCAATGTTAGATAACGGAACACTTAACGGGACCTCTATTTTAAAACCTGAAACAGCAAAATCAATGCATCAAAATCAAATTGATGCACTCCCATTTATACCAGGGCTAGAATTTGGTTTCGGATTTGATGTAGCAAAAGGACATCC
>CATISV010000125.1 GCA_949541125.1 Flavobacterium sp. SCGC AAA160-P02
TACGAAGCAGATGATATTATTGGAACCATCGCTAAAAAAGCTGAAAAAGAGGGGTATACAACATTTATGGTAACACCAGATAAAGATTTTGCACAATTAGTTTCTGAAAATATTTTTATATATCGACCACGTTTTGGAGGTGGTTATGAAACTTGGGGAATTACAGAAGTACAAGAAAAGTTTGGTGTTGAAACACCCGAACAAGTAATTGATTTTTTAGGAATGATGGGAGATTCTGTAGATAATATTCCTGGATTGCCTGGTGTAGGTGAAAAAACTGCTAAAAAATTTATTGCTCAATATGGCTCTATGGAGAACCTATTTGAAAACACGAATGATTTAAAAGGCAAGATGAAAGAGAAGGTTGAGGCCTCCAAAGATCTTGGATTATTATCAAAAGAATTGGCGACTATTATGTTGGATGTTCCTGTAGAGTTTCATGAAGAAAAATTTAAAATGTGTATGCCAGACATAGAGGCCACCAAAGAAATTTTTACCGAATTAGAATTTAGAAGACTCTCGGACAATTTTGTAAAAACGTTTTCTATAGCAACAGAGTCAAATCAAAATACAATTTCAGCTGTTAAAGATTCAACTACAAAAATAGCATCTAAGGTAACTGCTGGTGGTCAATTTGATTTATTTGCCACTCCTGGAACTGGAAATATTTCAGAAGAAGAAAGTATTCAAGGCTATAAAACGATTCAAAACACAGATCATTTTTATCAGTACGTTAATACACCCTCTTCTAGAAAATTATTGCTTAAAAAATTACACAATCAACCTTCCTTCTGTTTTGACACAGAAACTACAGGTTTAAAGGCTTTGGAAGTGGAATTGATTGGAATCGCTTTTTCTTGGGAAATTGGGAAAGGATATTATGTGCCATTTCCAAAAGATCAAACCGAAACAAAAGCAATCTTAGAAGATTTTAGAACCCTTTTTGAAAACGAGTCTATAGAAAAAATTGGCCATAACCTAAAATATGACATCAAAGTCTTATCTAACTATAATATTGCGGTAAAAGGAAAATTATTTGACACAATGATTGCACATTATTTGATCAATCCTGATATGCGTCACAATATGGATATTTTAGCAGAAACCTATTTAAATTACCAATGTATTTCTATTACAGAATTAATTGGTAAAAAAGGAAAAAATCAATTATCAATGCGTCAAGTTCCTTTGGAGAATCAAACAGAATATGCTGTTGAAGATGCAGACATTACGCTACAATTAAAGGAGCATTTTAGTAAGGAATTAGAACTTGGAAATCTAACTAAATTGTTCAATGAAATAGAAGTTCCGTTAGTTTCTGTGTTGACTTCAATGGAAATTGAGGGAATCAACCTAAATATTGATTTTTTAAAAAATTTATCGATTCATTTAACAGATGACATTAGTAGATTGGAGAAAAAAATCTATGAACAAGCTGGAGAAGAATTCAATATTGCTTCACCCAAACAACTAGGGGTTGTCTTATTTGAAAATTTAAAATTAGTTGATAAACCTAAAAAGACTAAAACAGGTCAATATTCAACCGCTGAAGATGTCCTATCCTATCTATCAAAAGATCATCAAATCATTGCTGATGTTTTAGAATATCGCCAGTATAAAAAATTACAAAGTACCTATGTAGATGCTTTGCCTAATGAAATAAACTCAAAAACAGGCCGTGTTCATACAGTGTATGCTCAGGCGGTTGCTGCAACTGGAAGATTAAGCTCAAACAATCCTAACTTACAGAATATTCCTATTAGAACAGAACGAGGAAAGGAAGTAAGAAAAGCATTCGTTCCTAGGGATAAAAATCATGTATTACTAGCAGCTGACTATTCGCAAATAGAGTTACGAATTATTGCTGCTTTAAGCAAAGAAGAAACGATGATTGAAGCCTTTAGAAACGGAGAAGATATTCATGCCTCAACAGCGGCAAAAGTTTTTAGTGTTCCTATTGACAAGGTAACCCGTGAACAACGTAGCAATGCGAAAACTGTTAATTTTGGAATCATATATGGTGTTTCTGCTTTTGGATTAAGTAATCAAACAGATTTGACACGAAAGGAGTCAAAAGAACTTATTGATTTATACTACAAAACCTATCCTAAATTACGGAGCTACATGGCTGCACAAATTGATTTTGCTAGAGAAAATGGATATGTAGAAACCGTATTGCACCGCAGACGGTATTTAAAAGATATCAACTCTAGAAATGCCATTGTACGCGGTGCAGCAGAACGAAATGCCGTGAACGCTCCTATCCAAGGATCCGCTGCTGATATTATAAAACTAGCAATGATAAATATCTACAAACGCTTTGAAAAAGAAAACTTTAGATCTAAAATGTTACTGCAAGTTCATGACGAATTGGTTTTTGACGTTCACAAAGATGA
>CATISV010000126.1 GCA_949541125.1 Flavobacterium sp. SCGC AAA160-P02
AATATCTAGAACTAAATTCAAAAGTTAATTGTTAAAAGACAAAAATACAGAAGATTTTTCACATGATTTTTTGTTGCTCTCATAAAACAAATTATATTTGCTCTGCTAAAAATTAGCTATGGTACCTTAGCTCAGTTGGTAGAGCAAAGGACTGAAAATCCTTGTGTCCGCAGTTCGATTCTGCGAGGTACCACTTAAGCCTCAGAAATGGGGCTTTTTTATTATATTTAAGTAAAACTAATTAAAAAACAATGAAAAAAAATTTCTTAATAATCCTTTTCGCTTTTATATCAATAAATGCATTTGCTCAAACTAATGAATCAAGCTACAACGAATTGCTTGAAAAAAGTCCATTCAATAAAATGTATCCAAAATTAATTGCTTCTGAAGCAGCTCAATATTTTGTTGATTGGAATAAACTTTTTTCATCAGGCCCAATTGCAACAAAAGAAGCAAGACTTGCAGCAATCTCTGCATCAGCTGCAATGAAATGTGAATATTGTATTAAGGCACAGGTTATTGCTGCTAAAAAAGCTGGAGCTACTGATGATGAAATTAAGGCTGCTGTTCAAATTGCTGCTGAAGTTGCCAGATTTTCAACTCTTCTTTATGGTAACGAGTTTACAGATGAGGAATTTAACAAGGCACTTGGATTGTAATATAATCAAAAAAAAGCCGCTTCTAAGCGGCTTTTTTTATGTTAATAAATTACCCTCATCGTCCCATTCGGCAATGGTCATTCTTGTTGATTGATCAATACATTTATTTAACCAATCTTTGTCATACTCTAATCCATATTTATCTAATACATCTTGAGGAACACCATCCCAAATATTAGGCATATTTCCTTTATAACCTAATTCTTTGATTCCAACCTCTGATGTAAAATACCCTGTCATAGTGAGATTTCTGACTAAATTAAACCATTGGACTGGTTCAGGAAGATCATTCATATTATCATTGGGATCATAATAGGCTATTTCGTCAAGAATTTCTTTCTGATCAGTCTCAATTAAATCAATGAAAATATTATTAAATCTATTTTTACTTTCCTGATTAATCCATAGTAAACCATTTCTTAATGGATCTTGATATGATGGAATATCCTTAGCCATAAATTCTATTAACTGAACTACTTCAGCATCCCGGATAGATCCAAACTCATTTGGAGGAAGTATTAAGTTACAAAGCTTGTCAAGGGTTAATAATTCATCATTTGTGAAAAACTTTTGAGCAAATAAATTATCATCATACAGAGTCTCTTCTGGTGTTCTTCCATAATCGTACCTTGTTAAAGACCTTGTAATTTTTTCTCTAGGTACGCCATAGCACGATTCTAAAAAAAGACTTGCTCCAAGTGTTCCTAAGGCTATAGATTTAATTGAATCTCTTCTTTTCATAATTTAAAAATTTTGTTTTTTAAATTCTTCGACAATATGTTCTGATGAACGCATAGCAAGAGCTAGTATTGTCCAAGTGGGATTTTTATCTGCTTGTGATACAAATGGACCAGCATCAACTACATAAACATTTGATACATCATGAAGCCTTTCAAATTGATTAGTAACTGACTTTTTTGGATCATCACCCATCCTAGTAGTTCCAACTTCATGAATTATCCATCCTGGCTTATTTAGTCCATAATTAGCGTCCTTTCCAGGTTTTCCCCAAAGTGGAATTCCTCCCATATTGTGAATAATTTCTTCAAATGTATCTTGCATATGCTTGGCTTGCTTGATTTCGTTATCAGTCCATTGATAATTAAACCTTAAAATTGGAACACCATATTTATCAACTTTATTTGGATCAATCTCGCAATAATTTGTTTTTTGAGCAATAGACTCACCTCTGCCTGATATTCCTATTGTAGATCCATAATATTTTTTCATATCTGACCTTAAAACATTCCCATACCCACCAGCTTTATTTATTCCAAAAAATTTATTAAAATTATTTACATTAAAACCAGTCCCATATGTAGGTGCACCCATTCCTCCCCAAACTTCAATGTGGTATCCACGAGCAAAATCTAATTTTTTATTATCCAACCACCACGGTGAGTAAACATGCATACCACCTACACCATCTTCGTTATAAGTTTTTCTATCAATTAATTCAGGGAGAAAAGCCATCATGTCTCCACCTGTTGAGTCATGTAAATATTTTCCAATCAAATCACTACTATTACCTAGGCCATTAGGATGTTGTTTAGTCTTTGAATTCAATAAAATTCTAGCAGAACTACAGGCTGATGCAGCCAATACAACAACTTTACCTTTTAATTTATACTCTTTATTTTCATCTTTATCTATGAATGAAACACCAGTAGCTTTACCTTCTTCGTTAGTGGTAACTGTTCTCACCATTGAATTTACATAAAGATCGATTTGACCGCCAGATTTTTGTGCAGGAAAAATTAAGCAAGAACCTGACGAAAAATCGCCGTAAACATTACAACTTTTTGCACAACCTGCGCAATAAAAGCAAAGACCTCTATCATTATTAATTCTTTTGGTAAGCACAGAAAGCCTTGATGGCATTACTTTAACATTACTTTTTTTAGCACCTTTTATGTAGAATAGTTCATGTAATCTGGGTTTCGGTGGAGGAAGAAAAAAACCGTCAGGCTCATTGTATATATTTTCCTTAGAACCAAAAACTCCAATTAACTTATCAACCTTGTCATAGTACGGTTTAATATCATTATAAGAAATAGGCCAATTTTCTCCTAACCCATCAATACTTTTTCTTTTAAAATCGTTTGGACCAAATCTTAATGAAATTCTTCCCCAATGATTGGTTCTACCTCCCAACATTCGGGACCTAAACCACTTAAAATCAGTGTCACCAATTTGTCCGTAAGGTTCACCCTCAATATCCCAGCCTCCATATGCTTGATCATAATCACCAAAATGCCTTAATGTACTTCCACCTCTTCTTGGTGAGTAAAACGCAGGTTTTAATTGTGTCATTGTCTTTGGATCAGCAGGGTCAAAAAAAGGACCAGCTTCAACAACAGCTACTGATAGACCAGCTTCTGATAAAACTTTTGTAGCCATACCACCACCAGCTCCAGATCCCACAATAATTACATCATACTCTTTGGATGAATTTTTAATTTGCATATTTAAAGTTCTATTAATTTTATATTTCTAAAGTATATCGGTGCTCCATGGTCTTGAAAGCACAATTTACCAGTCTTAAATTTTCCAAACTCACAATTGTCCCATGGCTTCTCATCGCAATTTGCAAATTTTGTATTTGCAACCATAGAATCCCACTCATCACCACTCAAAGGAAACGATACAACTTCTGTACCATTAAATATAACATTACCAAAATTTTTATTATGATCAATTGTAATTTGATATGAGTTCCACTGTCCAACAGGTTTGGTCATATCTACAGTAGGAGATACCATTCCATAAAGACTACCAGCTTTTACATCATCAGGATAATTGTTATCCATTATTTGAATTTCTGGACCAGTTACAAAAGGGAATTCATACTTTTCACCTTCTTTAACTCCCCACATGAAACCACTATTAGTCAGTGTATCAACTTTCCATTCAAAATATAATTTAAAACTTGTGTAATCTAAATCAGATACGAGGTCGTTATTTTCTTTTTTTAAACTTCCATTACCATGAGTAAGAATATTACCTAAAGAATCCCTTTGATATTCAGTTAAAGAGGGATCAAAAGATAAAATACCATCAGATACTGACCAGCCAAACTTGTTCCCATTATCATTATAATAATGCCATCCAACTAAACTGTCCTCAGCTAACAAATTCTTCCATTGATTATCTGAACTACAAGATGAAAAGACAATAGCTAATAATAGAATTTTTATAAAATTTTTCATATTTGAAAATTAAAAGTCCCAACCAGATCTTCTTGTTCTGCCAACAAACTGATTAGCCTGATCAAAATTTGTGATTTTCATATTGTCTCCATCCCATAACAGTTTTTTCCTGCCTGTAAACTTACCATACTCTGATGTAGCATATCTGTTTGGACTATGGTCCGGTTTTCCATCCATAAGCATGTATGACCTAATTGCAAGATTACCCATTAATACAGTTTCAGTAAATGGACCTGCGTACTCAAAAGGAGCTGTTATTTTCTTATACTCATCACTGCCGTATCCTGCTTTAATACCATTGATCCATTCAGCATGATGAATTTGATCTAAACTATACCAAGTTTCGTCTGTTTTGTACTCAATAGTTTCCTCACCTTTTCTGTAAAGTTTTGGGTTTAAACCATACACACCACAAGAAATTACTCCTTTATCTCCAATCATCAATATACCATTTGTACTGTTTGGCTCACCTAGGAAATCTTCAGCCGGTATTTCTTCGGGATGACTAGGTTTTAAACCACCATCCATCCAAACTAATTGGATTTTAGAATCGTTTTTAGTGGTTTTATCGAAATGAAGTGTTACGATAGATGATGGTGGACAACCCTTAGGGATGTAATTCTGCTGCCATGCTTGTTGATAAACAGACCCAACACTACATTCCACATCGGTTGGATAATGCAGTCCTAGAGTTTTGCAAGGAACGTCAAGAATGTGACAACCCATATCACCAAGCGATCCTGTCCCATAATCCCACCATCCTCTCCAACTAAATGGATGTAATTGAGAAGTATATTTTGTATTTGAAGCAGGCCCTAACCATAAATCCCAATTTAAGCTTTCAGGCTTAACTTCATCAGTGTTTTTCATTTCAAAACCTTGAGGCCAAATTGGTCTATCAGTCCATGCATATATTTTTTTAATATTACCTATTATTTTATTATCAACCCACTCTTGAATTTTAACTACTCCTGTGCTTGATCCTCCCTGATTACCCATTTGAGTAACAACTTTATTTTTTGCAGCTATTTGAGTTAGTTTTCTAGCTTCTTCAATATTATGTGTTAATGGTTTTTGAACATAAACGTGTAATCCTCTATTCATAGCATTACTTGCAATAAATCCATGTGTATGATCAGGAGTACTTATTGTAACAGCATCTAAATCTTTCTCATTATCCAACATATCTCTAAAATCAACATAGAAATTTGCATTTGGGAATTTTTTTCTAGATTCGGTAACCCCATGATTTCCATCAGGATGTACATCACACAATGCAATTACTCTCTCACCAGCTGCCCATTCAGCTCTGATATCGCCACCTTTTCCTCCTGATCCAATCGCAGCGATGTTCAATTGATCACTTGGTGATATAAATCCTGGTCCACCCAATACATTTCTTGGTACTATAAAGAAACCGGTACTCATCAAAGCCGAGTTTTTCAAAAATTTTCTTCTGTTCTTCATTTTATATTTTTTGGAATTCGTAAGTGTTTTAATAAATTTAAACATATTTATCATATTTTAAAATGAAATATTTCACATTTAACATTATTTTTCTACTTCTGTTAACAACTCCTCAATTCTCTCAAAATTTAGAAG
>CATISV010000127.1 GCA_949541125.1 Flavobacterium sp. SCGC AAA160-P02
ATGTTCTATTAATAATTTTAATAATAGAATCCCGTCTATTCCACCCAAAGGGTGATTTGAAACAGTTATAAAAGAGCCTGATTTAGGTATTCTTGTTAAATCTTCTTCAGGAATTTCAAACTCAATTTGAAACTCATTTAATATCCCATTTAAAAAAGCTAAGTCTTTTTTGTTTTTATGTTTTTGGTAAATTTTATTTACTTCAGATATTCTTAACAACCGCAATAAAATCCAACCAATAAAGATTCCTATAAGCCCAA
Organism: Flavobacterium sp. SCGC AAA160-P02; assembly: GCA_949541125.1. Taxonomy (GTDB): domain Bacteria; phylum Bacteroidota; class Bacteroidia; order Flavobacteriales; family Flavobacteriaceae; genus Polaribacter. The sequence goes on from CATISV010000127.1 coordinate 261, forward strand.
ATTTATCGGTACCAATGACTTTAGCAATTTCTTTAGATGTAACCAATTCCATAAATAAAAACTTCCTATAACCACAAACATAGCTAAAAAAACAAAATAGATCCTATTTATTTTTTTTTATTACAATCTGGGTTGTCTCTTTATTTGTTTGGCTTAATAATGATTCTCCCAGATTATAAATTTTCTTCAAAGAATCACTTGTAAAATGTCTAACTGTATACAAATCAACATCTTTCACAAAAGAGACCTTAAATAACGATTTAATTTGACGATAAAAAACATCAAAATGATTAAATGTATTGTCTATGCAAACAGAAAAACTAATCGCTGAATTTTGAATTAGATTAACTTTAAGTTGATATTGATCTAATTGTTTAAAAATATAGCTAATGTTTTTTTCAACAATGAAAGAAAAATCTAACGAAGAGATAGAGACTAATACTTGGTTTTTCTTAACAATAAAACATGGGACTAAAGGTTCTATTGTAATTCCTCTACCTACTTTTGTCCCTCGTGAGTTAAGATTATTAAATGATCTAACATACAAAGGAATCTCTTTTTTTTGAATCGGTTGAATTGTTTTTGGGTGGATTACGGAGGCTCCATAAAATGCCATTTCTATTGTTTCTTCATAAGAAATTTGCTTCAAAAGTTGTGTTTCTTTAAACACTTTTGGGTCTGCATTTAAAACCCCTTCAACATCTTTCCAAATTGTAATATCTTTTGCGTCCAAACAATATCCAAAAATTCCAGCTGTATAATCAGAACCTTCTCTTCCTAAAGTTGTTGTGTTTCCATTGGCATCTGAACCAATAAACCCCTGAACAATAGTTAATTCTGATGTATTTATTTGAGAATTAATTAGGTTTTTTGTTTCTTCCCAATGAACAGTTGCATCTCTAAAAATAGCATCTGTTTTTATTAGTTTTCTGACATCCTTCCAAGTATTTGTGACTCCAACTTCATTGAGGTATGAGCTTACAATTGTTGTTGACAATAGCTCGCCAAAACAAACTATTTGATCGTATAAAAAATCATAATCATTGGACTTGTTTTTGACCAAAAAACCAACCATTAGATCAAGTAATGAGCTTACTTTTTTATGAATTTCGTGATCTTTCTGAAAAAGATTATTACTAATCTTTGTATGAAAATCAGTTACAAATTGTATGGCTATTGACAACTCTTTTTGTTGTTTGTTAACATATGTACTAACAATTTTTTCAAACGCATTGGTCATTTTTCCCATTGCAGAAATAACTAACAAACAGTTGGTCTTTCCTTCTTTTTGTATAATGTAGGCTATCTTTTTTATGCTATGAACATCTCTAATAGAAGCACCACCAAGCTTATATACCTTCAAGATTAATTCTTATTTATAAAATTTTTTAACTTTTGTTCATTCATATGAACAACATGCCAGCCTTTTAATATTTTTGCTCCAGTATTTTCATAAAAATCAATGGCATTTTTATTCCAATCTAATACTTCCCAAGCAACACGTTTAAAATTATTATCAAACGCATATTGCATCAATGTTCGATATAAGGCTTTCCCAACCCCTAAATTTCTTTTTGATTTTGTAACGATTAAATCCTCTAAGTGAATTACTTTTCCTTTCCAAGTCGAGTAACGCTCATAGAATAAGGCCATTCCAATAATTATTCCCTTTTCTTCAGCTATAAAAATTTTAAACTTTGAATCTTTTGAAAACCCATCTTTTTCTAAATCTGCTACTGTAATCTCTACTGCAAAAGGTTCTTTTTCAAAAATGGCTAATTCAGTAATCAACTGATGAACAAATACCATGTCTTTTTTTAACGCAACTCTAATTGTAAAATTCATACCTTAATAAATAAAAATCAAAGATACCTTAAATGAGTCAAAAAATGGAAATAAATAATTTTTACGAAATCGTTGTAGTTGATTAAAAAATCAGCATCTTTGTGTCAAAGAATTAAATCTTTCTTATGGCCAGAAAAAACCAAACTCTTGGTGAATTTATTATAGAAAACCAAACCTCATTCAAATACACCTCCGGTGAGTTATCCAGATTAATTAACTCGATTCGTTTGGCTGCAAAAGTAGTCAATCACGAAGTAAATAAAGCTGGTTTAGTTGATATTATTGGAGCAGTAGGAGGAACAAATATTCAAGGAGAAAAACAACAAAAGCTGGATGTATACGCCAATGAAAAGTTTATACACACACTTACGAATAGGAATATTGTTTGTGGAATAGCAAGCGAAGAAGAAGAGGATTTTATTGCTGTTAATAGTCAAGATGAAAATAATCAAAATAAATATATTGTTTTAATTGATCCTCTGGATGGTTCTTCAAATATAGATGTAAATGTATCTGTTGGAACTATCTTTTCTATTTATAGAAGGGTAACTCCTGTAGGAACTCCTGTTCAAATTGAGGACTTCTTACAAAAAGGGAATAAGCAAGTTGCAGCTGGATATATAATATATGGTACCTCTACAATGTTAGTATATACTACTGGAGATGGTGTTAATGGATTTACTTTAAATCCTGCTATTGGTAGTTATTATTTATCACATCCGAATATGAAATTTCCTGAAAATGGAACTATTTATTCTGTTAATGAAGGAAATTATATTCATTTCCCCCAAGGGATTAAAGACTATATTAAATATTGCCAAGAAGAAAAAGGTAATAGGCCTTATACAAGCAGATATATTGGTTCTTTGGTTTCTGATTTTCACAGAAATATAATAAAAGGTGGAATCTATATATACCCTAAAAGTTCTAAAAATTCTAATGGGAAACTTCGATTATTATACGAATGCAACCCTATGGCTTTTTTAGCTGAACAGGCCAATGGAAAAGCAAGTGATGGTTTTACTAGAATAATGGATATTGACCCGGTAGAACTTCACCAACGAGTTCCATTTATATGCGGTAGTAAAAATATGGTATGCAAAGCTGAGGAGTTTATGCGAGCTACAAAATAAGATTTCTCTATACGTTTATAAAGTATCGTAATATAAAGTACTTGTTTGCATCATTTTTAATAATTAAATTTGTAGGACATTATTTATACAAATAATATTAAAATTAGATAAAATATGGCTTTTAAACTACCAGAATTAGGATATGCATATGATGCGTTAGAACCTAACATCGATGCAAGAACGATGGAAATACATTACAGTAAACATCACAATGGATATACCTCAAAATTAAATGGAGCAATCTCTGGATCTGCTCTAGAAGGAAACTCTATTGAAGATCTCTTAAAAAACCTAGATATGAATAATAGCGCCGTTAGAAATAATGGTGGTGGATTTTACAATCACTCGTTATTCTGGTCAGTTATGAACCCAAATAATAAAGGGGAATTATCCGGTGAATTAAAAGATGTAATGATGGCTGAATTTGGTTCTTTTGAAGGCTTTAAAGATGCTTTTTCTAAAGCAGCAGCCACTCAATTTGGGTCTGGATGGGCATGGCTATGCGTCCATTCTGGAGGAAAAGTCTCTGTATGTTCCACGCCAAACCAAGATAATCCATTGATGCCAGGAGTTACTTGTGGTGGAACACCAATTTTAGGAATTGATGTATGGGAGCATGCCTATTATTTAAA
>CATISV010000128.1 GCA_949541125.1 Flavobacterium sp. SCGC AAA160-P02
CGGCTTTCCATTTTCTATTTCAACATCTGCAACTTCAGCAACATGTGTATTATGACTATAATATGCTGAAAATCCTTGATAAGTTCCTTTCGGTGTGTTTCCCCAATTTGATTTTTCTAAAGCAAGTTTTATCGTCTTTTCCATTCGCTCACCAGAATACTCAATTCGTTTATCTTTAGTTCCTTTAACATTTTGAAGTAATTCAATAAGCAGTGTAGGATGATCTTTCCCCAATTCATCAGCTAGTTCTCTAAAAAAACTTTGTTCTGCAAAGGCCAAAAAATTAGTATAAGGAGCTCTCCATGCGCCTGTAGATATATTACTTTTATAATTCCCAGTACTAACCTTATAATTTGGAATGCATCCCGCCGGGAAAAAATTAGGAATCGATCCATACATATTTCCATTAATTGCAGCTTCCTTTAGGTGATAACCCGAAATTTTACCGTTTTTTATAGAAGCTTTTATTCTATATTTTATGGCTGGCCTATAGGTCCCTGCCGTCATATCATCCTCTCTTGAAAAAACTACTTTAATCGGCTTTTTAGCGATGCTTGAGATTTCAGCTGCTTCCTCTACAAAATCACCATAGAGCCTTCTCCCGAAACCTCCTCCCATTCTTGTCATTTCTAAGTGAATTTCTTCTGGTTTTCTATCCAATAGTTTTGAAATTTTACTTACTGTCCATGCTGGAGTTTGAATAGGTCCCACAAGATGAACTTTATCTTGCGTAACATTTGCATAAAAATTCATTGGCTCCATGCAGTTATGAGGAAGAAAAGGAGATTCGTAAGTCCTTTCAATAATCTTGTCTGCATTTTTAAATGCCATTTCTATATTTCCATCTTCGCGTCTTGTTTCCCCATTTGTGTCATTTAAAATTTTAAACAATTCTTCATCATGATTTTCCCTACTTTCCAATCTGCCGTTATTTTTCCACTCTGCCACGAGAGCTTTTTTTCCTTTCATAGCTGCCCATGTATTTTTGCCTAAAACAGCGATCTTATCTCCGAATCTAATAACCTCAATAACTCCTTGTATTTCTCTTGTTTTACTGTCATCAAAACGGACAAGTTTTTTTCCAAAACTAGGAGGTCTCAAAACAGAAGCGTACAGCATTTTTTTCGTTGAATAATCCAATCCAAATAACGGCTTCCCTGTGACAATTTTATGGTTGTCAACATTTTTAATATTCTGACCAATGATTTTATAGTCTTTGGATTCTTTTAGCTTTACATTTTCTGGAACCTCCAATATCGCTGCTTCTTGAACAACTTCTCCATACCCTAACGAATCTCCATTTAAATTGGTAATAATTCCATCGGAAACAGAACAGGTTGCAGGATCGACCCCCCATTTTTTTGCGGCAGCATTAACTAACATTTGTCTGGCTGTTGCGCCGGTTTGACGCAAGGCATCCCAACCAAATCGAATAGATTGACTTCCTCCAGCTACTTGTCTTTGATAATTTACTGGATCATATATTCCCTGAACAACGTTAACTTTTTCCCATGCAACATCCAACTCTTCGGCAATAATCATTGGCATGGAGGTTTTAACCCCTTGACCAATTTCAGGGTTCGGTGAGAAAATTGTAACATACCCTTCTTTTGAAATTTTTATAAAAGCATTAAAATCATTAAAGTTTAATTTTGAAATATCTACTGGAGGAATTGCTTCTGGCTTACATGCAGAAAATAGGTTAAATCCAATCAATAGCCCTCCTCCGGCAAGAACAGACGTTTTTAAAAAATTTCTTCTGCTAAAAGTAGGTGAATAATTCTGAGATTTCATCTTAAATTGCTATTTTTTATTGCCAGTTCTACTGCTTTTTCTATTCTATTGTAAGAAGCACATCTGCAAATATTACCATGCATAGCTTCTCTTATTTCTTCTTTTGAAGGAGTTGAATTTTCTTTTAAAAAGGCTGAAGCAGTCATTATTTGACCTGCTTGACAATAACCACACTGAGCAACATCAATTTCTTTCCATGCTTTTTGAACAGGGTGCGTCCCGTTTTCTGACAATCCTTCTATGGTGGTAATTGAGGCTTCTTCTATAGATGAAATGGGTATTGAGCAACTTTTGATTGCGTAATCATCAAGATGTACTGTGCATGCTCCACATTGAGCTATACCACATCCATATTTAGTCCCTACCATATTTAATTCATCTCTTAATATCCAAAGAAGTGGAGTATCAGAATCAGCAGTTACCTCTCTTTTTTTTCCATTTATTTTTAAGCTATACGATGGCATGGTTAAATTTTTTAATTTTAAAAAATAAAAGTTACAAAAATTATTATAATCTGGTAATTTTTTTATGAAAGTGGAATAAAGATTTCATTATTTTTTTACTTCAATAAACAACATTGACTCAACAAAAGCTATACGATAAATTAAACAAACTCATATTTTTAAGAGATTTGTCTTATTTTCGCAACCAAACATTTAGTCGTTTTGTTTCGATTTTTTATTTATGACCTTTACACAACAAACAAATAAAAACTAATGAAATTTAATTTTTAGATATCAATAACTAATGAAATTTAATCTTTTTATTTCTTTTTTTATCCTATTTCAAATAGGTGTTTTATCACAAGAACTTCCTCCTATTGAGGTTTTTAAGCCCAAAGATTATGGAGCGGAAGACCAAAACTGGAGCATTTCACAAGCAGAAGATGGATCTATTTATTTTGCTAATAATAAAGGTCTACTAAACTATAATGGAGCACGTTGGAAACTTTATAAGTCACCAAACTCCTCGATTATTAGATCTGTGAAAGTTATTAATGATAAAATCTACACGGGTAGCTATAAAGATTTTGGGTACTGGGAAAAAAATGACTATGGTGTTTTAGAGTATACCTCATTTACAAATAATGATTCTGTTTCCCTTGCTGAAGATGAAGAGTTTTGGAATATTTTAGAGCTTGATCGTTGGGTTCTTTTTCAATCTCTAGGTAGAATTTATATTTATGACACTCGGTTTAAATCTATCGATATAATTGAATCAAAAACAGTTATTACAAAAATTTACAAGGTTAATAATAATATTTATTATCAGAAACTTAATCAAGGGGTCTTCATGTTTAAAAATGGCAAGGAAGAATTAGTTACGAATGATAAAAAACTAAAAGACAGAATAATTATAAATATTTTTAATGAAAATGATCGCCTTTTGTTTCAGACAAAGGAACATGGATTTTTTATTACTAAAAATAAAAACTCCATCATAGAATGGGACAATAAACTAAATATAAAACTCCGTAAATACAGTATATATAATAGTATAAAATTAAAAAATGGAAATTTTATTCTTGGTACAGTATCAAATGGAATTTTAAATGTAAACTCAAAAAAAGAAATTGATTTTTCCATCAACCAGAGCAAGGGTTTAGCAAACAATACCGTTCTTTCACTATTTGAAGATAACTCTGGAAATGTATGGCTTGGTCAAGATAATGGAATTAGTTATATAAATTTTAATTCCCCGTTAAGAGTATATAAGGATGATTTAGGGATTTTGGGGTCAGTATATGTAACCTTCTTAGATGATGATATTTTATACTTAGGAACAAATCAAGGTCTTTTTTACAAAAATCAACTTGAAAAAGGAATGTTTAAATTTATTGAGGGAACTGAAGGACAGGTTTGGTCCTTACAAAAGTTAAAAAATACACTATTTTGCGGTCATGATAAGGGGACATTTACTATTTCTAAAGGAAAAGCTGAAAAAATATATAACACCTCCGGAACATGGTTGTTTAGGAGTATCATTAATCATCCTAATTTAATAATTCAAGGGAATTATAACGGCTTATATATCCTAGAAAAAGTCAATAATAAATGGAGATTAAGAAATAAAATAAAAGGATTTAATATCTCTTCAAGGTATTTTGAGTTTATTTCAAAAAACGAGCTTTTGGTTAGTCATGAACATAAGGGTGTGTTTCGATTAAAAATTGATCCTCATTTTAATAAGGTCCTTTCATATTCTAAAACGACGGTAAATAAAAGTATAAAATCTGGCTTAAACCAATATAATGATAAAATACTCTACGGTTCTAATGAGGGAGTTTTCTTCTATGATGTAACTTCTTTGGAATTTAAAAAAGATAGTGTTTTAAGTAACTTATATGATTTTACAAGTTATGTTTCAGGTAGGTTAATTAAAGCAAACGATAAGCTTTTTTCGTTTACAAATGAAGATATCTCATATATTCAAAAAGGAAAACTTAGCTCCAATTATGAATTATTTTCAATCCCCATACCAAACAGTATTAGAGAAACCAAAGAAGGTTTTGAAAACATTTTGCATGTAGGAGATAATAAGTATCTATTAGGAACGACAAATGGTTACATGATAATTGATTTAACCTCGAAAGATAAGGTAAATCATCTTATTAGGTTAGATGAAGTTTCTGTATACTCTATTAATGGAAAAGAAAAATTATTACCTCTTTCAGCTGAGGTTATTTTAGACAATTTAGAAAATACTATTAAAATTTCATATAGCCTCTCCGATTATAATAAATATTTGCCTTCATTATATCAATATAGATTAAATGGGCTTAATAATAATTGGAGTAATTGGTCTTCAAAATCAGAAGTTTACTTTGAAAAATTGCCTTATGGAGAGTATCTATTTGAAGCAAAAGCAAAACTGGGAAACCAAGAAACTTCTAATAATATTCGTTATCGATTTGTAATATCAAAACCTTTTTATTTAAAGCCATTAGCTTTAGTTATTTACTTTTTCTCTGGAATATTTATTGTAATGATAACACATCTCCTGTACAGGGGTTATTACAAAAAACAACGAGAGAAACTCCTTAGACAAAAAGAAAAGGAATTAGAAATTAAACAACTAGAAAATGAGCAGCAATTAATGCATTTTAAAAATTTAGATTTACAAAAAGACATTGACTCAAAAAACAGAGAATTGGGTCTTTCTACAATGAACTTAATTAAGCGTAATGAATTGTTAAGTACAATAAAAAAAGAGCTCGGCTCTATAAAACACCAAGATGATATTAAAGCTGTCATAAAAATTATAAATAATAATTTAAATACCTCTAATGATTGGAAATTATTTGAAGAGGCATTTAAAAATACAGATAAAGGATTTATTAAGAAACTGAAGAATAAGCACTCAAATCTAACTTCTAACGACTTGAGACTTTGTACATACTTGAGATTAAATTTATCTTCAAAAGAAATAGCGCCTCTACTAAACATATCTATAAGAAGTGTTGAAGTGAAGAGATATCGACTTCGAAAAAAGATGAATCTCCCGCATGAAGAGAGCCTAAATAATTATATATTAGAAATATAATATTAAGATAGGGTTATAAAAAACCATACATTACCATAACATTATTTAATTTTTGAAAAAAAAAGCCTTTCAATTACTTTAAAAATTAAGAGTTCTTTCTTTTTATCTATTAATTTTATAATGTATGTTTTTTATTGTGGTCGTAAATACCAATTTTCTGAATATTAAGTTTAATTTAGAGTCATTAATCAAATGAAAAATATTTTTATGAGAAAACTCATTGTTTTAATTTCGTTCATTTTTATATCCAACACATTATTCGCTCAAAATATTGATGTCAAAGGTGTAGTTACAGATGCTGTAACAGGTGAAACACTTCCTGGTGTGAATGTCATTGTAAAAAACTCCTCAAATGGAGACGTAACAGATTTTGACGGGAATTATAAAATTTCCACCGTCCCGGAAGGATCCATTCTAGTTTTTAGCTATCTAGGCTTTAAAACTAAAGAAGTAACCGTTGACAAAACAATTATCAATGTAACACTTGATGAAAGCTCTGAGGCCTTAGATGAGATTGTGATTGTAGGTTATGGAAGCCAACGTAAAGAATTAGTCTCAGGAGCATTCTCTACATTAAATGCCGAAAAAATTAATGAAACAAATCCATCAAGAATTGAGGAAGTACTTACAGGAAGTGCTGCCGGAGTTCAAGTTACAGCAAATTCAGGATCTCCAGGATCTTCCTTGAACATCAGAATACGTGGAATTACTACCAACGGAAACAACACTCCTCTAGTGATTGTAGATGGTATAAATATTGGTTCTGATCTTAGTGTGATCGACCCTAATGATATTGAAAAAATGGATATTATCAAAGATGCAAGCTCTGCCATTTACGGAGTGCAGGCAGCTAATGGGGTAATCTTAATCACAACAAAATCAGGAAAGAAAAATAGACCAACCAAATTTGCATTCAATTCTTATTCTTCCGTTCAAGAAACATCTAATCAATTAGACTTAATGAATGCCAGTGAATATGCTATTTATGTGAATGAAACAGAAATAGCTGATGGGAATAACATTCCTTACCCAAATATAGGAGGATATGGATTTGGTACAGATTGGCAAAAAAAATTATTCACTCAATCTCCAATTACAAACCACACCTTTAGTGCTAGTGGCGGTTCTGAAAATTTTACTCATAGTACAAGTGCTAGTATTTTTCAACAAGATGGTATTATTGCTCCTGAAAAATCAAATTTTAAAAGAATAACTCTCAGAAATAATTTAGGGATTGACTTAACAGATAAATTAAAACTAAACACCTTCATATTATATACCAACATCAATAGAAAAATAATTCCTGAAAATGGTAGAGGTTCTGTTTTGTATTATGCTTTGAATGCTTCTCCATTAACTCCTGTGTTTGATGGAACAGATGGAAATGGCCCTTCAAGGGGTTTCTCTTATATTGGGAGTGAACAAGGGATAGAAATTATAAATCCATTTGCCCTAATCAACAATACGCATAATGATACAAAAGTAAACCGATTTACAGGGAAGATAGAATTGTCTTACAAGCTTATTGAAGATCTAAAAGTTACCTCAAGATATAACTTTAACTATGCTGATGTGGTTAATAGGAATTACTATCCTCTCGCATATTATGGCCCCAATAAGGTAAATAATAATGTCAACATTAATGGGAACAATCAGTTTATAAGAGACACCAATGAAAATGGAATTATTGATTTATTTAGTTCTGTAGGTGAGGACACACAAAATTATACTGATTATACCTGGGAAACTTTTATTGACTATAAAAAATCTTTTGAAAATCACAACTTCAGTTTCTTACTAGGTACCTCGATACGAAGTGAACAATTTTACGGAGTATATGGTTTCGGATCACTTGTCGGAGAAGACAGTTGGGAAAATGCTTATTTATTTAATACCCAAGATATATATGATGAATATATTATAACTTCTTTAGATTCTGATGGAAATATTGTTGTCGACAATAGAACTGTACAAAGAAATAGAAGTTCCTCCACTGGAATTAATGAAGACCGTTGGTACTCGATGTTTGGAAGAGTTCAATATGACTATGATGGGAAATATTTATTTTCTGCAATGATTCGTAGAGATGCTTCTACTAGATTTGGTGCTAATAATCGAACTGGATATTTCCCCTCTGTTTCTGCTGGATGGATTTTAACCAAAGAAGATTTTTTCAATGTTGATCAAATCAATAATTTAAAAATTAGAGGAAGTTGGGGAATTACAGGAAATGATAAAATTGGAAGTTATGGATGGATTGGAAGGCTCCAAGGAGCTAATGCAGAAGCTACCTATCCTTTTGGAAATGTCCTTTCATATGGAAACGCATTAGGACAACTTGCAAATCCAGATTTACAATGGGAAACTAACGAGCAAATTAATATTGGTTTTGATACCAGTCTTCTTAATAATCTATTTGATATCACAATGGATTATTATGTAAAAACTACTCGTAACCTCTTACTTGTTCCAGAAGTATCTGGACTATTAGGGTCAACTGCAGGAGGGAGTTCTGCACCAATAGTTAACGCTGGAACAATAGAGAATAGAGGCTTAGATATTAGTGTTAATTTTAAAAAGCAATTTAATGATGATTTTAAACTTGCAGCTGGATTGAATATTACTACTGTAAAAAATAAAACCTTAGAAGTAAATAATGCTGCTGGTTTTATTCCTAGTGGTTTGTTTGGCTTAAACCAAACTACCTCTAGATTCCAAACAGGCCTGCCAATAGGTGCCTTTTACGGTTTACAAACAGCTGGTATCTTTCAGAATCAGGCAGAAATTGATGCTCATGCCATACAGCCAGGAGCTCAACCAGGAGATATTCGGTTTGTAGATGTTGATGGAGATGGTGTTATAGAGTTTGGAAGCGAAGACGATCTTGCTGTTCTTGGTAATCCTATTCCTGAGATGACATTAGGATTTAATTTAAATGTAGACTACAAAGGATTTGACTTTGCAACCTCTTTATATGCTTCTATCGGTAATGATGCTGTTAGAAGTTATGAACGTTTTCTAACATATAGTAATAAATCTAGATTATATTTAGACAGATGGACAGGTGAGGGTTCTTCCAACACCACTCCAAGGGCTTCTACAAATGCCTCAAATAATTATTTATTCTCTGATTTCTTTGTAGAAGATGCTTCTTTTTTAAGAATACAAAATGTACAACTAGGATATTCAATTCCAAACTCTATTTTGGAAAAAATAAAAATGGATAAAATTCGCTTGTATATTTCTGCAAATAATTTATACACATTCACAAAATATAGTGGATATAATCCTGACGTCTCCAATGCAAATCCTACAGCTGCAGGGGTTGATTTGGGGCAGTACCCTCAACCACGAACCTATACATTGGGAATTAATGTTTCTTTTTAAAACAAAACATGATGAAGAATAAAATAACATATATCCTATCAATCGCATTTATACTATTTTCTTTGATTTCTTGCGATGATTATTTAGACATTGCTCCAGAAGGACAACAAAATTCTGAAAACTATTTTAACAACCCACAAGACTATCAAGATGCTCTTATTGGAGTCTATGATTTATTGTCCACAACGGCTTTGAATAATATTCTTGGAGAGATTGCCTCTGACAATTCCTTATGTGGTGGAGAAAACCCCACAGACGTTTTGGATTGGCAACAAATAGATGATATGACTCAGACACCAGACAATGGTGCTCTAAGAAATGTTTGGCAATGGATGTACGCAGGAATTAGTAGAGCTAACTATATTGTTGAATTTCAAGATAAAATTGATTTTGACGGAAAACAAGAAGTTTTAGCTGAAAACTTATTTTTAAGATCGTACTTCTACTTTGAATTAGTAAAATTCTTTGGAGATGTGCCACTTTATACAGACGGGAGAATCACCATTGCAGAGACGCAATCAATTGATAGGACTCCAAAAAATGAAATCTATTTAAAACTTGAAAGTGACTTGCTCACAGCTGTAGAAAGCTTGCCTTGGCAACAAATTCAAGAAGGGAGAGCTACCAAAGGGGCTGCTTGGGCTCTTTTAGGAAAAATTTATTTATATCAAAATAAATATGATGAAGCAGCAGATGCTTTTAATAAAGTGATTTCATCTGGTCAATACCAGTTGGTTTCTAATTTTAGTTCTATTTTCCTAAACAATAATGAAAATAATGTAGAATCTGTTTTTGAAGTTCAATACTCAGGAAGTCAAGAAGGTGCTGGATTTGGTTGTTTTCAATGTTTAGAAGGTAATTTTGCGGTAGGATTTATGGGCCCCAGGTTTACAAATGGTGATTACACTCCTTATGCATCTGGGTTCAGTTTCAATGTTCCTGTTCAAGAGTTAGTAGATATTTACGACCCTGCAGATACTAGAAAAGAGGCTACGATCTTTGATATTGATGCATTTGTTGCTACAAGACCAGATGTTACCTACAATCTAGGATCAGAGCATACAGGATATTTTAATAAAAAATATATCCCTTACGCAGATGATATCGTGCTTCCAGATCAAAACATCAACAGAAGTAATAATTACAGAGCAATTCGTTATTCTGATGTTTTATTAATGGCGGCAGAAGCAAATTTACAAGCCTCTGTCCAAAAAGATAATCCACAGGACTTATTGGATCAAATTAGAGATAGAGCTTTTGGAGATGCAAATCATCGAATTACAGCATCTTTAGAAAATATTTTAAGTGAAAGACGACTAGAGCTAGCAGGAGAAGGTATTCGCTTCTTTGATCAGGTAAGAACTGGAAATACTAGTTCTATTCCTGGATTTACTCCAAATAAAAACGAGGTATTCCCAATTCCTAGAATTGAAATAGAACTCGCAGGAAATCGTTGGCAACAAAATCAAGGATATTAAAAACATATTAATATGAAAAAACTAAAATTAATATATGGAGCACTTATTATACTTATGTTTATAGGTGCTTGTGAAGATGAATCTAATTTAGACTTTCTAAATGATATTGATCCACCATCAAATGTAGGAGCTAATTATGTGATTACACAAGATAACTCCGGCTTGGTCACCATCATCCCTTATGCAGAAGGATCAACATCCTTTGATGTAGTTTATGGAGATGGATCAGAATTGGTTAATTTTCCAAATGGAGAGAGCACTCAGCACATCTATACAGAAGGAACCTATAACGTTAAAATTGTTGCCTACAATATTAAAGGTGAAAGTACGGAAGTTACTCAAGAACTTGTTGTTTCTTTTCAAGCTCCACAGAATTTAGTAGTCACAATTGAAAATGACGCAGTTACTTCAAAAATGGTAAATATAACTGCAACGGCAGATTTTGCAACTATATATGAATTTTATTCAGGAGAACAGGGAGTAGAACAGCCTGTAGCAACTGGAAATATTGGAGATGATATTTCTTACAATTATGAAACCCCAGGTGTATACTCTGTAAGAGTAATTGCAAAAGGTGGTGCAATTGAAACAACAGAGTATACGGAAGATTTTGAAGTAACCGAAATTTTAGAACCAATAACTAAGGCACCGACACCTCCAGGTAGAGATAGTGGAGATGTAATCTCAATGTATAGTGAACAATACATTCAAACAACTGTAGATTCCTATACAACATCTTGGTCTGTGGTTGCCGCGCAAGAAGAAGTTGCTATTGAGGGAAATCAAACCTTGGTTTATAGAGACTTAGCTTATGCTGGTATTATAACAGAATCAGAACCTATAGATGCTTCAGCCATGGAAATGGTTCATTTTGATGTATGGAGTTCAAATGTCAATACTTTCAAAATTAAATTTGTAGATTTTAATGGTACAGGATACAATGGAGGAGCAGACAATATTGAATTTGAAATAGAGAATTCGATTGACCAAGAGGGACAATGGATTAGTTTTGACATCCCTTTAGAAAATTTTACAGGAGTTCCTTTTACTGACATCAATCAAACAGTTATTTCAGCGGACCCTGTTGGAACAGTCTTCATTGATAACTTATATTTCTACAAACAAGGTTCTTCCTCTACATTCAATGACGGGTTATTGACCAATGGGGATTTTGAAAACGGAAGTGATTCTTGGATCGTTGGAGTCAATGATAATGCCCCTGCTCCTGTTGTAACAAATGGTGGGAACAGTTATTACTCGGTAAACGTGGTATCCGCAGGAAACGTTTATGATGTAAATGTAAGTCAAAAAGTAGAGATCATTGAAGGAAATACGTATACATTGACTTTTGATGCATGGTCTGATACAAATAGAAGTATTGTTGCAGGAATCGGTCTTAGTGCTGCTCCTTGGACAAATACAGGTGCTCCTTTAAACATCACACCTACGAGAACTACTTTTACCTATACATATAGTTCTGTAGGCTTTGGCGCCCCTGATGCGAGAGTTCTATTTGATATTGGTGGAGAAGTAGGACTAGTCAATATAGACAACGTTTCTTTGGTCATTGGATCTGGAAACCTTCTAGTAAACGGAGACTTTGAAAATGGAAGTAATCCTTGGATTGTTGGAGTGAACGATAATGTACCTGCTCCTGTTGTAACAGTTGATGGAAATACGTACTATTCCGTAAACGTTTTATCTGCAGGAAATGTATATGACGTGAATATGAGTCAGAAATTAGAGATTATTGAAGGAAATACATATACATTGACCTTTGATGCTTGGTCTGATGTGAATAGAAGTATTGTTGCAGGAATTGGTCTTAGTGCAGCTCCATGGACAAATACCGGTGCTCCTCTAGATATCACACCAACGAGAACAACTTATACATTTACCTACACTGCGGTAACCTTTGGGGCCCCTGATGCTAGAGTTTTATTTGACATTGGAGGAGAGGTTGGACTTGTAAACATAGATGACGTTTATTTATCTATGAATTAAAATAAAAATGGTTATTCATAAAATTCAATTTTTAAAATGAAAAAAATAAAAAATATAATTGGAATACTAATTTTAAGCATATTTTCTTTTGCAGGATGTGAAGAGAACAACTATGCTGTTGGAGATCTTATTGCTCCCACCAATCTTCAAGTTAGTGCCGAAATTGTGGGACAGAATACAGACAATCCTCATGGTGATGGAAGTGCAATTGTTATTTTCAGAGCTACATCTGACAATGAGATAAATTATCAATTTAATTTTGGAGACGGAAGTTCAGCAGTCAGTCCAACGGGAATCATAGAACATCGTTTTTCTTCAAATGTTGGGATCTACACTTATACCGTAATTGTAAATGCAACTGGTCGTGGGGGAGTTGGAACAAGTACAAATTTGGAGGTTACTGTTTTCAATTCATTCAAAGATGAAGAAGTTGAAAATTTTTTAACTGGATCTGCAAATGTAAACGATATCGGGGCCAGTAAAAAATGGTATTGGCAAGCCGATCGACCTCTACATGTAGGCCTAGGTCCTGTTGAAGACGATTATGGAAATGGTGAGTTTGCCTATGAGGCATGGTGGAATTTAATTCAACCTTGGGACGAAGAAAAATATTGTATGTATGATAATGAATTTGTATTTACTAGAACTGCTAACGGTGTTAGTTTCGAACAGACTATCGGACCAGCATTCGTGCCAGGAGCTTATGCTGTAGAGTTAGGGGTTGATGGAGATACTTGTCATGATGATACTGTAGCAACAACAATGTTTGGAGAAAAAAGTGTTTCTTTTTTCCCTTCAACTTCTAAAGCAGCTTTAGAAGGTAGTTATAATGAAGAACCCTACAGAAAAACGAGTTTTGAAATATCTGATGGAGGATTTCTAGGTTGGTATGTAGGTGCTAGCACTTATGACATTATTTCTATCTCAGAAACTGAATTATTTGTAAGAATCATTCAAGCAGGAAATGGTTATGCCTGGTATCAAAGATTTACTTCTATCAAACCTGTAGAAGGTGTTGTTGGTCCAGACTATGAATATACAAACTTAGTTTGGGAAGACGATTTTAATACTGATGGTCAACCAGATGCTACCAAATGGACCTATGATCTAGGAGCTGGAGGCTGGGGAAATGGTGAAGCACAAACCTACACCGACAACTCAGCAAATGTAACAGTAGAAAATGGATCTTTAAAAATTAATGCCATTAAAGTGGGTAGTAGCTACACATCTGCTAGAATTAAATCTCAAGGCTTATTTGATTTCACTTATGGTAGAGTTGAAGTAAGTGCAAAACTCCCTCAATCTCAAGGAACATGGCCTGCTATATGGATGCTTGGCTCGAATTTCCCTACTGTTGGATGGCCACAATCAGGAGAAATAGATATTATGGAGCAGACAGGAGATGATAAAAGTAAGGTTTTAGGAACTTGTCATTGGTATGAAACAAGCAACTCTTCAAATGCAAGTTACAGCCAGAGTAAGTCTGTAGCAAATACCTCTTCAGAATTTCATACTTACACCATGGAATGGTCGGAAGACGCAATAAAAATTTATGTTGATGATGAAAAATATTATGAATTAGCAAACAATGTAAATTTGCCCTTTGATGCAGATTTTTTTATCATTCTAAACGTTGCCATGGGGGGAAGCTTAGGAGGGACAATTGACCCTTCTTTTACAGAGGATACAATGGAAATTGATTATGTAAAAGTATATCAATAAAATAGCCATCTTAAATATAGGGTTTTCACTAAAGTCCTTACAATAAGTAAAAGAGTCTGAAAATAAAATGTACAGGCTCTTTTTTTAATTAAAAAATTATACTAATTGATATTTATTTAACAAAACCTATACATCACTACAACATAATAAAAACTTTCTTCTTAATAATTGTTTTTTTTTTAGATTTATTTATAAAAAATATTGCATTTCAAAGACTGAAATCAAAAATTCGACCACTTAAACCTAAAATTCAACTTTTATTTTATGATTTGTATGATTTTTGTCTAGGAAGAATTAAAAAAAAAGTGAAATGTTACCTTTAAATTAGCAAAAAAAGTGAACTTTATTATTTACCCATAATCAACGTGAAATTTATATTCCCAAAAATAAAAATTATTATTTCTTTGTTTCTAGTTTTTTCAAGCAATAGCTTCTTGTTTAGCCAGTCTAACAAAGTTGATATTAAAAGAACTAAGAGAGGAATAACTCTAGAGGTTGATGGGAGTAATTTTATAATAAATGGCATGAATTGGGATGTAGTTCCTATTGGAACGAGTGTTGTCGATTCTAACTTTTGGGGGAAGTCAAATGAAGTTATCAAGATAGGTTTACATAGGGAGATGTCTCTTTTAAAAGAAATGAATGTCAATGTTATACGTCATTATATAGACATACCTGCTAAATGGATTCAGTATATCTATGAAAACTATGGTATTTACACACTATTAAATCATTCATTTGGAAGATATGGCCTGATAGTAAACGGTGTTTGGGACCCAAAAACAGATTATTCAAATCCTGATATCCAAAAAGCTTTGTTATCAGAAATTAAACAATTGACTAACGAATATAAAAACACACCAGGGCTTTTAATGTATTTGTTAGGAAACGAAAATAACTATGGTTTGTTTTGGTCTGGAGCTGACACTGAGGATTTTCCTGAAGAAGAAAAAAAACAAATTGTTGGTGAAAAACGAGGTCGTCCAATGTATAAATTAATGAATGATGCTGCTAAAATAATTAAAGAAATAGATCCTAATCATCCTGTAGCAATTTGTAATGGCGATTTACTTTTTATTGATATAATTGCTCAGGAATGCAATGAAATAGATGTCTTTGGCGTAAACTCATACAGAGGTGTCTCTTTTACTGATTTGTTTAAAACGGTAAAAGAAAAATTAGATAAGCCAATTCTTATTACAGAATTTGGAGCTGATGCTTTCAATGCAATAGAAAATAAAGAAGATCAAAAATCTCAAGCTTACTATTTATTAAGTAACTGGAAAGAAATTTATGAAAATCTAGCAAGTTTTGGTAAAAATGAAAACTCAATAGGTGGAATGACTTTTCAATTTAGTGATGGTTGGTGGAAATATGATTTTGATAACAGAAAAAATGCTAATATCCATGATACAATTGCAACCTGGAGCAATGGAGGGTATCCTATTGATCTTACTTTAGGAGAAAACAACATGAATGAAGAATGGTTTGGGATTTGTGCAAAAGGCCCTACAGATGAAAATGGTTTATATAAGCTTTATCCGAGAGCTGCATTCTATGTTCTAAAAAAAATTCATCAATTAAATCCGACTAAAAAAAGTATTGATAGAAAATCTTTAACTAATTATTTCAATAATATTGATCTTCTCGGTTCGGTGAAAAAAGGGAAATTAAATGAAGAAGCTCTTCGTAGAATAAACATGAACAGTAAAGAATGATTGACAAAACTATCCTATTTACAAAAGATAACGTCATTGAGAATAAGGGTGTTAATCTGAAATCTATAATGATGGATGATGAACTATACTTCCAGATTTCAAACAGTGATAAAATGCGCCCCTTTTTTATGAGTATAGTGAGTGACTCTAACCATTGGATGTTTATCTCTAGCAATGGAGGATTAACTGCTGGAAGGAAAAATTCTGAATATGCTCTATTCCCATATTATACAGACGATAAAATTACTGAATCTGCAGATATTACAGGAAGTAAATCTATTTTTAAGGTATACAAAGATGGCCAAGAATTTATGTGGGAGCCCCTAGCTGTGAGGTCACTTGGCAACTACTCTACAACCCAGAACCTTTATAAAAACAGATATGGAAACAAAATTATATTTGAAGAAATCAATCATGATTTAGAGTTAACTTTCAGATACCAATGGAGTTCGAGTAATACCTATGGTTTTATCAAGAAATCTACCCTAATAAATACGGGTAAAGAATCCATAAAAATTGACCTTCTTGATGGAATACAAAACATTATGCCTGCTAGTATTGGAAGTGAACAACAAAACCAAATAAGTAATTTAGTGGATGCTTATAAGCGAAATGAACTTGAAGAATCTTCAGGTCTCGGAATTTATGCCTTAAGTGCAATCTTGGTAGATAAGGCAGAAGCAAGTGAGTCTCTTAAGGCTAATATTGTATGGTCTGTTGGTCTTGAAAAACCCAAATATTTACTTTCTTCTCTTCAGCTCGATGATTTTAGGGTAGGTAAGTCTGTAACACAAGAAATAGACATCAAAGCGGAGAAAGGAGCTTACTTTTTAAATTCAAAAATATTATTGGCTAAAAAATCTTCTAAAGAATGGATGATTGTTGCTAATGTGAATCAAAATCATTCAAGTATTGCTTCGTTATTGAAACAAATACGAGAGGATTCTTCGTTGAAAAAAAAGATAAAAGAAGATATTGTCTCTGGCACGAAAAAACTCGTTGAATTAAATGCAACTTCTGACGCAATTCAAGTTTCGGAAGACAATTTAAAAGATACACGTCATTTTGCAAATACGCTCTTTAATATTATGCGTGGTGGAGTTTTTGATAATAATTATCAAATAGAAAAATGGGATTTTAACAACTATCTAGAACAAGCGAATAAAAAAGTAGCCTTTACCTCTGAAAAAATTGTAGCGAAGCTTCCAGAAATCTTTTCTCTACTTGATCTTCATAAAATTGCATACGAAAATGATGATAAAAATTTCAGTCGTCTTTGTTTGGAATATATGCCTTTAAAATTCAGTCGTCGTCATGGAGACCCAAGTCGCCCTTGGAATAAATTTTCTATCAATACCAGAAATGAAATTGATGGATCCAAAATTTTAGATTACGAAGGAAACTGGCGAGATATCTTTCAAAATTGGGAAGCCCTGGCCCATTCTTATCCTGAGTTTATTGAAAGCATGATTCATAAGTTTTTAAACGCGACTACTTTTGATGGATACAACCCATATAGAGTAACTAAAAGTGGCTTTGATTGGGAAACTATCGAACCAGACGACCCTTGGTCATATATCGGTTATTGGGGAGATCATCAAATCATCTACTTACTAAAATTTTTAGAGTTTATTAATAATCATAAACCTGGACGATTAGAAAGCTTATTTACAGAAAACCTATTTGTTTATGCCAATGTTCCTTATAAGATAAAACCCTATCAAGAGCTCCTGAAAAATCCTAAAGACACCATTGTCTTTGATCAAAAATTAGATGCGAAAATTAGGGAAGAATCCTCTTCATTAGGTGCTGATGGGAGATTGCTTCGTGATAAACATCAATGTATTATAAAAGCGAATTTTATAGAAAAAATACTGGCTACTACCCTAGCAAAATTGTCGAACTTTATTCCTGAAGGAGGTATTTGGATGAATACGCAAAGACCAGAGTGGAATGATGCTAATAACGCACTTGTAGGAAATGGAGTTTCTATGGTAACCTTATACTACTTAAGACGGTTTTTTTATTTCTTTGAGAAATTACTTGAAACCTCATCAATCAGTCAGGTAGAAATATCAAACGAAATATCTGATTTTTTTAATACCGTTTTAGAAACCTTTGAGCAAAACAAAAGCTTACTCTCAAGTTCTATAAATGATCAGGATAAAAAATTAATTCTTGATGCACTGGGAGAAGCGGGTAGTGACTATAGAATACAAATCTATACACATGCCTTCTCTGGAAGAAAAACAAGTATTTCTTTAGATAAGTTAAAGAATTTTTTCCATTTAACTAAGTCATTTTTGGAGCACTCTATTGAAGCTAATAAGCGATCGGACAATTTATATCACGCCTATAACTTAATGACTGTAAATTCAGAGAATTCCATCTCAATTTCTCATTTAAGCGAAATGTTAGAGGGGCAAGTGTCTGTTTTAAGTTCCGGGTACTTAAGTGGTAAAGAAACTCTAAATGTTTTGAACGCATTAAAACAAAGTACCCTTTTTAGAGAAGATCAGTTTAGTTATTTATTATATCCAAACAAAGAATTGAAAGGGTTTCTAGACAAAAATACAGTTCCTAAAGAAGCTATTTTATCGTCAAAACTTCTTCAAGAAATGATTAAAGATGGTGTGGTAGATATCATTGAAAAAGACATTAACGGAGAATACCATTTTAATGGAAACTTTAAAAATGCATCTGATGTTATAATAGCTCTTGAGAAACTTTCAGAAACAAAATATAATTCTCTTTTACCATCAGATACACCTAAAGTTCTTGAAGCTTTTGAAGATGTATTTAACCATAAAGCCTTTACAGGGAGATCAGGAACTTTTTATGGATACGAAGGATTAGGCTCCATATATTGGCATATGGTATCAAAATTATTATTAGCCGTCCAGGAATCTTGTATAAAAGCAATTGATAATGGTGAAAATGAGGTTGTTATAAATCGTCTACTTGAATACTTTTATGAGATTAATGAAGGTATCGGGGTCCATAAATCACCTACATTATATGGTGCTTTCCCAACAGACCCCTACTCTCACACTCCTGGAGGTAAAGGAGCACAACAACCCGGAATGACTGGTCAGGTTAAGGAAGATATTTTAAGTCGTTTTGGAGAATTAGGAGTAAGTGTTAAAGATGGTAAATTGTCTTTTAACCCTTGCTTACTTAGAAAAAACGAATTTTTAACCAAAGAAACAGATTTCGAATATACAACTGTTTTTAAAGAACAAAACGTAATCAGAATGCCTAAGGGGTCTCTTGGGTTTACTTATTGTCAAGTTCCTGTAACGTATCATCTTTCAGAAAAAGACAGTTTAGAAATTTCTTTTAATGATGGAGGACAACAATTGCTTGATTCTTTAATTCTCAATTCAATGACAAGTCAAAAGATTTTTGAAAGAACTGGAGAGGTAGTACATATTAAAGTCAGCATCAACAAAGCTTACTTAAAATAAAAAGGAAAATATATGAACTTGAAATTTTATCTATTCATCGTTTTTATTTCAAGTATCATGGGATCTTGTGATCATGAAAAAAGAAAAGAAATAAAACAGATAACACAGTTGACAGCAAAAGAGATTCTTGGAAACCCAAATTATTTAGCGATTTCATACGGCGGCTATCGAGAAAACTCTCGAGAAATTCAACCCACTATTGATGAAATTAAAGAAGACATGAAAATTCTTCGTGCCTTAGGTATTCGAATTGTACGAACGTATAATGTTCATCTACCACAGGCTTCCAATTTGTTACAAGCCATTAAGGAATTAAAACATGAAGATCCAACTTTTGAAATGTATGTGATGCTGGGCGCATGGATCGATTGTAAGAATGCTTGGACCAATGAACCTGACCATACCCAAGAAAGTGAAAGAAATCAGGAAGAGATTTCTATAGCAGTAGCCTTAGCAAAACAATATCCAGACATTGTAAAAATTATTGCTGTTGGAAATGAGTCAATGGTGAAATGGGCTGCAAGTTATTATGTACAACCTTCTGTTATCTTAAAATGGGTTAGACATCTACAAGACTTGAAGAAGAAGAAGGTGCTTCCAAAAGACCTTTGGGTTACTAGTTCCGATAATTTTGCTTCTTGGGGAGGTGGTAGCAAAGAATATCATATTGAAGATTTAGAAAAACTAATCCAAGCTGTCGATTATATCTCAATTCATACCTATCCTATGCATGATACCTACTATAATCCTAGTTTTTGGTATACCGAGGAAGCAAACTCAAGTATTGAAACAGTGAATAATATCATGCTCAGAGCCAAGAAATATGCTATCTCACAATATGATAGTGTCGTAAAATATATAAATCAATTAGGAATTGACAAACCCGTTCATATCGGAGAAACAGGATGGGCATCATATTCTAATGAATTATACGGAAACAAAGGAACGAAAGCAACTGATCAATACAAACAAGCATTGTACTATAAACATCTAAGAGAATGGACTAGTCTTCAAGGAATATCTTGTTTCTTTTTTGAGGCCTTTGATGAACACTGGAAAGATGCTAAAAACACTGGGGGTTCAGAGAATCATTTCGGTTTATTTACAGTTGAAGGGAAGGCTAAATATGCATTGTGGGATGTTGTAGATAGTGGGGCTTTTAGAGGGCTGCACAGAGGTAAGAACCCAATTATGAAAACCTATAATGGAAATAAGGATAGCTTGCTTTTAGATGTACAAATACCGCTACCAAAAAAAATAACAACAAGAAATTAAAAATATCGAATGAAATTATCAGTTAAACACCTCTTTTTTATGATTATTTTTACAACCATATTCTCTTGTTCATCAGAACAGCCATTAGCTGTTTCTGTTTTTGAAACTTCCAGAAGTGGTCATAAATTAACTCCAATTCCTGTGTCTTCTGACTCTGAAAAAAAATCAACTATTATATTAAATCCTGAGAAAAAATTTCAAATTATTACTGGTTTTGGGGGTGCATTTACTGAATCTTCTGCCTATTTATTAAACAAGCTAAGTAAAAAGAATCGAAATAGGATTCTAAAAGCATATTTTGCTAAAGAGGGGGCAAATTATACATTGACCAGAACCCATATGAATTCTTGTGATTTTTCATTGACAAATTATTCCTATACGCCTGTAGCTGGAGACAAAGAATTAAAGCACTTTTCAATAAAAGAAGATATGGATGATATTATTCCTATGATTAAAGATGCTAAGGAAATTTCTGAAGATGGTTTTAAAATAATTGCATCTCCTTGGACCGCAGCTCCTTGGATGAAGGATAATAATAGCTGGGTTGGAGGAAAATTACTCCCAGAATATTATGATACTTGGGCATTGTTTTTCTCTAAATATTTAGATGCTTACAAGGCTGAGGGAATTGATATTTGGGGGTTTACTGTAGAAAATGAACCTCATGGAAATGGAAATAGCTGGGAAAGTATGCATTATACTCCGAAAGAAATGACTGATTTTGTTCAGTTCCATTTAGGCCCAAAATTAGAGGCTGATGGTTATGGAGATAAAATTATTCTGGGTTATGACCAAAATAGAGCAGGTATAAAAGAATGGGTAGATGAAATGTACAGAGACGAAGAAGCTTCCAAATATTTTGATGGAACAGCAATTCATTGGTACGAAAGCACCTATGATTATTTCCCTGATGCGTTGCAATATGCACATAAAAAAACACCTAATAAGTATTTGATTGAAACTGAAGGATGTGTAGACTCTGAAGTTCCAAAATGGCAAGATGATGATTGGTATTGGAGAAAAGAATCCACTGATTGGGGATGGGACTGGGCTTCAAAAGAAGACAAGCATTTACATCCAAAATACGCACCTGTGAATCGTTATGCAAGAGATATCATAGGATGCCTAAATAATTGGGTCGATGGTTGGATTGATTGGAACATGGTATTGGATACGCAAGGCGGGCCAAACTGGTTTAAAAACTGGTGTGCTGCTCCAATTATTGTGGATCCAAAAAATGATGAAGTTTATTTTACTCCTCTTTATTACACCATGGCACATTTCAGTAAATACATCAGACCAAAAGCTCAGATAATTGACGTTGAAAATTCAGATACATCATTGATGGTGACTGCGGCTAAAAATCCTGATGGATCCATTGCTGTTATTATTTTTAATGAAACAGCAATGGAAAAGAATTTCAAATTATCTCTTGGCAAAAAATCAACAAATATTTCAATAAGTCCTCAAGCAATTCAAACAATAGAAATAACTAACTAAACAATTATGTCAACAACAACAAAAAAAGTATCCTTTGGACAAAAAACAGCCTTCGGTTTTGGGATGCTCGCAAATCAAATGTTTCCTGCAGTTATTAGTATTTTTATTGTGGTATTGGTTCAAGATCTAGGGTTTCCTGGATGGATGTGGGGAATAGTGTCTTTAGCCCCTAGAATTTTCGATTCTATCACAGATCCTATCATGGGTTTTATTTCGGATAATACAAAATCTCGGTGGGGAAGAAGGAGGCAATATGTTTTTTTAGGGGCCATTATTATGGGTATTTCCTTTATAATCATGTGGCAATTATACAGAGATTATGGGGTCAATTATAATTTTGCATACTTCTTGTTTTGGTCATTTATTTTCTATCTAGGTTTGACCATTTTTAGTGTCCCCTATGTTGCTATGGGTTATGAAATGAGTGATCGTTTTCATGAAAGAACCGACATTATGGCCGTTGCCCAGTGGATTGGGCAATGGGCTTGGGTAATTGCTCCATGGTTTTGGG
Source organism: Flavobacterium sp. SCGC AAA160-P02 (assembly GCA_949541125.1). Taxonomy (GTDB): domain Bacteria; phylum Bacteroidota; class Bacteroidia; order Flavobacteriales; family Flavobacteriaceae; genus Polaribacter. The sequence goes on from CATISV010000128.1 coordinate 22,400, forward strand.
TGATTATGTATGATACTAGTTGGTTTGAATCTGCTGATATCGCAGTACGAGAATTAGCTATATGGGTTGGCTTGATTTGTATGTTTTTTGCAATGGTTCCAGCATTATTTATTAAAGGAGAACAAACATTAGATAAAGATTACTCTCCTCTAACAATAAGAAATATTGGTGGAAGTCTCAAAGAAATTGGAAAAGGTTTTGAAGAGGCTTTTAAATCAAAGCCATTTAGAAAGCTTTGTGTATCAACCTTTTTTATATTCAATGCTTTCAACACAGTAGCTGGATTTACCTTTTTTATTATCGTTTATTATTTATTTAAAGGTGATACTGGTGCTGCCGGAGTATGGCCTACTTTATTTGGCAGTGTTGGTGCATTAGTTACAACGTTTTTAGTCATCCCTGCGGTCACATCAATGTCAAAGAAAATGGGTAAAAAGAAAGCATTCCTAATTTCACAAGGATTGTCAATAGTTGGATATATTATGTTTTGGTTTTTATTTATCCCAGGGAAACCCTATATGTTTTTATTTGCATTGCCTTTTTTCTCATTTGGTATCGGTGGTTTATTCACATTAATGATGTCGATGACTGCAGATGTTATTGATTTAGATGAATTAAATACTGGAAAAAGGCGCGAAGGAATTTTTGGAGCTATTTATTGGTGGATGGTCAAATTTGGTTTTGCCATCGCAGGGGGATTAACTGGTACAATACTCTCTATTGTTGGGTTTACATCTGGTGCTGAATTTCAACCACCAGAAACAATCTATGGTCTAAGACTCTTTTTTTCTGGATTACCTATTTTCGGAACACTGATTGCAATTTACATCATGTGGGATTATGATTTATCAGAAAAAAGAGCCAATGAAATACGTGCTGAATTAGAAAAGAAAAAATTATCAAATGATTAATGTAAAGATGAGTTATCGAACTTTGAAAAAAAATAAATGTTGACTTTTTATTGATGTATTTGAGATAAAAATGAACAATTAATGTTTTAATTTTTATTTATAAAGAACCATACAAGACCTATACAAGTTTCTTAATTGTTTTGACTTATTAATTCGTTAAGTATTATTACTACGAGTGTTTTAACAATATAAAACATTCATTACTTAAATAAAACACTACTGTTATTTTGTTGTGTTTTTATTTCATTCAACCACAATAAATTAGAGTTAACTTTACGAGGATTAACAAATCTCTAAAATTAAGTTAATAATCTTTTAATCTAATAGTATATGAAAAAAATTACTTTAATCTTAAGTCTACTTCTAACCTCGTTTATTTTTGGACAAAACAGTGTTACAGTAGAAACTTCACAAGCATGGAATGCCTATGTAAATGCTTTTAATGTTTCAGATAATAATTACGCATTTGGGTTTGGGTATACTGTAGCTGATCTTAGAGCTACACCTACAGCCACAAGCATGACCTTAGAGCCAA
>CATISV010000129.1 GCA_949541125.1 Flavobacterium sp. SCGC AAA160-P02
ACAACTTCTTTTAAACCACCTTGTTCTGAAGGCTTAATATCAATTACTTCAAGGCTCCAGCCCTCCCTTTCTGATAAGCGCGTGTACATTCTAAATAAATCACCAGCAAAAATACTTGCCTCATCGCCACCTGCACCAGCTCTTATCTCAAGAAAAGCAGAGCCATCATCTGCAGAGTCTTTAGGAAGAAGCATAAGCTTTAAATCTTGCTCTAAAATTTCTGGTTTATTAATAAAATTTTTTAGGTCATCTTCAGCTAATGATTTTAAATCTTCATCTCCAGAATTTAGTATCTCGTTTGCATCATTGATACTCTTGATAGTCAGATTATATTCATCGAATTTTTTAACTATAGGTTTTAATTCTGAAAATTCTTTATTTAGTTGAGTGTATTTTTCGATATCTTTAACTGTTTCAGGATCTACCAAGAGAGCCTCTATTTCATTTACTCTATTTTGAAGCTGATTAAGCTTTTTAAGCATTGAATCATGCATTATCAAAAAATCTCTTTATCATTGATGTAATTACATGATCTTCTATATTCTTAATATCTTGAAAATTATTTAAGGCTGAATCTTCTACCGTCATTGTTTTTATTGCTTTTACAAGCTCAGAGAAATCTTTTGATATTTTAAATTGATCTAATTCTTGGTCTGATAGCCCCAATAAGAAGGTCTCAAGCTGAGTGTTTATATCGTCTTTAGATGATTTTTTAAAATATGAATCTAGAGCTTCTTGAGCTTCTAATACAATTATATTCATGGCTTTTTCAGCTTCAATTGTTCTTTGACCGAAATTTTCTTGAGTTATTTTTTCTATATCATCTATTGAGAAAAGGTATGCTTGTTCAATATTTCTAATCTCTTCTTCTATATTTCTTGGAACTCCAAGATCGATAAGAAGCATGGGTTTATTTCTTCTAATTTGGAGGGCATTTTCTATTGCACCCTTCCCAATCAAAGGAAGCTCAGTTGATGACGATGCTATAACAATATCAGCATTCTCAAGCTGATCATGTAAGGCGTCTAAAGATGCAGACACTATTTCATAAGAATTATGTAATTTTATTTTTCGAATTGTTCTGTTAACAGATTTAATTTTGTTAATGCCCTTTTTGTATAGATTTTCAATAACATTCTGAGCTAATGATCCAGCTCCAACTACTAATACATTCTGTTCGTGAGGATTTTCAAAAATATTTCTTACAAGCTTAAGTGCTAAACCGCTTACAGATAATGAATTAAGCCCTATGTTTGTTTCTGATCTTGCTTTTTTTGAAATTTGAATTGCCTTTTCAGAAAGAGAGAAGTTCATTATAAATGAGTCTAATCAAATTTTATTAGATATTCATTTGAAAGATGCTTTTAAAGAAAATATTGAATCGTTTTATGGCATTTCTACATGTAACAGAACAGAGCTTTATTTATATGGCGCAAAAAATATAAGCAATAAGGTTTTTCCAGAAGTTTTAAAAACATTAAACATCAAAGATATTTGTGATGAAAGTTTCTACTTTTTGTCTGGCCATGATGCCTTAGTTCATATGTGTAAAGTCGCATCAGGAATAGATTCACAAGTGCTTGGAGAACAAGAAATATTTGGTCAATTTAAATTAGCATATAAAAAAGCAAAAGATATCAAAATTGTTGGAAAAAATCTTTCTTATTTATCTGAAAAAGCCATCCAAATTTCAAAAAAAGCAAGATCTGAAACAGACATAGGACTTAATTCACTTTCTGTTAGTGGTTTAGCTTTAAAGTTAGTAAGAAATATTTTTGAGAATCCTCAAGAGCAGAATGTTTTAGTAGTTGGAGCCGGATCACTAGCACAGAGCGTAATTGAAAACTTATATAAAAAAGGCATTAACAAAATTAATTCTGTTAATAGAACAACAAGAAAAATAAAACTAAATAATTCTTACGAAATCATATCTTCTTCTTTAGATACTTTGCATGATTATCTTGAGGACGCTGATATTGTTATAGCATCTTCTTCAACTGAGCTTCCCTTGATTGGAAAGGGGGCAATAGAAAATGCCCTTCAAATAAGAAGAAATAAACCTATGCTCCTTATCGATCTAGGAGTACCAAGAAATATAGAGGAAGAGATTAGAAATATTGAACAAGCATATCTTTTTTCAATTGATGATATAGAAAAAATAACACAAGAAAATTTCGGT
>CATISV010000130.1 GCA_949541125.1 Flavobacterium sp. SCGC AAA160-P02
GTACTACTAATTCCTTGATGTTTGGTCGCGTATTTTTGAAACTCTCTTCCGTAATCCATTAATCTATTTTTTAAAAAAATTATACTGGCAAAGATACTAACTATTGATGAATAATTTTATAAACTAGACTAGACTAAAAAAACTCCTCACTTTACAGGAGGAGTTTTTTTTATGTAGAATTCTTATTTATAAACTTCTTTGATAAAAGCTTCATAGGTGACTTTTTTAGTTTTAAAAGTCATATTTTCTTTATAGAAAGTCATTAATTTCTGACTTAATAATTGATCTTGTAATCTTTTAGCCTCTTCTTTATTGGCTAAAATTCTGTTGGCGATATCCTCTAGTTCAGTATCTTCCGGGTTTGTCTTTCCAAACTGTGCCATTTGACTTCTAATAAACCCTTTAGCGTAGTCCTTAAGCTCATCATAATCCATTTTTATATCATTATCTTTTAGGATTTTTTCTTGGATTAATTGATAACGTAATCCTTTTTCAGATTTATTATATTCTTCTGTAGCCTCTTTAGATGTTAATTCTTTTTCACCGGATACTGCTAACCATTTTTGCAAGAAATCAGCCGGTAAATCAAATTTGTTAGTTTCTATTAAATATTCATTAACTGCATTTAATAATTGCTGGTCTGCTTGTTGTTGAAACTGTTTTTCTGCATCTTCTTTGATTTTATCTCTTAATTCGGTAACTGTTTTTACACTTCCATCTGTAAACAATTTGTTAAATAATTCTTGATCTAGGTCAGCCAGTTCAATTTCTGTTGTTTCTTGAATAGTGAATGAAACATTAATATTAAGCCCCTTAATCATATCAGAAGAAAGACCTAAAGCCCCTTCTAATTTGTGATCCTCAGAAAATAAGCCTTTCGTTTTTAACTCTATAACGTCTCCAACTTTTTTCCCTACAAACTTTTTTAAGTTCGTTTTCCCTTTTAAATCAGATAAATTAATTGTTGATTTATTATCAATCTCTTTTTCTTCATTGACAAACGTACCTGTAACATTTGTATTCTTAGAAATTATATCAACTGCTGACATTTTTCCATAGCGTGACCGAAGGTTTTCAACTTCTTTGTCTATCAATGCTTCATCAACAGAAATCTGATACTGAGTCACTTTCTTTTTTGATGTTAATTTTACTTCAAATTGTGGTGCTAATCCTATTTCGAATTCGAAAGAGAAAGATTCTGTATCCCAAGAAAAATCATCTTGAACTTTCGGTAAAGGATTTCCTAAAATGTCTATTTTTTCTTCAGTTAAAAACTTGTTTAAAGATTCTTGTAAAAGTTTATTTACCTCATCTATTAGGACAGATTTTCCCACCTGTTTTTTTATCATTCCCATAGGAACATGACCTTTCCTAAAACCTGGAATATTTGCTTTTTTACGATAATCTGCTAAAATTTGGTTTACTTTTCCTTGATAATCATCAGCAATAATATCTACTTTTATAACTGCATTTAATGCATCAATATCTTCTTTAATAATATTCATTGTATAATCTCTAATTCTTAAAAAATTGGGTGCGAAATTACGCCTTTTTCTTAATTCTTACAATCTTTAAATGCTTCAATTTCAAAGTACTTATGTATCTTATAAAGAGTAGGATAATTTTTTAGATTTGGGAAGCTTTTTTTTCTAATTCTGCTTGAAATTCTTCCATTACTGGTTTTACAGTACTCTCCGGAATATCTGAAACTTTGATATACATTAATCCGTCGATAGCATTGTTAAATTTTGGATCTACATTAAATGCGACTAATCTGGCATTTTGTTTCACATATTTTTTTATCAAGACTGGAATCCTAAGGGCACCTGGTTCTATTTCGTCAATTACTTTATCAAACTTTTGCATATCTGCTTTGGCAGCATCAAACACAAAATCTTTATCGGCATCTTTAAGTTTTACTTTAAATTCTTTTTTAGGTTGAATATATTGCGCAATGTAAGGATCATAATAATGAGATTTCATAAACTCTATCATTAACGATTTAGAAAAATCAGAAAACTGATTACTAATACTAACTCCACCCATTAAATATTTATGTTCAGGATAGCGCAGAGTGATATGAACGATTCCTTTCCAAAGTAAAAAAAGTGGCATTGGTTTTTGTTGGTATTCTTTAATAATAAAAGCTCTACCCATTTCTATGGTTTGCTCCATCATACCATATAATTCAGGTTCTAAACGAAATAATGTTTGAATATAAAACCCTTTGATTCCGTGTTTCTTGAAAATATTTTTTCCTAGCCCCATTCTGTAAGCACCGACTAATACATTTGTATGTTGGTCCCATAAAAACAGATGATGATAATATTTATCAAACGTATCAATGTCTATCGCCTTGTTAGTACCTTCTCCAATATATCTGAAAGTTATTTCTCTTAGCCTTCCAATCTCATGTAAAAGATTTGGTATTTCTTTTGCTGAAGCAAAAAACACTTCATAATTTTTACTTTCTAATAATCTTTTCCCTTTTTTTCTCAAATTACTTACTTCTCTTATAAAACCTTGTGAGTTTTTTTGTGAGGAAATTTTTTTAGGGGCCGGAGATATTTTTAAATGTTGTTTAGAAAGAATCTTTTTTGGCTTTTTCTCAAATGGATTCGCCAACATATATGTTTTCTTTCTTATAAACTCATAAAATGAATTTATATCCTTATATTGTTGTTGATCTTTTACAGAAATTGATTTCCCAATTCTAACCTTAATGACTCTATTTTTTTGAGACAATAATTCTGAGGGTAATTTTGCAGTCCTAAAAGTGTCACTTACTTTTGATAAAATATAAAAAAGTTTACTGTTTTTAGCGTGAAAATATATCGGTATCACAGGAACTTCTGCTTTTTTGATTAATTTAACAGCACCTGGTTCCCACGGTTTATCTACCATTAATTTTCCGTCTCTGTAAGTAGAAACTTCTCCTGCGGGAAAAATCCCTAATGGATTTCCATCCTTTAGATGTTGAAGCGAACTCTTTATTCCTGATAAATTAGATTTAGCATCCTTATGATTTTCAAAGGGGTTTACAGGCATTACATATGGCTTTAATGGCACTATTCTATGCAATAAAAAATTTGCAATTATTTTATAATCTGGTCTATGTTCTATTAATAATTTTAATAATAGAATCCCGTCTATTCCACCCAAAGGGTGATTTGAAACAGTTATAAAAGAGCCTGATTTAGGTATTCTTGTTAAATCTTCTTCAGGAATTTCAA
>CATISV010000131.1 GCA_949541125.1 Flavobacterium sp. SCGC AAA160-P02
AGAACTTTTGATAAAATGACCCAAGACAGAAAAGAAAAACATTTCAAAAATGCTGAAGAATTTTTAAATAAATTGTCATGATTAAAAATAAAGAAGAAATAGTAGTTGTTTGGTTTAAACGTGATTTACGATTGCATGACAACGAAGCAATTTTTAAAGCTATTAGTACTGGGAAACGAGTACTATTGGTGTATATATTTGAAAATATTCTTCTAAATGATCCTAATTACTCTGAACGACACTGGAATTTTGTCAAGGAATCTCTTTGTGATATAAATTCGGTTCTAAAAAAATACAATTCCAAGGTATTAATTGTCAACTCCGATATCATCAACATTATTAATAACTTGTTACAATATTATCATATCAAAGAAATATTTTCTCACCAAGAAACTGGAATATTGATAACTTACGAACGTGATAAGTCTTTCAAGAGATTTTGTAGAAATAATCAAATATCTTGGCATGAAAATATTAATAATGGTGTTCAACGTGGAATCAAAAATAGAAATAACTGGATCAAACATTGGAATGACTACATGAGACAAAAGCAACTAAAATTCACTCCAAATGAAAGCCAATTATTAACCGTTGACGATATCGAAATCATTGAACAGTTTGTTCAAAAAACTGATTTAAATACTCCCAAAGAAAAACCATTTCAAAAAGGGGGTACCTCAACAGGATGGAGATATGCGAATACATTTTTTGAAGTGAGACACAAAGATTATATGTACAATATTTCTAAACCTGAATATTCCAGAAATAGTTGTAGTAGATTATCACCATACTTAGCATGGGGAAATTTATCAGTAAGAGAAATCTTTCAAAAAGGACTTGAAATAAAACAACATTCGGATAAGAAAAAACATATTAATGCTTTTTTATCTAGATTGAGATGGCAAGCGCATTTTATACAGAAGTTTGAGATGGAGCATATAATGGAAAATGTAAGTATTAACAAAGGCTACCATAAGCTAAAGAAAAGTGTTTCAAAACACTATCAAAAAGCATGGAAAGAAGGATATACAGGGTTTCCTCTTGTAGATGCAAGCATGAGATGTCTTAATACAACGGGGTATATCAATTTTAGAATGAGAGCCATGATTGTCTCATTTTTTACCCACATACTTTGGCAACCTTGGCAAGATGCCGCACATCATCTTTCACAACAGTTTTTAGATTTTGAACCAGGGATTCATTTCCCTCAATTACAAATGCAAGCTGGTGAGACAGGAATCAATAGCATTAGAATATACAATCCCACAAAAAATGGAATTGAATACGATAAAGATGCTACATTTATTAAAAAATGGGTTCCAGAACTTAAAGATTTAGACCCTGCTTTTGCTCACGAACCCTACTTAATGACTCCACTAGAGCAACAACTCAACAATGTAAATCTTGGTAAAGATTATCCGAATCCTATTGTTGACATCAAAAAAAACAGAAAAGAAGCCAGTGATGTTCTGTGGAATTTGAAAAAAAACTCTGAAGTTAAAAAAGAGAATAAACGAATTCTTTCAAAACATACTTTTTCAAATAGAAAAATTCTATCTGATAACTAATTTTTTTAGATTCAAAAATTTTCTTCTTTGTTAGAATGTTAATCAAGTCAAAAAAATATTATAATTATATGTTAATATTTATTTATCTATTTGATAAACTTAGTAATCAAAAATATATTTGGCACTTATAATTCATGATTATTTCAACAACATTCAACAATAAGGAAGCTAGTGATTTAATCGATAGTGTATTGGGAAATTCTTTTTCATTTTACAAAACATTTAAAATGGGAGGTAAGGGTTCAAAAAGAATGTTAATTGAAGATACGAGTGAAAATATTCGTTTCTTACTAAACAAAGTGTCTGATGTAAATTACAGTAATATAGAATTAAGACCAAATGGTATCATTGTTATGATTAA
>CATISV010000132.1 GCA_949541125.1 Flavobacterium sp. SCGC AAA160-P02
ATTGTAAATAAGTTCTGCGTATCTGGGCATTATTTGATCTTTCTTGTGCATTGTCTCTTTATCAAGAGTAACAGACTCCATTGCTCTATGTGCATAAAGTAATAATGTACCACCAGGCGTTTCGTATACTCCTCTTGATTTTATTCCAATAAATCTATTTTCAACTAAATCAACTCTTCCAATTCCATTTTTACCTGCAAGCTGGTTAAGTTTTTCTAATAATTTTGAAGGTGAAAGTTTTTTTCCATTGATCCCATACGGATCACCATTTTTAAAATTTATAGTTACAAAACTTGGTTTATTAGGAGCTTTTTCTGGCGAAACAGATCTTTGAAAAATAAATTCTGGTGCTGAATTTTTTGGATTTTCTAAAACCTTACCTTCTGTAGAAGTATGAAATAAATTATCATCAACTGAAAAAGGAGGTGCACCTTTTTTATCCTTTGGAATAGCTATTCCGTGTTTTTTTGCATAATTGATAAGATCTGTTCTCGATTTTAATTTCCAAATTCTCCATGGAGCTATAATTTTTATATTGGGTCCAAAATAATGGTATCCTAACTCAAATCGAACTTGATCATTTCCTTTACCAGTTGCCCCATGTGAGACTGCATAAGCTTTAAATTTTTTAGCAACTCTAATTTGATCTTTTGCAATAAGTGGTCTGGCTATTGATGTTCCTAACAAATAAACACCTTCATAGATAGCGTGACCCCTTATCATTGGAAAAACATAATCTTTGACAAAAGTATCTTTTAAATCTTTTATAATAATATTTTTAACACCAAATTTTTTTGCGTTGGTTATAATTTTTTTTCTATCAATTTCTTGCCCTACATCTGCAGTGTAGCAAATTACTTCAGCATCATAGTTTTCTTGAAGCCATTTTAATATGATAGAAGTATCTAGTCCTCCAGAATAGGCTAAAACGATTTTCTTTTTTGATTTCATTTGATTAACTACAAGCTTTTTTTGTAGAGTTATAAGCCTTAGTAAATCCTAATAATGAATAGTGATCAATTGTTTGTGACCCTTTTTGATTATATCCCGTTATCATAATTCGAGAACCTTTTTTCATTCTATTAATCATTCTGAACTCAATCTTGGTGTCAGCAATCCATGCAAAACCTTGTTCTTTAATATCAAATTTGAATTTATTTTTTCCTGATTGAGCAACTACTGAGTTATTTTTATGAAATTCATAACCTCCAGTAACACTAACCTCATTAATTATTTTTTCTGCAGGTCTAAATGCAATAAATAATTTTGCATCTCTTTTATTTGATTTTGGAGCTTGTAAAATGGGAGATGATTGAGCAAAACATACTTTACCACTTTCATCATTTACAACCATTGCTTCCCAGTCTTTATATTTTCCAATTTTTTTTATCTCTTCTGCAGAGATTTGACCGAAGAAAATAATAAAAGATATTGATACTAATAATAAAGTTTTTTTAATTATGGACATGGGTTTGGATAAATTGTTTGAACATTATTAATCTCTTTAATGACATCATCAGATAGTTTTATGTTTACACTTTCTATATTTGTTTTCAACTGCTCCATTGTGGTTGCTCCAATAATAACACTAGTCATAAAATCTTGAATTTCACAAAATTTTAATGACATTTGACTCATATCTAATCCATATTTATTACTAATTTCATAATATAATTCTATGGCTTTTTCTGTATTAGGTTTTCTATAACGTGTCCAAAAATCAAAATCTCGTTCCATACGAGATCCTTTTGGAAAATTATTATTCCTATATTTACCGGTTAAATATCCACTTGCTAGCGGAGAATAAGCAAGACAACCAATTTCTTCTCTAATTGATACTTCAGATAATCCAATTTCATATGATCTATTTAATAGACTATAAGGATTTTGTATAGACATCATTCTTGGCAAATTTTTTTCTTTCGAAATTTTTAGATAATTCAACACCCCCCATGGGGTCTCATTCGACAATCCTACGTACCTAATTTTACCTTTATCTACATATTTATTTAATTCTCCAAGTATATCTTCAAATTGGTTCCAATTATTTTCTTTATGAGTGTAATTTAGCCTTCCAAAATTATTTACATTTCTTTCGGGCCAATGAAGTTGGTATAAATCTATATAATCTGTTTTTAGTCTTTTAAGACTATTTTCTAGAGCAGATTCTAAATTGGGGCCTGTGAAACTATTCTCTCCATTTCTCAAATAATTTCTTGCTGGACCAGCAACTTTTGATGCGAGAATTACTTGGTCTCTTTTTTTTGTTTTTTCAAACCAGTTACCTATAATTACTTCAGTGTCACCGTAAGTTTCTTTTCTTGGAGGAACAGCGTATAATTCAGCTGTATCCCAAAAATTTACACCATTTTCTAACGAGTAGTCCATCTGCTCAAAAGCTTCCTTTTGAGTGTTTTGTTCACCCCAAGTCATCGTACCGAGACAAATTGTGCTTACGTCAAGATCGGTATTCCCTAGTTTTTTATAATTCATTATGCTTTTTGTTTAATTTGGATATTTTAAATCTTTTAAGGTATCTTGAATAATTAGTAAAAGACTATTATATATTACTCATCATGGAATTTGATAAAAACGGAATATTAAACAGAGCAAAAGCAGCTCAACAAACAGCAGTTGTAATGGATGAGGGCTTAAGAGCCTACATGTTAAAAGTTTATAATTACATGGCAACTGGAATTTTACTAACAGGAATAGTTGCACTTCTAACATTCAAAATGTCAGTGGTTACAAATGATGCAGGATCTATTGTGGGTCTAACATCAATTGGTAATGCAATTTATA
>CATISV010000133.1 GCA_949541125.1 Flavobacterium sp. SCGC AAA160-P02
AAACTAGCAATGATAAATATCTACAAACGCTTTGAAAAAGAAAACTTTAGATCTAAAATGTTACTGCAAGTTCATGACGAATTGGTTTTTGACGTTCACAAAGATGAGTTAGAAATCATAAAACCCATCGTCAAAAGAGAAATGGAAAATGCCTATCATATGGAGGTGCCCTTGGATGTAGATCTGGGAGAAGGCAAGAATTGGCTTGAAGCACATTAAAATTTTAATAAAGTAGGAATCGAACATCATTTTAGGGAACTAATAATGAAGTGGAATAAGATTGAAGAATAATTATGGGATATGGAATTAAATGGTTTGGTAATTGACTTTTACAAAACTTTATATATACAAACAAATCTATTTTTTACCCTTGAGATTGAGTCAATAAATTTCCCATTCTTTACTTTTTAAATCTTAAAACAAATATTCTGAGTCAAAAAATCACTTCTTAATTGAAATTAAATTACAGCTATTAAAACCTATTGATTACTATTTGTCAATCAAATAATTAATAGTACATTTGCACTCCTTTTTGAAGGAAAATGAATGATTTACTAATAGAACAAAAACTAAAAGTGTAATTATGAACACATTAAGTTACAAAACAGCATCAGCAAACAAATCGACTGCTACCAAGGAGTGGATTTTGATTGATGCGGACGGGCAAACGTTGGGTCGTCTAGCTTCTAAAATAGCAATGCTAATTAGAGGTAAACACAAACCTAATTTTACTCCTCATGTAGATTGTGGAGACAATGTGGTGGTGGTCAACGCAGAAAAAATTAATCTTACTGGGAAAAAGTGGACTGATAAGACTTATATCCGTCATACCGGATATCCAGGTGGACAAAGATCGTTAACCGCTTCAGAAATGTTTGAAAAAGATCCTACAAGACTTTTAGAGAAAGCGGTAAAAGGAATGTTACCAAAAAATATTTTGGGAAGCGCTCTATTTAGAAATTTATATGTGTATGCTGGAACAGAGCATAAGCATGATGCCCAGAACCCTAAGACTATTAACTTAAACGATCTTAAATAATGGATACAGTTCACAAAATAGGTAGAAGAAAAACTGCCGTAGCTCGTATATATCTTTCTAAAGGAAAGGGAAAAATTGTAGTAAATAAAAAAGACTTTAAAGACTATTTTACTACTGGAACTTTACAATATAAAGTACAACAACCTTTAATGTTAACAGAAAATCTAACTTCTTATGATATTAAAGTAAGTGTATATGGTGGTGGAGTAACGGGTCAAGCTGAGGCAATTCGTCTGGCAATTACAAGAGCTCTAGTATCCATTAACGAAGAATACAGATCTATCTTAAAACCAGAAGGATTATTAACACGTGATCCAAGAATGGTTGAACGTAAGAAATATGGTCAGAAGAAAGCTCGTAAAAAATTCCAGTTCTCTAAACGTTAATAAAGAGATGAATTCTACACTGAATTTATTTAAATCTCTATTCGTTTTTTTGAACTATTATCACATTATAAACAACAGTTTAGCATCTAAATAGGTTAGACTTGAAAAACTACTAATCTATTGCTAGTAAACAGAAAGTAAACAATTATTAAAAATGACAAAAGTAGACATTAAAGAATTATTAGAAAATGGAGTTCATTTCGGTCACTTGACTAGGAAATGGGA
>CATISV010000134.1 GCA_949541125.1 Flavobacterium sp. SCGC AAA160-P02
GTAAGATTCATGTTCTCATCCAGATTCGTAACTTTATCTACATGTCTATTGAGTCGGTAAGAAATACCAATAGATGAATAAAAACCAGTAGATTTTGAATCTGTTAATAATCGCAAAGAATTATTTATTTGAAGATTTCTATTGTACAAAAAAGCGATACCAGTACCTATATTACTTTGGTATTGGTATTTGTCAAAACGTGTTTGATTTTCAAAAAAAGTAGACCAGCGATCACTAAAGTTATAGGTAGCTGTAATGATGTAAGAAAGTTCTGGGTTTTCTGTTCCTATATAATCGTAATAGACATTGGTTATGATGTTGAAATCATAGCTAATTTCTTGTTGAAGCAATATCCCAACTTTGGGTGAAATTCCTCTCTTTTTGTAAATATCATTTACCATATTAGTATTGATTCCAACATACGGTGCAACTGACGGAATCAACCTTTTCCAGTCAAAACTATTTCGTTTTACCCAACTTCTTATTTCTTTTGATTTATCTTTATATTTAGGCTCATACACCAGATACTTAGCACCAATTGTAAATTTACCAATCCCTTTTGTAAAATAATTTGAATTAAAAATATTTTGAAAACTGATATCATCTTTTTGGACTGAAAGATTTACGTTTAGTTCTAATTGTTCTTTAAAAAAACTAGTTCTAAATAAAAAATCTATTCCTTGAGATTGTGGTCTAGAAAAAGTTGGATATATATCGGATTTTCTATAAAAAAAACTTGTTTCAAGTTGGTAAACACCAGTCCCTACACTATATGGACTTTCTGAAAACCCCGGTCTATTTGAGTTAATGACTTCTGTATATTGGGAATACATAAAATTCGTAGATAAGACCAAAAAGAAAATCCATAATTTTTGGAGTCTAAATAAAAAGAAAGGATCTTTAAACAATCTCACTTATTTTGGTTTTGCACAAACTTACTGTAAAAATAGGATTCATCAAATGCTAAAATTCTTTTTTAGGTCTGCTAAAGTTTTTGTATAGTATTAACGTAACTATTATCCTCAAATTGTTACTTTTGACTTTTATTATAAATTAACCATGCAAAAAGCATAATAAATGGGTTTACTTAGAACAATTCTTATCATACTTATCGTATATTATGCTTTTCGTTTTTTAGCAAGAATATTTGCTCCTGTTTTAATAAAAAGAGTGCTTGGAAATATGCAAAAAAAAGCTCAAAAAAGATACAACCAGCACAATAAACAAACCTACAATACACCAACAAAAGAGGGTGAAACAATCATTGATAAAAAGCCTAGTTCTAAAAATGAAGGAAAAAGTTCTGTTGGAGAATATGTAGATTTTGAAGAAATTGATTAATCATGAATCTTAAAAAAATTGTACCACATTTAGCGTCTCTTTCTGTTTTTATGGTAGCAGCATTGCTGTATTTTCATCCTGTTCTTAAAGGAGATAAGATGTCTCAATCCGATATTACTCAGCATATCGGAATGGCAAAAGAAGTTAATGATTATAGAAAAACAACAGGGGAAGAACCTTACTGGACAGAAAGTGCTTTTAGTGGGATGCCTACCTATCAAATAGGTACGTATTTCCCGAACGATTATATTACTTATTTAGATAATTTGATTCGTTTTTTGCCTAGGCCAGCCGACTATTTATTTCTCTATTTCTTAGGTTTTTATATTTTATTAATGGCTTTTAAAGTCAATTGGAAATTAGCGATTGTTGGCTCCCTTGCTTTTGGCTTTTCGACATACCTTATTATTATTTTTGGTGCAGGTCACAATGCAAAAGCTCATGCAATTGGTTACATGCCACTTGTAATCGCTGGTGTTGTTTGGATTTTTCAGAAACGATATTTATTAGGTTTCATTATTACAGCACTGTCGATGGCCTTGGAAATTAAGGCAAACCATCCACAAATGACATATTATCTTTTGTTTGCCATTCTAATTCTTGGGATTGTTGAATTCATTGACGCCGTTCAAAAAA
>CATISV010000135.1 GCA_949541125.1 Flavobacterium sp. SCGC AAA160-P02
AGCATATCTCCAGTACTAATTTTAGGTATATTACATAACTCACAAATCAAGTCAGCTTGCGTTCCTTTCCCAGCTCCAGGTGGCCCAAGTAAAATTATATTCTTCATTTTTCTAATATAACAAATGCTAAAGCATACTCCTTTTCGTCAGAAAGACTAACATGTGAATGTGTAATTCCCAAATTGTCTATAAGTGATTGTGTCTTCTCAGCAAATTTAAACATAGGCTTGCCTTCATCATCCCTAAGTATTTCAATTGTTTTGAAATTAACATCTCCAGAAATGCCGGTTCCAATTGCTTTTGCAAAAGCTTCTTTACCAGCAAATTGTTTTGCTATAAAAAAAACTTTTTTTGACTCTGATAATTTTGAAAATTTTAAATATTCATTATCTCCTAAAATTTTTTTTGCAAATGAATCAATGGATTTCATTTTCTTAATCCTTGTGACATCAACTATGTCTGTTCCAATACCGAATATCATTTTTTGATTGATTTAAATATTTCTCTACTACTTAGCTCTTTACCATCAAGGCAAAATCTAATCGCTTTTGTTGTTATTTCTTTTAATGATTTTCTAGGTACTTCCTCAAGATTTCTATTTTTTATAGAAATTATATGCTCGCCCGACAATCCAGATTTATCAGATTCTCTAAAACCTTTTTCGGAAATAAATGTATAAAAAGCATTTGGCACAATAGGATTATTATTATCTATATCATTGTCATAATCTAATCCGTAACCCAACATATCAAGGAGATCTAGCTCAAAATGTCTAAGAACAATTTCAATTTCCTTTTTTTTGCTTACCTCTTCTAAAAAACCTTCATACAAGTTAAATAGCTCTAAATGCGAAGCATCTTTTGGCAAGAGCTTTATAAGAAGCTCATTTATATATAACAAACTATAACTTTTCTTTGAAAGAGTATTATTAAAGTCGGATAAATCTCTGTCTATGTTCGTCAATGTCTTCAGTTCTGATCTGCCTGAGTATGTGATATTCAGTTTGTAAAAAGGGACTAAGTATCCAAAAAACTTTGACTTTGGTTTTTTTGCACCTTTTGCTATGAGCGACATCTTTCCATTTTTTTTAGTAAAAACTTCAGAAATAATGCTCGTTTCTCCATAAGGCCTTTGATGCAATAGAAAACATTCGTCAGTATTAATCTGACTCATAATTAGTACCTACACCCAAGCTATGAATAAAGCTTGTATCCGTATTCCAATTCTTCTTCACTTTAACCCATGTTTTTAAAAAAACTTTGGTTTTTAGAAATTCTTCTATGTCAGCTCTAGCTTGTTCTCCAATAATTTTTAAATTCTTTCCGCCAGATCCAATAACTATTTGTTTTTGTGACTGACGGTTTACAAAAATTGTTGCATTAATGTGCGTGATACCTTTCTTTTCTTTGATATCTTCAATATCTACATATGTATCATGTGGAAGTTCATCTCCCAACTTTCTAATAATCTTTTCTCTGATAAGCTCCGATATCATAAATCTATTCCTGTTATCGCTAATACTGAGCTCCTCATCATATATATGATCATTTTCAGGTAAATTTTTCTTTATTAAGTTAATCAGCTCATCAAGGTTTTGACCTGTTTCAGCAGATATTGGAATTATGGAATCAAATCCATATTCAGTTGTAAGCTGCTCTATAAATGGTAAAAGTTCATTTTTGTTCTTTATTTGATCAATTTTATTTATTACACATATTTTTAATGAATTGGTATCACTTAATTTAGAAATAATTGATTTATCTTCTGCATCTATCGTTAATCTTTGGACAACAAACAATACTAAATCAGAATCCTCTACTATGCTTTGTGCAGATTTATTAAGGATTTTATTCATAGTCCTTTGTGACTTTATATGCATGCCAGGCGTGTCTATAAAAATCATTTGCTTGTTTCGATCGGTTTTAACACCAAGAATATTGTTTCTAGTTGTTTGCGATTTTCTGGATGTTATAGATACTTTTTTTTCTAAGATTTTGTTAATTATTGAAGATTTGCCCACATTTGGCTTACCAATAATAGAAATATAACCACAATAATTTTTAGACATTTTTTTGTTTTATAAATTCTAGTACTTTTTTTGCAACAGAACTCTCTGCTTGCCTCTTTGAGGCTCCATGGGCTATGAAAGTTTGATCATTATATTCCAAAGATGATTCAAATCCCTCATTGGAAGCATTGGTATTATATTTTGGCAAGTTTATTTTTTTGGATTGTATTAATTCTTGAAGTTCAGTTTTAGAATCACGAAATTCTTTGTTTGTGGCAATATTTGCTAATTCTCTATACATTAAATTTAGAACAAAAATATTTACTTCTTCCCAATTACTATCTAAGAGCACAGCACCTATTATTGATTCAATTGCGCCCTCTAAAATTGAATATTTTCTATTTTGTGAAAGATTTGCAGTGCCTTTTGAAAGCTTTATATATTCAGACAAGTTTATCTCGTTTGCAATAGCAGTAAGTGTCTCGCCCTTTACTAAATATGAACGCATTCTAGTTAATAGTCCTTCTTTTTCATTTGGAAATTTAGAGAACAAGTATTGTGATATGACAGAATTTAATACCGAGTCTCCTAAAAACTCTAACCTTTCGTTATTTTCA
>CATISV010000136.1 GCA_949541125.1 Flavobacterium sp. SCGC AAA160-P02
GGCAAGTCTCTTTTGTTAATTAAATACCATTTAAGTAATTGATTTTCCAAAGACATCTAGTAATTTATTAGTGGCTAATTATATGTTACTAAATCACTAATTTAAAATATAAATTTATATATTTGCTAGCCTTAAAAGCTAATTGTATAACCAATATAACAGAAAAATGACAAAGGCAGATATTGTAAAAAATATATCGGATCAAACAGGAATGGATAAAACTGATGTACAGATGATCGCTGAAAAATTTATGGATGAAATCAAAAATTCTCTCCAAAATAATAATAATGTTTATCTAAGAGGTTTTGGAAGTTTTATAATTAAAACAAGAGCAGAGAAAACAGGTAGAAATATTTCACAAAATACTGCTGTAATTATCCCAGCTCATAATATTCCAGCATTTAAACCTTCGAAAACTTTTGTCAAATCTGTCAAGCAAAACGTTCCAGTTAGCTAATTATAAATTAGATAGATATGCCTAGCGGTAAAAAAAGAAAAAGACATAAGGTTGCTACTCACAAGAGGAAAAAAAGAGCGAGAGCAAACCGTCATAAAAAGAAATAGTGTTAGGGATTACACTTTAAAAATCCCAAGTTCTTTGAAATAACATATAACGAAAGTTATATAATTATTGAAAAATGTTTAACCTTTCTACTTTAGAGTAGAAATAATACTTATAACAGTGAAAAAAGAATTGATTATAAGGTCAAATTCAAATGCTGTTGATTTTGCAATGCTTAATGAGGGTAGACTTGTTGAGCTAGACAAAGAAGTAGGTAAAAACAAATTTTCTGTAGGTGATATTTTTGTTGCAAAAATAAGAAAAACTATTCCTGGATTGAATGCTGCATTTGTAAATGTAGGTCATGAAAAGGATGGGTTTTTACACTATCATGACTTAGGACCAAAATTATTGTCATTATCCAAGTTTGTAGATCAAATTGATTCTAAAAAAGTAAAATCTTTTTCATTTAGTAAGTTTGATTTTGCAAAGGATATTCCAAAGAATGGTCTTATTAAAGATTGTCTAAAAGCAAAGCAGACAACTTTAGTACAAATTATCAAAGAACCTATATCAACCAAGGGGCCAAGATTAAGCTCTGAAATTTCATTAGCAGGTAGATATATGGTTTTGATTCCCTTTTCAGAGAGAATCTCAATTTCACAAAAAATTAAAAGTCAAGATGAAAAGAAAAGGCTAAAAACCTTAGTAAAGAATATTAAACCAAAAGGTTTTGGTGTAATAATTCGAACAGTAGCAAAAAATAAATCCGTAAGTGAGCTAGAGGGAGATCTTAAAGATTTAATTTTGAGATGGAAAAGACTATGTATAAATTTTAGTAAGTCTGATTCATATCCAACGAAAATCTTAGGAGAAATAAATAGAACAACATCAAAACTAAGAGATGTATTTGATGATTCATTCTCCAACATATATCTAGATGACCCAAATTTACACAGCGAAATTAAAGAGTATATTAAGCTGATTGCTCCAGGAAAATCATCAATTGTTAAACTCTATAAAGGGGTAACTCCTATTTTTGAAAAATATGGAATTGAGAGGCAGATAAAGTCTTCATTTGGAAGAACCGTCTCTATGCAAAAAGGAGCATATCTAATAATAGAACATACAGAAGCTCTTCATGTTATTGATGTTAATAGTGGAAACAGATCAAATAAATCAAAAACACAAGAGGAGACTGCCATGGAAGTTAACTTAATTGCGTCTGCTGAAATAGCAAGACAATTAAGACTTAGAGATATGGGAGGAATTATAGTTGTAGATTTTATAGATTTAACTAAAAGAGAAAACAGAAAAAAGTTGTTTGATCACTTTTGTGCAGAGATGGCAAAAGATAGAACAAAACATAAAATTCTTCCACCAAGTAAATTTGGATTAATTCAGATTACAAGGCAAAGGGTAAGGCCTGAAATGAATATTAAGACAAAAGAAGCTAATCCTAATAAGGGATTAGAAGTGGAAGCACCTATTTTACTGGTTGACAAAATTAACACAGAACTTAGCAGAATTGTTAAGAATTCGCGTTACAAAAAAGGAGCAATATACATTCATGTTCATCCATTTGTAGCAGCGTATATAAACAAAGGTCTATTCTCATTTAAAAATAAGTGGAGCTTTCAGTATAAAAGAATAATTAAAGTTATTCCAAGAGACTCATACTTATATCTTGAATATAATTTAACAAATAATAGATCAAAAATTTTAAAGTAAAAATTACCAAAAAACCGTTTAGAAATTCTAAACGGTTTTTTTTATATTATAGTATGGAGTCTTCTGTAAAAAAGAAAATCGAATATTTTTGTGCATATCAAGAAAGATGTCATTTAGATGTTATAAATAAACTTAACAAACTTGGAGTTTTTGGTGTTCAAGTAGATGAATATATCTGTTATTTAATTGATGAAAATTTTTTATCAGAAACAAGATATTCAGAAGCATATGTTAGAGGCAAGTTTAATAATAACAACTGGGGTCGTGTTAAAATTATTAGTGA
>CATISV010000137.1 GCA_949541125.1 Flavobacterium sp. SCGC AAA160-P02
CCAAACGGTATCATTGGTATCTATAACATTCGTATAATTTGTCGGATCTACAATTTCATTAGTGTTGTTCTCTGCGTCTAACTGTGATGGATAGTATTGGAACGTTTCATTCGCAAAATCAACTGAAATATCTGAATTTACAGAGGTCAAATCAATATTTACAAAACCATCTTGATCGTCATCACATACTGACAGTAATACTGGGTCAGTCACTATAGGGATAGGGTAAACAATTGCTTCTATCGCCACTCTATCGATAGTTGAACATCCTTCTGGAGAAACTGCTGCATAGTACGTTGTAGAACTATTGAGTAAAGGAGTAGTGAATATATTTCCTGTTGCTACTAGATTTCCATCAGATATGGCATCATACCAAAAGACTTCTCCCTCTGATGATATTGCCTCTAAAGTAACACTTCCATTAGGGCAGGTTTCACCACCTGTATTTGATACTATTTCAGGAATATAAATACTTGTACTGGCAGAAATATTGAGGACGGGATCTCCAGGGGTCCCTCCGTACTCAACAATATATCCCTTGGGTTGATAAGGGCCAGAACTAGCACCAGTATTTGATAAATCATTCCATGAGCCATCAATACCAACACCATCAGCAGTAATATGAGCATAATCCTCGTTTCCTGATTGATTGGGTTCATTAGTATTCCAATTTGAATAGATTCCAGGAGGAGCTGATCCAGTAAAGTTTCCATTCCAAAAGACCAAGCCTGCTTCAGGACCTGTGACCCATTTCCAGACGCCTTCAGTTTCCTGATCACTTCCGCCAATCCAACCGGTCCCTGTTATTTGTTCTGCAGATATTTGATTTTCTTCAGCTGATAAGATGGTTGCCAAATACCCTTGAAGTCCATAATAAGTTGAGTTTTCGGCCAAAGTTTTGGCCTCAGACCATAAGACACCTATGTTTTCTTGATATACATAAAAATGATCTGTGGACGGCAGATAGTTGGCATCATCTATGGTCAAAGAAAAAAACCTTTCTCCACTGATGTTTGGGTCACTGCTCTCAAAGACAACATCTCTTACCACTAATTCTAAATCCGTATATAAAATTTGAGAAGCCCCGTTGGGAGTTAACGTCAATTTACCTTCTACTGTGCTCCAAGAAGAATTAATCGTCGGATAATTTCCTGTTAAAGCCAATAGATCCGAAGCTGCGTTATAACCTGAAGAAATTTGAATAAAAAACCCCTCAATCCCAGTATCATCTGGATCAGTAATCGTAAAATTTGGTGCTATTTTGATTTGACTTAAAGGGCAATAAGCCTCCCTCGAATCTGCAGAAAGTACAGGAGGTTCATTTTGAACACAGTTAATCTCATCTGTAAAAGTTAAATTGAATGTGCCTTCAGAAAAACATGTTGATTCATCACTATTTATTATTCTAAAAAAAATTGTTTCAAGAGGGGAGGTACATATATAATTTTCAGGGTTAGTAATCAAATCAGAAAATGAGTTTTCAGTTGAATAAATAACTTCAAACATAGTTGAATCTTGAGAACCTAAAATCAGATTAGTTTGGGTTGTTAAATCAAATAATTCTATACCATTACCATCAAAATCACAAGTTTCCAAATGAGGAGGAGTATTAGCTATAATTGGGGTTTGGTGAATATGAATGGTGACTGGTGTGACTACATAATTACCGCTAGTAATTTCTTCGGTCCTTATATAGATAGTTTGACTCCCTAGATTAGTATTTGTCCAAGTGTTTGGTAATGATCCAACATTATTTTCAGCATCTGACTCGGATACATGAGCTGTAGAAACAAATTCAATGGCTTCGCTAAACCCTGCAGAACCCCACCATAGACCATGTACAAAATTATTTCCTAAAATGGTCTCAAAGGTAGGTACAGAAGTGCTCAAATTAATTCTGTAGATTTCAGACGGTGTGATACCGTAAAGAACTCCTTGTTCACTCGCAAGTCCAAAAGTATCAGGTTTCAAGGATCCTAATGATTCATGAGAGATATAATTGATATCAGAATCTATGGTTACTTTGTAGAGCTGGTCAGATCCATTTATGCTTTTCCAAGCGATGTACATATAATTTCCCAAAATCACAAAATCACCGCCTGGACTACCATTTTGAAAATCATGCCAAATATAAGGCGCAGTTGAGAGTCCTGCATCCAATCTATATACAGCTGAAGAAATTTGATCAAAATCATTGAAATACAAATTATTTTGAGTGTCAAAAGACAGAGAGTTTCCTCCAGAATTCAAAACAGTATCTGTTGTGCAGTCACTTTCATCTATCTTTTCAATGCCCGTAGGTGAGGGTCTAGTTGTAAAAAATTCACCTTCAGAATTGATAGCTACATCTAGAGAAGAGTAAGGAAGTTCACATATTACACTAATGATTGGGTTTTGTAAAATATCATCAATCTGTAAAATTTCCCCAGTAGAGGTGCCAATCAATAATTTAGGATTGTCTGAGATTAAATCTCCAGCAACAGCAGTCTCTACCTGATCAATAATTGGAATCAAATTAATCTCTTCAGTTCCATTATCGTCTGTTTCACAAAAATGATAATCGAAATCCGTATTATTTAAATTTACTGGGTTTATGGTATTTTTATAAATGATTTTTATCGGAGAATATTTTTTATTCATATCATCAATAGTCTGAGAGAAAGAACAAAAGGATAGAAAAACTAAGACAATACTTAGGCGCTTATAATACATTCTTTACTTGATAAATTTTTATGCGATTGTACTTATTAGTGAAATTTGTATTTCTTTTTCAAAAAATTGAGTATTTGTAGCAAATATAACATAAGAATTATTGAATCATTGTTACTATTTTTGTAAAATTAAAAATGTCTTATCTTAAAAATTAATTATGGCAAATAATACAGTAACAACAATTTGGAAAGAAAACATGTTATTTGAATCTGACAATCCAAGTGGAGATGTTATTTTTATGGATGCTCCCGAAGAAGGAATAAAAAACAAAGGCTTACGTCCTAAAGCAATGATGCTATCTTCACTAGCAGGTTGCTCAGGTTTAGATGTGGTTTCTTTGTTAAAAAAAATGAGAGCTGAAGTAACCAATTTTAAAATTGTAGTTCATGGAGAATTAACAGAGGAGCATCCTAAATTTTATAATAAAGTGAGTGTAGAATATCATTTTTATGGAAGTGATTTACAAGAGGATAAAATTAACAAAGCAGTTACCTTATCTGTAGAAAGGTATTGTGGTGTTATGGAAATGTTTCGTCAATTTGCTAAAATAACCACGAAAGTGTATCTTCATAAACAATAATTAGAACTCGTTACTGAGATAAACTCAGCACAATCAAATTGCTATGCGTTGGACTTTTAAAACAGTACCAAATCTTGAAACAATACGTCGGCTTTCCAAGGATCTTTCGATAGACTTAACCCTATCGAAACTATTAGTACAAAGAGGGGTTCGTGATTTTGAGGAGGCAAAAAAATTTTTTCGCCCCTCATTAGAGGATCTTCACGACCCTTTCTTGTTAAAAGATATGAATCTAGCGGTTCTTAGGATTGAAAAAGCAATCTCGAATCATGAAAATATTCTTGTCTATGGTGATTATGATGTAGATGGCACAACGTCTGTTTCTTTAGTTTCTTCTTATCTTAAAACCATCACACCAAATATCTCCACTTATATTCCAGATCGATATGAAGAAGGATATGGTATTTCCTATCAAGGAATTGATTTTGCTGCAGATAATAATTTTTCTATGATCATTGCACTAGATTGTGGTATTAAAGCCATCGATAAGGTAGCATACGCCAACCAAAAAAAAATTGATTTTATTATTTGTGATCATCATAAACCTGCTGATCAACTCCCTGAGGCTGTAGCTATTCTTAATCCTAAAAGAAGTGATTGTTCATATCCTTATGATGAGCTGTGTGGTTGTGGAGTTGGTTTTAAATTAATTCAGGCCCTCGCATCTAAAAGAAATCAATCTATTGAAGATTTAACTCAATATTTAGATCTAGTTGCTACTGCAATTGCCGCAGATATTGTTCCTATAACTGGCGAAAATAGAGTCTTGGCTTACTATGGGCTACAAGTCATTAATACAAATCCAAGAAATGGAATTAAGGCAATTATTCACCAGATACATAAAAAAATATTGACAATCACCGATGTTGTTTTTATGATTGCTCCACGGATTAATGCAGCAGGAAGAATCAAACACGGTAATTATGCGGTAGAACTATTGACAGAAATGGATTTTAAAGCAGCTATAGAATGTGCTGCTTCAATAGAAGTTTTTAATACGGAAAGAAAAGAACTCGATAAAAAAATTACATATGAAGCTTTACAACAAATTGATTCAACTAATGAAAAAGAAAACTTTTCAACGGTTGTTTATTCTGAAAATTGGCATAAAGGTGTTATTGGTATTGTGGCTTCTAGACTCATAGAGTCCTATTATAGACCCACATTGGTGTTTACCAAAAGTGGAGATAAACTTACTGCCTCGGCCAGATCTGTAAAAGGTTTTGACATCTACGATGCATTACAACAATGTTCAGAGTTTATTGAACAATTTGGCGGACACAAATACGCTGCTGGTTTAACACTAGATCCAAAAAATTATGCTGCTTTTAAAAATAAATTTGAAAAGGTCGTAAAAACTAGCATTGATAAAAAATTATTAGTTCCTGAGATTACAATTGACTCAGCATTAGAATTGTCTGATATTACATCAAAATTTTTTAGAATTTTACAACAAATGGGGCCTTTTGGACCGCATAATATGAAACCTGTTTTTTCCACCAGTTCAGTAAGAGATAATGGCTATGGAAAAAAGGTGGGAGCTGATCAAAATCATCTTAAATTAAATATCATATCAGGCGCCGATCGAAAAACCTATAATGCCATAGGTTTTGGGTTGGGTGACAAAATAAAAATGATTAAAAATGATTTTGATATTGCCTACAGTTTAGATGAAAACGAATGGAATGGAATGTCTTCTATTCAACTAGTTTTAAAAGATCTAAAAAAGACACACTAAAAAGTGATTCTTATTTCTCTTTAATTAAATACATATATACCGGATAATGATCACTATACCCTCCTGTGTAAGATCCGTAAGAAAAACTTCGGAAAGGGTATCCTTTATAGCGACCTCTTTTATTGGTTAAGAAGCGTTTATTGAAAATTGCCGCTTTGAACATTTTATACGACGAAAAATCATTCTCTCCAGTATCTAACAAATGAGATGTGATTACAATTTGATCAAACAAATTAATATTGTCTCTATAGCCAAGTGTATTAAACCCTTTTTTTAACATACTTTCATAGGGGTTGTATAAATCTCCTTTTCCAACAGCTTCTTTTTTGTCTTTTGTTTTTAACACTTCTTTAAAGCTATTATTTGTTGGGTCATCATTAAAATCTCCCATTATTAATATCTTTGGATTTTCTTCTTTCTGTTTAATTTGCTCAATAATTTTAGTATTCTGATAGGCTGCTTTTTCTCTCAATGGCCTACTTTTCATTTCTCCTCCACTTCTTGAAGGCCAATGATTAACAATAACATGAATTAATTCATCATCTAAATACCCAGAAACTAACAGTTGATCTCTTGTGTATACTTTTCTTCCATCCCTATAGATATTTGGATTAAATGATTGGTGATGGACAGGCTTAAAATATCGCTGTTGATATAATAAAGCCACATCAATTCCTCTTTTGTCAGGAGATTCATAATGAATAATTCCATAACGTTTAGATTTTAATTTTTCTGACTTTATTAAATCTTCTAAAACAGTTCGGTTTTCAATTTCACAAACTCCTATAATAGCTGGGCTTGTATTAGATTTATCTTTTCCTATTTGTGAAATGACTGTTGACAATTTATCAATTTTATCCCAATAAACTTTAGAACGATTTCCTTTTAACTCCATCATGGGACTTGCTTCATCGTTTTTTGTGATATCATTTATAGTATCAAACAAGTTTTCTAGATTATAAAACGCAACTGTCCTAATCTTATATTCCTTACTTTTTTGTTGACTAAAGGCAATTGAAATAGAACATATTGAAAGTAAAAGAAGGGTTTTTTTCATTTTAAAAAATCATTATTATTTACAAACATAAACAACTAATTAATAGTGATCTATTAAATCTAATAATTTTAACAATTACATCAATAAATTTTGGTAATTTAGGCTTTGCTTAGGCAAAATTTTAATTTTAAAAACAACCAAGCATTCAATGAAAAAATTTATCACCCCTATACTACTTGCTTTTTTTGTCTGTTTTAGCAGTTATGCTCAAAACGTAATCAAAGGAGTTATAGTAGATAGCGAAGAAAACAATCAATTAAAAGGAGTTACTATTAGTGTCAAAGAAACTTCACGTAAAGTTCTTACGAACGAAAATGGTGTCTTTATCCTTCAAAATTTATCCAATGGATCTTATCTTATTGAAATTTCTTTTAAAGGATACGAATCACAAAATTTCCCTGTTGAGTTAAATGATGTAACAATCGATTTGGGTACCATCCTATTATACAAA
>CATISV010000138.1 GCA_949541125.1 Flavobacterium sp. SCGC AAA160-P02
ATCTTAACAGAACCTAAAAATTCAATTATAAAACAATACGAGAAACTTTTCTCGATGGATGATGTTGTATTTACTGCAGAAGATGATGCTTTGACATATATTGTAAAAAAAGCTGTAGAGTACAAATTGGGAGCCAGAGGCTTACGGTCACTATGTGAAGCTATTCTTACAGATGCAATGTTTGAATTACCTAGTTCTGACGAAAAAAAATTAGTTCTGACCAAGGATTATGCAGAGCATAAATTAAATAAAACGACCCTTAAGAAATTAAGAGCTGCATCCTAAATAGTTCTATAAAAGAATGAACACCTCACTTATTAATATTAGTGAGGTTTTTTAATTTAAATACAATAACAAATTATTAGAAACATCTAATTACTATATTTGTTTATAACCTTTTATCATCAAATGTAAATGATATCCAGAAGTACAATAGATCGTGTTTTTGAAACTGCTCGAGTTGAGGAGGTTATTGGTGAATTTGTTCAGCTAAAAAAAGCGGGAAGCAACTTTAAAGGGTTAAGTCCATTTTCTGATGAAAAAACACCTTCTTTTATGGTTTCTCCGGTAAAACAAATTTGGAAAGATTTTAGTACAGGTAAAGGAGGTAATGCTGTTTCTTTTTTGATGGAACATGAACATTATTCATATCCTGAGGCGATAAAATTTCTAGCAAAAAAATACAATATAGAAATTGAGGAGACCCTTCAAACAGATGAGCAGAAAGAAAAGATGAATGAACGAGAGAGTATGTTCTTGGTTTCAAATTTTGCAAAAGATTATTTTCATGATGTATTGTTAAACTCGACTCAAGGAAAATCTATTGGGCTCACCTATTTTAGAGAAAGAGGTTTTAGGGAAGAAACCATCAAAAGATTCGATTTAGGATATTGTTTAGATCAATGGGATACTTTTACCAAAGAGGCATTACAAAAAGGGTATGATTTAAAATACTTAGTCAATACAGGATTAACAATAGATAAAGAAAAAAAACAATTTGATCGTTTCAAAGGACGTGTTCTTTTTCCTATACACAGTATGTCAGGACGTGTTTTGGGTTTTGGAGGAAGAACATTATCAAGCGATAAAAAGACTGCTAAATATGTTAATTCACCAGAAAGTGACATCTATCATAAGAGTAAAATCCTATACGGAATTTATCATGCAAAACAACAAATAGCAAAACAAGACAATTGTTATTTGGTAGAAGGGTATACGGATGTAATTTCTTTGTATCAGTCTGGTGTTGAGAATGTTGTTGCTTCTTCAGGAACTGCATTAACCTCAGACCAAATCAGATTAATCAATAGACTTACCAAAAACATTACTGTTTTATTTGATGGTGATGCAGCAGGAATTAGAGCCTCTATTAGAGGAATTGATTTGATTTTAGAGCAAGGAATGAATGTAAAAGTTGT
Organism: Flavobacterium sp. SCGC AAA160-P02; assembly: GCA_949541125.1. Lineage (GTDB taxonomy): Bacteria > Bacteroidota > Bacteroidia > Flavobacteriales > Flavobacteriaceae > Polaribacter. Next base: position 1,419 of record CATISV010000138.1, read on the forward strand.
TGCATTTCCTGACGGAGAGGACCCTGATAGTTTTGCTAAAAAAAAGTCAGATGAAGCATTAAAAAACTATTTAGAAGACTCAGCACAAGACTTTATTAATTTTAAAGTATCGCTCTTAATGAAACAGGCAAATAATGATCCTGTAAAAAAAGCGGGATTGATTCGTGATATTGTTACAAGTATTTCTAAGATACCAGATAGTATTCAAAGGGAAATATATGTCCAAGAATGTTCTCGAATTATGGATGTTTCTGAACGAGTTTTATTCAGTGAATTGGCTCAGATAATTAGCAAGAAAATAAAAGATTCCAGTAAAATAAAATATAAACAGGAACAATCATTTGATATTCTAAAAAAGCAAACCGAGCAAGTAGATGAGATTGATTCTTTATTTATTCTTGAAAAAGAAATTATTAGAATTTTATTGTTGTTTGGTAACCAAGAAACGGATTTTATCGATTTTATCGAAGTAAAAGATGATCAAGGAATGGTACATGTAGAGAAAGAAACATATACAAATCAGATATCTAAAGAAATGTATTTAAATCTTCAAGAAGATGAAGTAGAATTTTCAAATGAAATTTTTAGGAGTATATACTATGAAATGATTCATCAATTAAATCAAGTGGATAAAATAGAAATAGATGCATTTATTAATCATCCAAATTCAAAAATTTCGGAGATAGTAACCTCTGTTTTAATGGATGATGAAAAATATACATTGAGTGATTGGGAACGAAAAAAAATCTTTGTTTCGGAGTCAGAAGAAGTATTATCTAAACTTGTTACGGATGCAATTTTAAATCTTAGAAGAGTTCTTATTGATAAAAAAATAGAACAACTTATCAACCCTGATATAAATTCCTCTGTTGAAAAAACTGATTTAGAATTGATCCAGAACTATACGGAACTGAAAAAACGATTGTATAGTAAATTAATGAGAGTCGTATAATCTGTAGGAAAAGCTTTAATTAATCTTAGGGTTTAATTTTTTTTAAGTCAGCAGACTTATTTTAAACTCTCAGGAATCTCACAAACAGGGATAGGATTCATTTTATGAGAATTAGCTCGATTGAATTGTGTGTATATTTCATAAACTTTTTTTCGTCTTCCAGAAAAATCATCTATTTTTTTTCCATTCTCTTGAGCATTCATTGCCCATTCTAGCTCATCATAATTAGCCCCTAGTTGATCTTCATCGGTTCTGTCATCTCCCCATAAACCATCAGTAGGTGCTGCTTTTAGAATCTCTTGATGTATTTCTAAAAAACGAGCAATTGCATATACCTCAGATTTCATTAGATCTGCGATTGGACTCAAATCTACACCACCATCACCGTATTTTGTGTAAAAACCAACACCAAAATCTTCTACTTTATTTCCGGTTCCAGCGACTAATAAACCCTTTAATCCAGCAAAATAGTATAAACTTGTCATTCGTAAACGAGCTCTTGTGTTGGCTAGAGTCATGAACCTATCTTCTTCATTTTCAATTGGGGGGAAAACATTGATTAGTTCGTCAAAAACAGAAGAAAGATTTATTCGATGCATAGATACATTACTAAAATTTTCCTTTAGCCATGAAATGTGATTTACAGCTCTATTCACTTGATTTTCTGCTTGGTGGATAGGCATTTCTAAACACAGAGTAGGAAAGCCTGTTTTTGCACAAAGAGTAGAAGTTACAGCTGAATCAATTCCTCCCGAAACTCCAACTACAAATCCTTTAACACCTGCATTAGTTGCATAATTTGTTAACCAAGATATAATATGTTCTGTTACTTTTTCGATTTGCATAGAAAACTATTTTTGTATTTTTGAAGTTCTTAATACTAAGCAAAGATACAAAGCATATGCGTAATTATTTCTTGTTTTTTTTGATACTGAAACTTTTGATTTCTTGCCAAAAAGACCTTAAAAAGAATATAGATACCTCAACAATTGAAGTAAATTTCTCGATGCATAGATTTGACGTAGATTTTTATGACTTTCAAGGAGAAAATTTAGAGGCACTTAAAGTGTCCTATCCTATGCTTTTACCGCAAGAAACTCCGGATAGTATTTGGATGAAAAAAATTAAAGACAAGGATGAACAAGAATTGTATAATGAAACACAAAAAGTTTTTAAAAAAATCAATAAAATAGAGGAAGAATTAACAGATTTATTTAAACATATAAAGTATTATTCTCCAAAATTTCAATCCCCTAATGTAACGACTCTTTTGACTAATATAGATTACAAATACAGAGTGGTATATACCAATTCCGAATTATTTATTTCATTAGACGCTTATCTTGGAAAAGATCATCCTTTTTATAACGACTACCCAACTTATGTTAAGGAAAATAATACAAAAGAAAGAATAGTAGTTGATGTTGCTAATAAAATTATAGAAACAAAGACTCAGCCTTCTAATAACAGAACATTTTTAGCAAAAATGATTCAAGAAGGCAGAAAATTATATCTCTTGGACCTTTATTTACCATTTACCTCTGATGCAATTAAAATTGGATATTCTAAAGAAAAATTTGATTGGGCTGTTTTAAATGAAGAACAAGTTTGGAGATACTTTATAGAAAATAAATTGCTTTATAGTACTGATACTAAATTAAATCAAAGATTTTTAAATGATGCCCCATTTTCAAAATTTTATTTAAGCGAAGACAGAAATTCTCCAGGAAGGATTGGACACATGATTGGATGGCAAATTGTTCGTTCTTTTATGGAAAATAATGATGTATCTTTGGAAGATCTTTTATCCTATAAAGAAGAAGAAATTTTTAAAAAATCTAAATATAAACCAAGGAAATAATGGCGATATCACACACTTCAAACATTGAATTTAGCGTTGAATTAGATGAAAATAAAATTCCAGAAAACATTAGTTGGTCAGCAGAAGATGGAGGTATAAATAATAAAGAAACTAAAGCCATTCTATTATCCGTTTGGGACCACAAACAAAAAGACACCTTACGAATAGATTTATGGACTAAAGATATGCCGATTGATGAAATGAAACAATTCTTTCATCAGACATTGGTTTCTATGGCTGGTAGTTTTGAACGAGCAACAGACGATCAAAAAATGAGTGCAAC
>CATISV010000139.1 GCA_949541125.1 Flavobacterium sp. SCGC AAA160-P02
ATTCTAAAGATTGCTCTTTTATTTTGGTGATGGCTCAACTTTAACTAAAGTTAGTCAACCTAAATTCACGAAATGTAAACCGAATTAACCAAACCCGCTTAAGATATAAACCCTTACTGAAATGTAGGGGTTTTTATATATAAAGCTAATAGATAAATCCTCTGAGCTAGCTTCTTGAGGTTAATGCAAAAAATATTTTAATTTTCGTATATTCGAGATTCACTTAAATAAATACAAAATGAAAAAACTATTTACAATCGGATTATTAATTATAGGAATGGGAATGAGTGCACAGGTTGCGACTGATGGTACAACAGCAAGTGGAAGTCAATCTACAGCAATGGGAGGTAGTACAACAGCAAGCGGAAGTCAATCTACAGCAATGGGAAGCGGGACATTAGCAAGTGGAGTTTATTCTACAGCTATGGGAAGTCAAACAACAGCAAGTGGAGCTTCTTCTACAGCAATGGGATTTCAAACTACTGCAAGTGCAAACAATTCTGTTTCAATTGGAAGTTGGAATAAATCCAATGCAACAGGTCAAGGTACTGCCTTTGTTATTGGAAATGGATCAGGTGATAATGCTAGGTCTGATGCGTTCAAAGTTATGAAGAACGGTGATGCCACAGTAAGCAAAGACCTGTTTGTGCGTGGTAATATGAGCCAATCATCCGATGCAAGACTTAAGATGAATATTATGTCTTTAGGGGGCACACTAGCTAAGCTATTACTGATAGATGGAAAGTCCTATACCACCAAAAAGGATGGTAGACAGACCATAGGTGTCTTAGCGCAAGACATCCAAAAGGTATTCCCTGAGTTAGTAACCACTGATGATAATGATATGTTAGCGGTGAACTATCAAGGCTTAGTGCCGGTATTGATTAATGCATTGAAGGAGCAAGAGGCTAAGCTTCAAGTACAAGATGAAAGATTAGCACGATTAGAAGCTATCATTGCAGATATGAATAAGTAGTTAGTATACATCAAGATACAAGACCCTTACTGAAATGTAGGGGTTTTTATATTTAAAGCGAATAGATAAATCCTCTGAGCTAGCTTATTGAGGTTAATACAAAAGATATTTCACTCTTCGTATATTTGAGATTTACTTAAATAGATACAAAATGAAAAAACTACTAACTATCGGATTCTTAATTATTGGAATGAGTGTTAATGCACAAAAGGTATACTTAGCAAAAAACGGGGTGACCATCAAGGCAACTACAGATACTAAACCAGGAGAAATAGTATTGTTAAATGGAGTGGGATATATTGTAGTAGATGAAACTACCTTAAAAGCAATAATCAGCAATGGAGATGACTTATCTAAAGTAGTAACATCTTCGGTAACTGATATGAGTAAAATTTTTAAGGATGCTACTGATTTTAACCAAGATATAAGTTCTTGGGATGTAAGTAATGTAACTAATATGCAAGATATGTTTAATAATGCTAGTACTTTTAACCAAGACATAAGTTCTTGGGATGTAAGTAATGTAACTAGAATGAATGGTATGTTTCATCAAGCTTTTTCTTTTAACATAGATATAGGTTCTTGGGATACTTCTAATGTTATTGATATGCAAGGTATGTTTCATAAATCTACTTTTAACCGAGATATAGGTTCTTGGGATGTTAGTAATGTGACTAATATGAATAGTATGTTTCAAGATTCCTCTTTTAACCAAGACATAAGTTCTTGGAGTGTTGATGGTGTTACAAATTGTGGTTGGTTTAGACCTGGTTCACTTTTAACATCAGAAAAGTCTCCCAACTTCACGAAATGCAAACCCTATTGACCAAACCCGTAAAAGATACAAAACCTTGCAGAATGAAATGTAGGGATTCGTATATTTGAGATTCACTTAAATAAATATAAAATGAAAAAACTATTTACAATTTTAGTAAGTATATTGGTAACAGCAAGTGTCTATTCTCAAACATATAAAGTAAACACTTATTATTCAGAATTAGGAGGTTATGTTATAAAAACAGATGGTACTCACGGAGTGGTTGTTGCTATGCAAGACCAAGGAGCAGCTAATTGGTGGAATGCAAAAGTTGCTGTAAATGACACACGTAGCTACTATGTTAATGGCGCTAAATTTAATGATTGGCGATTACCTACCAAAGATGAATTAAACCTTATTTTTTTGCAGGAAGAAAGTATTGCCGGTTTGAGTAAAAACGCCGGTTTTAGAGACAATTTATACTGGACTTCTACGGAGGGCGATAACGATTTTATGTGGGTACAGGGTTCAGGCAATGATGGGTATGAAGGTCAGCTCCTCAGCCCCAAGTACGTCGCAATGATTAGCGTGCGTGGTGTTCGGAATTTTTAGTTATTTAATTATTTATCAATTTAATAGATTATAAACCCTTACTGAAATGAAGGGTTTTTATATTTAAAGCTAATAGATAAATCTTCTGAGTTAGCTTGTTGAGGTTATTACAAAAGATATTTGAATTAAAACAAATAGCTCTTAAAAATTGATAGAGTATAGATTTAAGAATCCTACACCACTATTTTAAAAAATATAAATTCATTATATTTAAAATTTATATAATTATTTTAAATGCTTACTATTTTCTTATGAATCCTTTTAAAACTTCTATTTGTACTTTATCACTACTCATTAGCTTTTTCCAAATTACAGCACAAGTTTCTAATCAAAACACCCAAATCCCTAAAGAATTTTACAATAATTTGGAATGGAGAAACATCGGCCCATTCAGAGGAGGGCGTTCTCTTGGAGCAGCGGGAAGCCCAGGGAGAACAAATGAATATTATTTTGGAGCTACTGGGGGTGGATTATGGAAAACCGTTGATGGTGGAACCGAATGGTTTCCAGTAACAGATGGTCAAGTAACCAGTTCATCAGTTGGAGCAGTTGCAGTCGCAGAAACAAATCCTGATATTGTATATATAGGTATGGGAGAAGTACAACTAAGGGGGAGTATAACGCAAGGCGATGGTGTTTATAAAACAATAGATGGAGGAAAAACTTGGAGGCATTTAGGTTTAGAGGAAACGCAAGCTGTTTCACGAATTAGGATACACCCAACGAACCCAGAGATAGTTTATGTAGCTGCACTGGGTCACCCTTATGGTGACAATCCCGAACGAGGAGTTTTTAAAAGTATAGACGGAGGAAATACTTGGTCAAAAATATTGTTTGTAAGCGAAAAAGCAGGTGCAGTAGACTTAATTATAGACAGAAATAATCCAAATATTTTATATGCTAGTACATGGCAGGTACAACGAAAAGCATGGAAAATGTGGGGTGGAGGACCCGACTGTAAGCTTTGGAAGAGTACTGATGGTGGGGAAACATGGTCAGATCTAACACAAAATAAAGGAATGCCAGAAGGGCCAATTGGAAAGATTGGAGTTACCGTTTCTCCTGCTGATTCAAACAGAGTTTGGGCTATTGTTGAAGCAAACGAAGGAGGGGTATTTAGATCTGATGATGCCGGAAAAACGTGGATTCGTACAAATGATGAACGTAAATTGAGACAACGTGCTTTTTACTATTCAAGAATATATGCAGACCCCTGGGATAAAGATGTTGTTTATGGTTTAAATACTGGCCTATACAAATCAGTTGATGGAGGAAAAAAATTCGATATTACCATACAAGTTCCTCATGGAGACAATCATGATTTGTGGATAGACCCAAACAACCCTAATCGTATGATAAATGCTAATGACGGTGGAGGTAACGTAACCATTAATGGGGGAAATACATGGACAGAACAAGATTATGTTACTACACAACTATACCATGTAATGACCACAAATGATGTTCCCTATCATGTAGCTGGTGCACAACAAGACAATAGTACTGTTGCTGTTCCAAGTGACGGTTGGAATCATAGACAAGCTAGAGGACCAAATAAGGGATGGTACTATGCCGTTGGTGGAGGAGAAAGTGGATGGATAACACAGCATCCAAGTAAAAAAGATATTTTTTATGCAGGGAGTCAAGGGGCTTTATTGACTCGTTATAATCGAAACAATGGTCAAATTAGAGATATTCAAGTATATCCTCGCTTTTTTTCTGGAGAACCTGCAGATGCACTTCCTGAACGTTGGCAATGGACATTCCCAATAATGTTTGCACCACAAGACGAAAATGTTATGTACACCTGCTCACAACACGTGTGGAAAACTACCAATGATGGTCAATCATGGGAAAAGATAAGTCCAGATTTAACTTATGCTGATCCCGCAACTTTAGGAAAAACAGGGGGTGTAATTACTATGGATATGAATGGTCCCGAAATTTACGCTACTGTATTTGCCTTAGCACCATCTAATCACGATATTAACACTATTTGGGCTGGATCTGATGATGGTAAAATGCATATAACTAGAGATGGTGGAAAAAATTGGGAAGACATTACTCCAAGAGAGCTCCCTAAGTTTTCAAGAATAAGCATTATTGATGAATCTACTCATAATCCTGGAACCTTATATATTGCCGCAAACAGATATCAAGTTGATGATAGAGAGCCTTATGTTTTTAAAACGCATGATTATGGAAAAACATGGACCAAAATAATCAATGGAATCAAAAAGGGGCATTTTGCAAGAGCTGTAAGAGAAGATCCTGTTAGACCTGGTTTGTTGTTTTTAGCAACTGAACACGGTGTATATTTCTCTATGAACGATGGTGAATTATGGCAGAGTTTACAATTAAATCTTCCTGACACACCTATTCGTGATTTGGTTATAAAAGATAATGATGTTGTGATTGGTTCACATGGAAGAGGATTTTGGATTTTAGATAACATACAGCCTTTTCGTCAATTTAAAGATGAAATGACACAACATTCAGCTGTACTTTTTAAACCCGCAGATGCTATTAGAGGGGTTTATGATGCAGACATCCAATATTATTTAAATGAAAAACCAGACAGCGTAACTTTTGAAATATTGGATTCTAATAACAAAATTATAGCGACACATACTGGAGATAAACCAAAATATGAAGTTGACCAAAATATTCCTTGGTGGAAAAGAGGTGGATCAACTAAACCAACAACAGCAATTGGTTTGAATAATTTCTCATGGGATTTACGCTATCCTGGAGCTACAAGTTTTGATGGTATGATTATTTGGAGTGCTCGACCTAAAAGAGGTCCTAAAGCTCCTATTGGAGATTATAAGGTCCGATTAACTGTTGGTGATTATGTTGAAACACATGACTTCAAAATAAAAATAAATCCAAATTTAGAGGATATTACTGAAAGAGATTTGGAAGAACAGTTTGAACTTGCATCTAAGATCAGGGATAAAACCAGTCTCACAAATGAAACCGTAATTAAAATACGTGATATTAAATCGAAGCTGAGTGATGCAAAAAACAAAATCTCTAGTTCAACTTACAAAAATTATGTCACTCCTTTTTTAAATGAAATTTCAGCAATTGAGGCTGATCTCTACCAAGTAAAAAATCAATCAGGTCAAGATCCTCTTAATTTTCCAATTAAATTAAATAATCGATTGGCATCACTAAGACGAAGTATTGAAAATGGTGATGCAAAACCAACTGATGGAGCCTATTTAGTTTTTGATGAGCTCTCCTCAGAACTGGATATGCACTTGGGTAAACTAAATAAAATTCTTAATTCGCACACAAAAAAAATTAATCAACTGTTAAAAAAAGCTGGTAAAAAACAATTGTCAAAATGAAACAATTAAATGTTTTTGGAAAAGAATTAGAATTATGCTGTTCAGACCCTTTAACTGGTGTATACAGAGATGGATATTGTAATACTGGAGTTAATGATATTGGCACTCACACCGTTTGTGCTATTGTAACAAATGAATTTTTAACTTTCTCTAAAAGTAGAGGGAACGATTTAACGACCGATAATCCTATGTATAATTTTAAAGGATTAAAAGAGGGAGACAAATGGTGTTTATGTGTATCAAGATGGATTGAAGCATATGAAGCTGGATGCCCCCCTAATTTACTTTTAGAAGCAACCAATATAAAAACACTTGATTATGTAAGTTTTGAAAAATTACTTGAATTTAAGGTATGATACTTATTAAAAAATATAGATAATATGGGTAAAAAAAAATTAATACCTAAAAAGGCCGAACTGCACGCACAAAGAATTTTAGACTATCCTTCTTGCATAAGTATTGACAAACCTTGCAGAATGAAATGTAAGGATTCGTATATTTGAGATTCACTTAAATAAATAATTAAATGAGTAAGAAATCTACCGTTATATTTTCTTGTGTCATCATTGGAAGTTATATAATTGGTAATTATTTCGACATTAAACTAGCTCCAGTCATTGCGACTCTGATATTTACTGTTATTTACTTTTCAATTAGAGGAAATAGTTAATTTTTTAGGCTGGCTTAACAGTTTAATATAAAAGATATTTGACTATTTGTATATTTGAGATTCACTTAAATGAATACAAAATGAAAAAAATATTCTACCTTTTTTTAGCAATTACCTTCATTGAGTGTTCTACAAAAGATGAGGGCATTCCTTTAGATCTTCAAAATAACGAACCTCAAACACCTTGTCCATATAATGACAGCAATCCACCAAATTTATCGCTATCGTCTTACGAATTATTTGATATATCATATCCTTTAAGACCTGATGGAGAAGTCAATACAGACATGTTATATCACATAGGAGATACGTGGGAATATGGCTTTGGAGGAGCCTATATAGATTATAATAATGATGGAGTAAAAGATATAATTGGTTATCGAAATGATTATAATAATCATGTCGATTATCCAGATGGATATACAGGATATGAGCGAAAGAAGCCAATACGATTTTTCCTTGGTGATTGTGATGGAAATTTTGTTCCAGACCCTACCAATGACAATTTGTTTTTAGGTTTGGTACATGGTAGAAAATTGCTCTATGGAGACTTTAATCAAGACCAATACGTTGATTTTTTTCTCATTGGACATGGCTATGACAAACAGCCTTTTCCTGGTGAATTTGTGAAAGTACTTATGAGTAATGGTATGGGTGGGTTTACTGAAACTGAATTTTCAAGTCTAGTTTCTTTTTATCACGGAGGTGCTTCAGGGGATATAGACAACGACGGAGACTTAGACGTTTTGGTGGTTGAAGCAGGTGAAGGAAAAAGTGCTATATATGTTAATGAAAATGGCATGCTTAGCCCAAATTTAGATATGATAGACCAGTCCCTCATGTTTGGAATGTTCAATGCTGAATTATTCGACATTAATAAGGACGGCTTTTTAGACATTATTTGTGGAGGTCATGATTCGGGCAATCAGTCTGTTTATAATAACACGCCTCTTATTATTTATGGTACAGGAGGAAGTTATAACCAAAATCAATTTATCCGTTTACCTGAAACTGAAATTTTTGGTCAAGGTGTAGTCACAGATTTCAACTTCTATGATTTGAATGGTAACGGCAAATACGAAATCATCATTACTAGAACTGGAGACAATATGCAAAATGATAATAATTTTTATTTGGGTTGGTCAATACAGATCCTTAAAGAAAATATTAATGGCTATTTAGATGCAACAGATGAATTCATTAACGAATATTCATCTCCAGATGGGAGTTGGTTTCGATGGGCTCATTTTAAAGATTACGATAATGACGGTAAAGTGGAATTTTACAATACATTTTTTTCTAGCTCACCAGAATACGCTGAATGGGAACTCAATCAAGGTTTTTTAAGTCGTGTTCAATAGTTTATAAAAAGATGTATTTTATATTTGAAGCTTATAGATAAATTTTCAAGACTAGCTTATCGATTTAATATAAAAGATATTAGACTATTTGTATATTTGATATTCACTTAAATAAATACAAAATGAATAAAAAAATCAGTAAGAAAGCATCTATTATATTAGGTTATTTTTTAGTAATTATTTCATTATTTTCTATTGGAGTTTTGTTTGGTGGTGGTGTTAAGGGTTTAGTTTTTTTAATTGGATTTATTTTTAATACATTTATTTTAATTAGTGGAATACGATTTATAAAAGGAGAACATAAATACAAATAACAATTTTTTTTATATATTTAGAATATGAAAAAATTTCTTACAGCATTATTAATTTCTGTGATAGTTGGAGTGGTTCTTTATGAAGTGAATAGATATTTCTTTGAATATGATGCTAAAGTAGCCCCAATAATTGCATCTCTAACATTTGCTATTATTTACTTTTCAAATAAACGAAATAATTAAAAATGTAATCCTGAATAGTAGAAAGAGCTATTATTTTTAAATCATCTTTTTTAGAACTTAAATTAAGATTAAAATATCTTAAATTCCTTCTTAATTGAAAAATCTTTTTTCTGTACTAAAACAACTAAAAATCTTTTTTGTTCTGCAATAATTAAGTATTTTCATACATAAATTTGATTTATATGAATTTTCTAGTCGCTTCATCTGTTATATTCTTTTGTATGATATTATTATGGCTATTGAGTATTCCAATAAAAAATGTTAGTATTGTTGATGCTTTCTGGGGAATGGGATTTGTCATCGTTAATATCGTATATTTTGTATTAGAACCTGAAATTTTTAATCGTACTTTACTAATCACTTGTTTGATTAGTATATGGGGAATACGATTATCTATCTATTTGTTGAAAAGAAATTACGGGAAGCCAGAAGATTATAGATATCAAGAATTTAGAAAACATTATGGAGCGAAAAATTATTGGTGGTTTAGTTTATTTCAAGTCTTTTTTTTACAAGGTTTCTTAATATTAATCGTTTCATTACCTTTATTTGGTAGTTTTAGTAATACAACAAGCAATGAACTTAATCTATTAGATTATTTTGCATTATTTACCTGGATAATTGGATTTTTATTTGAATCTATTGGAGATTATCAACTTACAAAGTTTAAAAAAAACCCAATAAATAAAGGGAAAATTCTCAATACTGGTTTGTGGCGCTTTACTAGACATCCTAATTATTTTGGTGATGCTACAGTATGGTTTTCATTTGGATTATTTTCGATAGCTTCTGGTGGCTATTGGCACATAATTGGATCTCTCATAATGATTTTTTTAATTGTAAAAATCTCCGGTGTTGCAATGTTAGAAAGGTCTCTAATAAAAACAAAATTATCCTATAAAGAATACATTGAAACAACAAATGCTTTTTTTCCATGGTTTCCAAAAAAATCAAAAAATGATTGACCTAATAAAGGAGCATTTTTGGCTTATTCTTTTCTTTATATGGGGATTACCCTTAAGTTATTATCGTAGTAATTTTAGAAAAATTATTTACCAAACTGAGGATTGGAAAATAAACTTTAAGCCTCTTTTTATTAAGGAAATTAAAGGACTTTTTGGAAATATCTATCCAGGCAATCTCAGGTATATAAAAGCTAGAGATTTTTATCGTTTGTATCTTTCTATTTATACAGTACTATTCCTTTTGTACTATTTCTACAATTAATATTATTTCCTATTTTTCAGGAGGTAATAAAAAAAGTGAAATTGATAAAACCGATCTGCTTTAAGTTCCCTTACTTATTAAAAAAATCTACTGATTTTGCTTTTTTATCATCCGTTCCCCACTTTATTTTCTTGTCTTTCATCTCTAGTTTTGGAACATGCTTAGAACAATGAATATACGCCTCATCAATCTCTATAATAACCCATCGTTCAACAAAAACAGTATCATTTTGTGATCGTTTTTCCATTAGAGAGGAAAAATCTGATGGAAGTTCTGCGAGTAAATAACTATTAGCCCTTCCATTTACATGTAAACCAACTGTCGTATCAAAAAAATCAACAAATACCATTCCTATATGAGGATTTTCTAAAATATTTCCTAGGCTAGCAAAAACGCCATTCCCACGATACTCAGGATAGGCAAGTGTTCGGTTATCTAGGACGGAAATAAAGCCAGGCTTACCAAATCTAGGAGAACAATCACAGTTGCCCTCAGCATCAGAGGTGGCAATAAACACCATCTCTTGTTTTGAAATAAGATCAATCATTTTTTCATTTAAATGATTTTGCATCTGGCGCTTGTAAAAATTTCTTGCCCGATCTGTACTACCCTGTTGATTTTGAATGTCTTTTTCTCCCTTGGTTCCGAAATACATCTTTAACAATTAATAAATAAAAAATTAAAACAAAAATAAGGTATAAAAGTTCAAATTAATTTTCTTATCTAATAAAAATTGTAATGTATTCAAAAATCGAGTAAAGAGTTTGCAAATTCATTTTTTTTCCTATCCTCAAATCCTGAAAATACATAGTAAAATCTATATTTATTTTTATTGAATCTAATTTTAAATTACTGATTATCAATTATTTATATTAATTATTTAATTATCTTTGGAAAAATATTTTACAATGGAAAACTTATATTTAAGCAATAGCTGTATCAATTGCACGAATCTTATTGAAGATTCAAAAACTTGTGAAATTCACAATATAGAAGTTAGTGAAAAGTATACTTGTAAAGAATTTACAGACTAATTAGTAGCACATCAAATATTTGATTCCTTAATGAGGAAAATTATCAAGATTAATCCAAATACCTTCTGAGAGCTATTCTATGCTCAGGATTACTTTTGTCATATTTTTTAACTAAAAGTTCTAAAATTTTTGGAGGTTTATTCCCTATGTCTACTTTATTTTTAAATTTGGAAATGTATAGATTGTAGTGCTGTTGCTCTTTTTCAAAAATCAAAAAATGCTCTGAATTTAACTCAGTATATGAGATTTCATTATTATTGAATGAGTTAGATTGATCTTTTTTAAATGGAGAAAAATTGAAGTATTTGAAAATATTTTCCATTTTAAATCAATTCAGCAGAAAGCCCCAGGCTTTGTAGTTTGGAACAGCGCGGTTTTAAATCATCAATTTCGCCAGTTTTAACAGTACATTTTCCTTTAAAATGAACCAACCAAGTGCATTGCTCTGCTTGTTCTATGGTGTGTTGACAAACATTTATTAATGAATCTATTACAAAATCAAACGTATTAACATCATCATTGTACAATATAATTTCGTGCTGATATACCTCCTTTTCTAAGGTATGTGAATCTTCTTGTATTTTTTCTTTAGAACCCAATACTACAAATTTATAAAAAAGTTTTACTACTTCAAATACTTTAAAGCGGCCCAACGATTCCTAATAATTTTTTTCTGAAAAGTTAAACCATATTTAACCACCTCTTTATCGATAATACTTATGTCCTCCTGATAAAACCCACTTAATAGCAATATCCCTTTTTCATCTAAACAATCCGTATATCTTTTCATATCAGCCAGCAAAATATTTCGGTTGATGTTTGCAAGGATTAGATCATATGTGTTTCCAGGCAACAAAGAAGCATCTCCCTTTTTAACAGAAATATGCTGACAATTGTTTCTTTGAATATTTTCTAAAGAGTTTTCGTAACACCAGGGGTCAATATCAATGGCATCAATGGACGAGGCTCCCTTAATTTCAGAAAAAATGGCTAAAATTCCTGTTCCACAGCCCATATCTAATACTTTTTTATTTTGTAAATCTGTGGCTAATAAATATTGAATCATCATATGTGTTGTTTCATGATGACCAGTACCAAAACTCATTTTTGGTACGACGATAATATCATATAATAGGGGCTTATTATTGTGAAACGGAGCGCGAATACTTACTAAATTATTTATTTGAATAGGACTAAAGTTCTTTTCCCATTCTTCATTCCAATTAGTTTTTGTTATTTCATTTTGTGTGAAAGTAATCTTAAATTCATCTGAATTAAAAATAAAAATATCCTTCAAAATATCAGGATGCCAATCTTGCTTTTGTATATAAGCAATGAGATCTTCCTCGTTTTCTACAAAACTTTCAAAACCAGCAAAACTTAACTGAGCAATTAAAATTTCTGTAGCAGGTTCTTTAGGAAAAACTTGAAAGTGATATTCTATATAAATCGCATCCACAAAATAAGCTATTAAAATGCGGTGACAATTGCTGTAAAATCAGTAGCATTTAAAGAGGCTCCACCTATCAAACCGCCATCTACATCTTCCTTAGAAAAAATTTCTTTAGCATTGGCCGGCTTCACACTTCCTCCATACAAAATAGAAACATTGTCAGCAACTGATTTTCCGTAGGTTTTATAAAGTAGACTTCTAATAAAAGCGTGCATTTCTTGGGCTTGTTCTGGGCTTGCTGTTTCTCCAGTACCAATAGCCCATACTGGCTCATAGGCCAATATGATTTTTTTCCATAAAGTAGCATCTAAGTTTAGGACCACATTCTTTAATTGACTTTCCACCACATTAAAATGGTTTTGAGCTAAACGATCTTCTAATAATTCACCGAAACAAAAAATAACTTCTAAATTAT
This sequence comes from Flavobacterium sp. SCGC AAA160-P02, assembly GCA_949541125.1. Taxonomy (GTDB): domain Bacteria; phylum Bacteroidota; class Bacteroidia; order Flavobacteriales; family Flavobacteriaceae; genus Polaribacter. The sequence goes on from CATISV010000139.1 coordinate 12,359, forward strand.
TTTCCAATGCCATCGATACCTTTTCAGTTAATATAGCATTGTCTTCTCCAAAATAAGTTCTTCTTTCAGAGTGTCCCAATATGACTGTATTTACTCCAATATCTTCTAACATTTCAGCAGAAATTTCTCCTGTATAAGCACCCTTTTTTGCTTGATGCATATTCTGTGCAACAACCTCAATTGCAGAACCTTGAATTTCTTGTACTGCCAAAGCTAAATTTATAATGGTCGGAGAAACTAATACTCTACAATGTGTTGACTTTCCCTCCAAAGATTCTTTGATATCATTAATTAGTGATTTGGTCTGAGTAGCAGTATGATTCATTTTCCAATTTCCTGCTACAATATTATTTCTCATGTTGCTATTGTTTTTACAAGTAGCTAAAATACTTATTTTTTAAGGGCATTAATAATCTTTTTGTCTGTAATTTTGGTTGCCTTGAATAGTATTATTTCTCCTTTTTCATCAACAACCATATATCTGGGTATCCACCAAAGATTTATAAACTTGGCAAACTCTCCATGATTCCCTTGCATCATAAAATAGTGGTCTCCCTTTATTTGATAATGTTCTATTGCCCTTTTCCATCTTGGTACCGTTTTATCTAACGATAAGAATACGTAAACAACTTCTGGGGCCTCACTTTGTAGCTTTAAAAGATCTGGAAGCCCTACAAGACAATCTTTACACCATGAAGCCCAAACATCTATAAGTATTTTCTTCCCTTTATGTTTTTTTAATATAGACTCAAAAGTCTGTTCTTCTTGAGAAAAGTTCATAAATACTTCTTCCAAAGATTGTTGTGTAAAATGAGTTGGTTTTTCACAACCAATAAATAATAATAAAACCAAGAAGTATGTTTTTTTTATCATTTATTGTAATCTAATTCTTGGATCTAACCAACTATATATAATGTCTACTAAAATATTTATACAAATGAATAGTGTTGCTATCACTAAAACACTTCCCATAATAACGGGTAAATCTAGGGTATTTAAAGCTATGACTATTTCTTTTCCTAATCCATTCCAATTAAAAATGTACTCGACAAAAACAGCTCCAGCTAACATGGAAGCAAACCAACCTGAAATAGCAGTAACAACTGGGTTTAGTGCATTTTTCAATGCATGGTTTTTGATTACTTGATATGTATTTAGTCCTTTTGCCTTGGCTGTTCTTATATAATCTAGGCTTAATACCTCTAGTAATGAATTTCGCATTAATTGAATTACAACTGCTAAAGGGCGAATTCCCAAAACAAGAGCAGGTAAGATTAGATTTTTCCATTGTATGTATATTTCTTCTCCAAAATCATCGACTTCATACAAACTACCTGTCATTTCCAATCCTGTATATTTTTGCAATAAAAATCCAAAGACCCAAGCAAACAAAATCGCTGAAAAAAATGAAGGGATACTCATTCCTAAAGTACTTATTACAGCAATAATTTTATCAACCCAAGTATCTTTATAAACCGCCGAAAGAATTCCAAAAATAATTCCTAATACAATGGCGACAAAAATTGAAGATACGGCTAGAATTGCTGTATTTGGCAATGTTTCTAAAATAACTTTAGCAACCTTTTTGCCATTTTTCTGAAAGGATTCTCTAAGATACGGGTACTTTAGTACTGTGACTATATTACCAATAGAGAACAAGGGCTGGTAAGAATAAGTGTCATTTGTTAAAAAAGTGTAATCTTCAGATTTTTTTGAATGAAATGACAATGGAGATAAATCATTTACATAGTATAAATATTGTGTCATTAAGGATTCATCAAATCCATATTTTTTTCGAATAATTTCCAATTGCTCAGAATCTTCTCTCTGATCCAGCATCATTCTTGCAGGATCTCCTGGAAGGACAGTAAACAACAAAAAAATCACCGTAACAACTCCAAAAAGTGTTAAAATTCCATAAAAAAGTTTATTTAATATAAATCGCATCATACAAAATGACTCTCAAACAAATATAAAGGTAAAGTCTTAAAAATATGTACCTTTGTAAAACTTTTAGAAAAGAGAAATGACTACAAAAGAAATTGTAACTCAAATCAAAAAAAAGAAGTCTTTTTTATGTATTGGTCTTGATGTTGACCTTAACAAAATTCCTCCTTTTTTATTAGAAAGAGAAGATCCAATTTTTGAATTTAACAAAGCAATTATTGATGCAACACATCATTTATGTGTTGCCTACAAACCCAATATAGCATTTTATGAAGCCTATGGGATAAAAGGGTGGAAGTCTCTTTCAAAAACCATTGACTATCTTAATAAAAATCATCCAGAAATTTTTACCATTGCCGATGCTAAAAGAGGAGATATTGGGAATACATCAAATATGTACGCAAAAGCTTTCTTTGAAGATTTATCTTTTGATAGTATTACCGTTGCTCCATATATGGGTAAAGACTCTATAGAACCTTTTTTGGCTTACAAAAATAAACATACTATTTTACTAGCATTAACATCCAATAAAGGTGCATTCGATTTCCAAACAATAAATAGCAATCATAAAGAGATTTACAAACATGTTCTTGAAACCTCTAAACATTGGGCAAACGCAAAAAATTTGATGTATGTAGTTGGAGCTACAAAAGCTAGTTACTTCTCTGAAATTAGAAAAATCATTCCTGATTCGTTTATCTTGGTTCCAGGTGTTGGAACACAGGGTGGAGATTTACAAGAAGTCTGCAAGTATGGAATGAATAAACATGTAGGACTACTTATAAACTCCTCTAGAGGTATTATCTATGCTTCTCAAAAAACTGACTTCGCTGAAGCTGCAGCTGAAAAAGCCCTTGAAATACAAACACAAATGAAAAATATTTTAACTCGATAAGTTAGAAAATATAGTATCTACTCCTTTATAATTTCTTTGGTAAAAACGCCTAGCTTAGATTCAAATTTTAATAAGTAAATACCTCGTTTAAAAGACGACATATCAAATGAAGCAGCTCTATCATTAATTATAAAACTATCTAATTTTTGTCCTACAATAGAATATATAGTCACTTTAGAATCTAGAAGTTTTTCAGGAATTTTGAAATATATACTGCTTTTTGTTGGATTCGGGAAAATAACTAATTTCTCTAAAGGTATTGTTTCTGAGGTTGACAAACTACTTTCTTGATAGATTCTCACATAATCAATTTCCATGGTATCTTCCTCAAAATTTTGAGGAATAACTCCTCCAAGATTTCCTCCCATGGCTATATTGAGTAATAAATAGTGAGGATTATCAAAAGGGATTTCTTGAGTATTATCTCGTTGGAAAAAGACGTTGTCATCCAAAAGAATTTTGATCACATCCTCAGACCAAATTAATGAGTATGTATGATACTCTCCACTAGAATCTGAGACATATGTTGTTGCTCCTTCATTTTGATAAGAATTCGTGTTCGAATTGATATAATGAAGATGACCGATAAGATTGGTTTTATCCCATCCATTTTGTTCCATAATATCAATTTCACCACAATAAGGCCAACCTACACTACCGTAGGTACTCCCAAAATAGTTTCCTATTTCATTAATATTGGCCCCTAAAGTCCATATAGCAGGCCATGTACCTGCTTCTGAGGGAAGTTTTGCACGAACATCAACTCTACCGTATTCAAATGCAAACTTAGAATTTAATCGAGCGGAAGTATACGATTTTGTCACACCATTGAAGGTGTAATTTTCTTTAATGGCTTTTATTTTCAACGTTCCATTACTTACATATGAATTTTCAATTCTATCGGTATAATGTTGCACTTCACCATTGGCCCAGTCAGTATTATTAATGATGGGAATGACTTGATGATGCCATTTATCGGAATCAACTGGTCCTGTATAATTAAATTCATCTGACCAAACAAGAGAATATCCAGTAGAAATAGATTCTATAAAAAGAAAATCATCAATATATGCTATTACTTGGTCATTATTATCCTCTCCATTCACCTGAATCAAAACTCTATTAAAATCCGTTCTAGTTATAGGAGCTGGGGATGAAGGGTCAAAATTGATATAAGAATCATTTTCAAAATCAAATGTAACTTCTTGCCATTGATTTAGGGAGATTGGTTTTATTATTTCACTTTGAGTAGACCAGGGAGCATTTAGATTACCGTCTTGTAATTTGACAGAAACTTGATTTGTTTGATTTCCCGTAAGACTACTAGAGGGAACATAAATCTTAAAAGTAAAAGTGCTTTTTTCTGATAAATCTAAGTTTTCTTCAGTATCAAATCGAATGTTTGCATATTGACCACCGGTATCCTCGTATTTTAGTACTGTGTTTGAAAGATTTATTCCTTGAATATATGGATTGGAAAAAGAACTATTAACACCACAATCGTCCCCTACCCAAGCTGTAATGGTTCCGTTACCTTCAAAATCATCTTGAATGATTTGTTGAGAAAAAATTGTAAGAGAGAATGTCAAAAAGACAAAAATAAACAGGTATCGCATTATCGTTTTTTTATTGTTTCAAAAATAGCAAAATCACAAAAAATTAAAGAAAAAAAAACTATATAAAAACAATACAAAATATATTTATAAAAAACGATCTGTATTCTTATCGTATCCATAAGGACAGTGCTTGCAACCACTTTTACAACAATACCCTCTCTTAAGATGGTGTTGTTCTGTAAATATTTTAAACCCCTGTTTATTCAAATAAAAATCTCCTTTAGTAATTTGATTTATTTTTAGCATATCCTTACAAAAACTATAAAAACGCTGAAAATTGAGTGCTTTATCGTCTCTATTTCATTTCTCCTGGTGGATATGTTGAAATAATCTCGTTTACAAATTCATTTATACGCTCTTCTTTCTTTTCAACACTATTCATTTTCATAGCACCAGAACCAATCCCTTGCCAAATGAGTTCTTTCTTATTTTTATCAATAAAATCTATAAACAAGGTTCCCTCTGTATATTGGTTTACATTGATATTCTGCCTTCCATAAAACCAAGGATTAAAACCCCATCCAAAACCCCAACCAAAACCCCAACCGAAATTATTATCAGTAACATTAACCTGCTCTCTTGATTTTGTGAATATACTAACTAGCATATCAGGAGAATCAGATTTACTGAGACCTTTTTTAATTAATTCATTTTCAATAGCACGCATAATTCGTTTCTTGTCTAAATCCGAAACAGAAGCTTTATCAATCCCTTTTTTGTAGAAAGCAAATGTTTTATATCGTGAAAAATCTACTTTGCTGTCATAATCCGAAACGACTTTTACAGTCGAACAAGAGGAAAGTGTTAGTATAGTGATTAAAAAAAATACTTTTAAAATTTTCATGATCTTTGGTTTTTATATGAGATTCTTTAATAACGTATCATCAACTTTATTAGGAATCGTAACTTTTAATTTTTTTTCTCGTTTCATGGCTCGTTTAATGGCAAAAGTAGCTTCATCGTTTCTTGCCCAATTTCTTCTAGCAATTCCATTATTAACATCCCAAAAAAGCATTGACTTTAATCTCTTGGAAGCCTCTCTACTACCATCAAGAAGCATGCCAAAACCACCGTTAACTACTTCACCCCAGCCAACGCCTCCACCGTTATGTATAGAAACCCAAGTAGCACCTCGAAAGCTATCGCCAATCACATTTTGAATTGCCATATCTGCTGTATATTTTGATCCATCATAAATATTTGATGTTTCCCTGTAAGGAGAATCTGTTCCTGAGACGTCATGATGATCTCTACCCAAAATGACAGGACCTATTTTTCCTTTTTTAATTGCCTTATTAAATGCTTCAGCTATTTTGATTCTACCTTCTGCATCTGCATATAAAATTCTTGCCTTAGATCCAACAACCAGTTGATTTTCTTGTGCTCCTTTAATCCATTGGATATTATCCGACATTTGTTGTTGAATCTCTGGGGGAGAGTGTTTTTTGATGTCTTCTAACACCTCACAAGCAATTTGATCAGTAGATACTAAATCTTGTTTTGTCCCTGAAGCACAAACCCATCGAAAGGGTCCAAAACCGTAGTCAAAACACATCGGACCCATAATATCTTGCACATAACTTGGATATTTAAAATCTATTCCATTTGTTCCTAGAACATCAGCTCCTGCTCTACTCGCTTCTAATAAAAATGCATTTCCATAATCAAAGAAATAGGTACCTTTGGTGGTGTGCTTATTAATCGCTTTGGCATGTCTTCTGAGGGTTTTCTGTACTTCTTCCTTAAATAGTATTGGTTCTTCAGCCATCATAATATTTGCCTCTTCAAAAGAAATATTAACTGGATAATATCCTCCAGCCCATGGATTGTGTAAGGATGTTTGATCTGAACCCAAATCAATAAAAATATCTTCACGATCAAAGGTCTCCCAGACATCGACAATATTTCCTAAATAAGCGATGGATACTATTTCTTTATTTTCTTTGGCAAATTTCACTCTGGTAGCTAACTGATTAATATCAGTAATCTTTTCATCAATCCAACCCTGATTGAGACGTATTTCTGTTATTTTAGGATTTACCTCTGCACAAACGGTAATACACCCTGCAATATTCCCTGCTTTTGGTTGTGCTCCACTCATTCCTCCTAGACCAGCAGTTACAAACAAATGACCTTTGGGATTCTTTCCAATTTTTCTAAAACCATTTAATACTGTAATAGTGGTACCATGAACAATTCCTTGTGGACCAATATACATATAACTACCAGCGGTCATTTGTCCGTATTGAGTAACCCCCATCGCATTAAATTTTTCCCAATCATCTGGTTTAGAGTAGTTGTGTACCATCATTCCATTTGTAACCACTACTCTTGGTGAGTTTTTATGGGAAGGAAATAATCCCATTGGATGACCTGAATACATAGCCAAGGTTTGTTTCTCTGTCATTTCAGACAAATATTTCATAGTAAGTAAATACTGAGCCCAGTTTTGAAAAACTGCTCCATTTCCACCATAGGTTATTAATTCGTGTGGGTGTTGAGCTACAGCAGGATCCAAATTGTTCTGAATCATTAGCATAATAGACTTGGCCTGTTTACATTTTCCAGGGTATTCGGAAATAGATCTTGCATACATTGTATAATCTGGACGAAAGCGATACATATAGATACGTCCGTAATTCTCCAACTCTTCGGCAAATTCAGAAATCAATTCTGCATGATGTTTTGAGTCAAAATAACGCAATGCATTTTTTAAGGCTAACTCTTTTTCATCATTGGATAAAATCTCTTTTCTTTTTGGAGCGTGATTTACAGAAAAGTCATATTCTTTTTTTGGTGGTAATTCATCAGGAATACCATGTCGAATTTGCTCTTGAAATGTCATACGTTTATCAAAATTATTTCTAATACAAATATACTTGTTTTTTAAAATGATTCATTTTAATACATTCAAAAAAATCATCTAATTTTTGAAAATTTCGTAAATTGCAGCAATAAAACTATTCTTTTATTACAAGAAATTTATTTTTAATCCATTTAGCTGTCAAATCCCTAGTATATCACACAAAATGCAACAGATTACACCATATAAACCAAAAAATAAAATTAGAATAGTAACTGCCGCATCTCTATTTGATGGTCATGACGCGGCCATCAACATAATGCGTCGAATCATTCAATCCACAGGTGTAGAGGTGATTCATTTAGGACATGATCGAAGTGTTGAAGAAGTTGTGAATTGTGCTATTCAAGAAGATGTCAATGCAATTGCAATGACTTCCTATCAGGGAGGGCATAATGAATATTTTAAATTTATGTATGACTTATTACAGGATAAAGGGGCTGGTCATATCAAAATTTTTGGCGGGGGTGGAGGAGTCATCCTACCTAAAGAGATTAAAGAATTGATGGACTACGGAATTACTCGTATTTATTCTCCTGATGATGGTCGTAAATTAGGGTTACAAGGAATGATCAATGATTTGGTTCAACAATCTGATTTTGCTATAGGAGATGTATTGAATGGTGAAATAAATCAATTAGAAAAAAAAGAAATTAGTCATATTGCCCGAATTATTTCCTCTGTAGAAAACTTCCCTGAGGTTGCAAAACAAACAATGGCGGAAATTCATAAAATAAATAAAAAATCTACCTGTCCAGTTTTAGGAATTACAGGAACTGGTGGGGCTGGAAAATCAAGTTTAGTAGATGAATTAGTGAGAAGATTCTTAGTTGATTTCCCTAAGAAAACAATCGGATTAATTTCTGTAGATCCCTCAAAAAGAAAAACAGGAGGAGCTTTATTAGGTGATCGAATTCGTATGAATTCTATCAGTAATAAAAGGGTTTATATGCGTTCATTAGCGACTCGCCAATCTAACTTAGCATTATCGAAACACGTAAATGAAGCTTTAGAAGTTTTAAAAGCAGCAAAGTTTGATTTAATTATTCTAGAAACCTCAGGTATTGGACAATCCGATACAGAAATCATAGAACATTCAGATACTTCTCTTTATGTAATGACTCCTGAATTTGGAGCAGCCACTCAATTAGAAAAAATTGACATGCTTGACTTTGCAGATTTAGTCGCTATTAACAAGTTTGATAAGCGTGGATCTTTGGATGCAATTCGCGATGTTAAAAAACAATACATGCGTAATAATAATCTATGGGATACACCTATGGATGTTATTCCGGTCTTTGGTACAATTGCTTCCCAATTTAACGATCCAGGAATGAATTCATTATACAAAGCCATAATGGATACCCTGGTAAATAAAACTGGAGCTGATCTTATATCTTCTTATAAGATTACTAAAGAAATGTCCGAAAAGATTTTTGTCATCCCCCCATCGAGAACTCGGTATTTATCCGAGATTACTGAAAATAATCGAGCTTATGATAGAAAGGTTATTGACCAAGTAAAAGTTGCTCAAAAATTATTTGGTATTTACAAAACAATCGAATCTATCACAAATATTGAGTTCGAATTAAGTAAGACAGGATTAAATAGAAATCAAGTATTAAAACAAGTTCAAGAAAAAGACCTAGGATTTGTAAAATTATTATTGACTCATTTTGAGAAAGTAAAAATGAATCTTGATCCCTACAATTGGGAAATTATATCCACATGGAAAGAAAAAGTAAAACGATATAAAGACCCTGTATATTCATTTAAAGTAAGAGATAAGCAAATTAACATTGAAACACATACAAAATCTTTGTCTCATTCAAATATTCCAAAAATCTCTTTACCTTCTTACGAAGCATGGGGAGATTTACTGAAATGGAATCTTCAAGAAAATGTCCCTGGCGAATTTCCTTTTACTTCTGGATTGTATCCTTTTAAAAGAATTGGGGAAGATCCTACAAGAATGTTTGCTGGTGAGGGTGGACCTGAACGAACCAACAGACGATTTCATTATGTAAGTCTAGGAATGCCAGCTAAACGTCTATCAACAGCCTTTGATTCTGTAACCTTGTATGGTAATGACCCTGGTCATAGGCCAGATATTTATGGGAAAATTGGAAATGCAGGTGTGTCTATCTGTTGTTTAGATGATGCGAAAAAATTATATTCCGGTTTTGATTTGAGTGATCCGATGACCTCTGTTTCTATGACTATTAATGGTCCAGCCCCAATGTTACTTGGATTCTTTATGAATGCAGCAATTGATCAAAATTGTGAAAAATATATTAAGGAACATGCATTGGAGAAAAAGGTAGAGGCTAAATTCAAAGAAGTCTATGATAACCATGGTCTAAAAAGACCTATATATCAAGGGGAATTACCCGAAGGTAACAATGGTTTAGGTTTGTTATTACTAGGCTTAACAGGTGATAAAGTTTTGCCTCGAGAGATCTATAATCGAATCAAATCAGAAACTTTAACACAAGTCAGAGGAACTGTTCAAGCAGATATTTTAAAGGAAGATCAGGCTCAAAATACTTGTATTTTTTCTACAGAATTTGCTCTGAGATTGATGGGAGATGTTCAAGAATATTTCATTGAAAATCAGATACGTAATTTTTATTCAGTATCTATTTCTGGGTATCATATAGCTGAGGCTGGAGCCAACCCTATCACTCAATTGGCATTTACTTTAGCCAACGGATTTACCTATGTTGAATATTATCTATCAAGAGGAATGGATATTAATAAATTTGGCCCAAATTTGTCGTTCTTTTTCTCCAATGGAATCGATCCTGAATATACAGTAATTGGTCGTGTTGCAAGAAAAATATGGGCAAAGGCGCTACGCTTTAAATACCATGCAAATTCTAGGGCACAAATGCTCAAATACCACATTCAAACTTCTGGGCGTTCCCTGCATGCTCAAGAAATCGATTTTAATGATATTAGAACTACCTTACAAGCTTTGTATGCCATTTATGACAACTGTAATTCATTACATACCAATGCATATGATGAGGCCATTACCACACCAACTGAGGACTCTGTAAGAAGAGCCATGGCCATTCAATTAATCATTAATAAAGAGTTAGGATTGGCAAAAAATGAAAACCCTATACAAGGATCCTTTATTGTGGAAGAATTAACTGATTTGGTGGAAGAGGCCGTCTTAACAGAATTTGACAGAATTACTGATAGAGGAGGTGTTTTAGGAGCCATGGAAACCATGTATCAACGCTCTAAAATACAGGAGGAAAGCATGTATTATGAAACATTAAAACACACTGGCGAATATCCAATAATAGGAGTGAATACCTTTTTAAGTTCTAAAGGGTCTCCTACGATTTTACCTGGCGAGGTTATTCGTGCTACTGAAAAAGAAAAGCAAATTCAAATTCAAACAAAAGAATTGTTACACAGAGCCAATAAAATCAAGGCTAGAAAAGAATTAAAAAACTTACAAAAATCGGCGATTCAAAACAATAACTTATTTGAGCAAATTATGGAAGCAACCAAAATATGCTCTTTAGGTCAAATTACCTCTTCTTTATTTGAAGTTGGTGGACAATATCGTAGAAATATGTAAAAAATATTTTAAATTGTATTTTATGTTAATTACTAAATAAAATAATTTGATGAAAAATTTACTAACAGCTCTATTCTTTGTAATAACCTTTATAACTTATTCTCAAACTCCCATTACAGATTATAATTTTTCAGAAGCCATTAAAACTTGCTTAACAATGAGCCCTGGCGATGGAATGTGTAGCTCCAGTGAATATGGAGCAATGCCAGATTGGGATGTAAGTAATGTAACTAATATGAAAGGTGCTTTTAACCCAATTGATATGAAAGAACCAAAAAAAATACAAGTTGAAAATAATGTTGTCAAAATTTTAACAGCTATTAGAGATAATAAAAATATTAATGCGTTTGAATTGTTAGATAATATGGTCAATGAAAGTGATATTAAAATTCGGGGGTATTGGATGCAATTATTACTGGATCTTACTAATAGAAGTGCTAATAGTAATAATTTTTATATAAAGGTTTCTGGAGGAATAAGAATAAATGCAAAAGATAGTGTGAAAATTCTACCTGCAGGTACTGATTATTTGTTAGATCCATGTTCATTTTATGTTTCAAATCATTATATGTTTAAAAATCACAATAATGTTGGCAAGAGTTTTAAATATAAAAATAATTTTAATGCAGATATAAGTAAATGGGATGTCAGTAATGTAACTGATATGTCTTATATGTTCTATGGAAATGATTCTTTTAAACAGAATATAAGCAACTGGAACGTAAGTAAGGTCACCGATATGTCATTTATGTTCCATATGGCGGGTAATCCCGAATTAATCGATATCTCGATAAATAAACGGAGTTGGGGGGAAGAAATAGGTGATATTGGTAGGTGGGATGTAAGTAATGTTACCAATATGAGGGGGATGTTTGCGGGCTCATTGTTCGACAAGGATATAAGTAATTGGGACGTAAGTAAGGTTATTGACATGAGTTTTATGTTTCAATATTCAATCTTCAATCAAAATATAAACAATTGGGATGTGAGTAATGTCAAAAATATGAGGGGGATGTTTAGCCGTAATTATCACTTTAATCAGAACATTGGTAATTGGAATGTGAGTAATGTTGAATATATGAGTCTTATGTTTAGTGGAGCCACTGCATTTAATCAAAATTTAAATAGCTGGAATGTTTCTAATGTAAAAAAAATGCGCATGATGTTTTCAAGTACATTGACAATTAATGAATTTGAAGATAAATTTATTGGATTCAACCAAGATTTAGGAAACTGGGATGTGAGTAATGTAACAGATATGACAGGAATGTTTGAACATTCAAATTTTAATAAAGATATAGGTAAATGGAATGTAGGTAATGTTAAAAATATGACTAATATGTTCAATGGTGCTATTTTTTTCAACCAAGACATAAGTTCATGGGATGTAAGTAATGTGATTAATATGAGAGGAATGTTTTATTTTGCTCTAGAATTTAATCAAAACATTGGTAGTTGGGATGTTAGTAATGTTATAAACATGAGTCATTTGTTTTTTTTTGATAAAACAAAATTATATAACCCTGCGATTAAGTTAATAAGCTCAAGGGCAAAGGGATTAACTTTTAACCAAGACATAAGTAATTGGAATGTTATTAATGTTATGAATATGACTAATATGTTTTATGGAGCTTCTTCTTTTAATCAAGATCTTGGTCGTTGGAATGTAAATAATGTGAAAACTGCTTATCTTTTTGTTGATGACAAAAATAACCAGTGGAAACAAAATAAACCAAAATTTAATAATCTTATAAAATTTTATAAAGTATTGAGAAATAAGGGTTGTAATGAAGAAAATGATTATGATTGTTATGTTTATTTACCTGAATCTTTTGTTTGTAATGGTAATTCTATTACAAGATCATCAGATACAAATTATGAAGATACATACTCAATTGGTAATTCCATAAATTTTAAACTTGTAAAAAATAATCTTTGTTTGGGTATAGTACAAAAAGGAATAATAAAAGACATTAATTATACAAATCATTCTGTAGATTTTAATCAATATAACAACGATAGTCAAATATCTCAATATGTATTGACCAATGATAATGCATCCAATAATAGTAATGACTATCAAAAGTGCTACTCACCCTATAAAATTAAAGATTTTAAATAGATATTTATCAGCATATAAATAAGCTTCTTTCTAGATTATTTATTTAGCTCTAATACTAAGTTATTTTATTAGTAGTTAAACAAGAGAATTAAAATTTATGGACTAGTTCTTTATTCCTGGTTGTTTTAATGTCCAATTCATCTCCTCTTTTTGAGCATCAACCATTTTTTTCACATCTTTAAGTAAGCGTTTTGCATCATAGATAATTCCATCCTTAATTGTATACTTTACGCCTCCTACTCTAACCACCTCATTAGCCTCGGTAAGTTTTATTGCACCAGTTCCGTATAGAACTTTTAAATTTTTTAACGGATTTTCTTCAACTATCACAAAATCAGCTAATTTCCCCACTTGAATACTTCCAATTTTATCATTCCATCCCAAAGCCTCCGCGCCGTTTAGTGTTGCTGCCCTAATTACTTCAAGCGGATGGAAACCAGCTTCTCTCAACAATTCTAACTCTCTAATGTAGGCAAAACCATATAGTTGGTAGATAAAACCGGAGTCAGACCCAGCAGTTACTCTACCTCCTCTATTTTTATATTCGTTGATGAATGTCATCCATAATTGGTAGTTTTTTTTCCAAGAAACCTCTTGTTCTGTACCCCAATAATGCCAGTATGAACCATGAGATATTTTACTTGGCTCATAAAATTTCCAAAGTGATGGCAAGGTATATGTTTCATGCCATTCTGCTCTTCTTGCTCTTTGCAAATCCCTACTCGCTTCATAAATATTGAAGGTTGGATCGAGAGTAAAGTCTAAGGCTAATAATTCATTCATTACTTTATTCCAATGCGGTGTATGAGGTTTTGCTGCCTGTTCCCATAATTTACCTGCTTCCTCAAAACGATGTTGTTCGTTCTGATAATTATAGTCTAAAGGATAATCCTGAACCGTTTTATCATTAAATAAAGCCTCTGGTAATCCATACCAATGTTCCATCGAGGTCAAACCAGCTCTAGCAGAGTGTAAAACATTCCACCGAGCAACACTCAATTGAGCATGGTGACACGCAGATCCTAAGCCTAATTTCTTGTTTTCATCGAGAGCTGCAGTCATAATTTCTGGTTCTGCTCCGAAAAATTTAATTCCATCTGCCCCATTTTTGGCATTGTTTCGAACCCATTCCCTTGCCATTTCTGGTGTCGTAATCGGTTTTTTACTACCTGATCCAAACCCAACATAATCAAAGATTCTAGGTGCTACAATTTTGTTATTAGCACTTAAGCGTTTCAACTCTTTTGCATCTATTCCACTAGGTTGTCGAATTGTTGTAATTCCATGTGCCATCCATAACTTAAAAACATAGGACGGTTCAGCTCCCTGTGAATTTCCACCTATATGACCATGCATATCTATAAAACCTGGTAACAGATACATTCCTGTTACATCTAATTCCTTGCCTCCTTTTTTTAATTTAGGTCTTCTTTGATCATCTATCTTAACTCCTGGATACCCTACAACTTGAATTTTTACAATAGTATTGTTTTCAACAACAATATCTACTGGACCTCTCGGTGGCGAACCATCTCCATTGATTAAGGTAACACCTCGGATAATCAATTGGGAATAAGGTCCATCACCAAGATATTTATCTTGACCAATTCCTGTAATGCTAATGGAAAATAAAATGGCAAAAAATAGATTTTTCATATTATTTTAATTATTCGTTGGAACACTGATATTATTACCAAAGAAAATCGCATTCAAAAACAACTTATTAGTCCCATACCAAGAACCTCTAAAATTAGGATTATCAGCAAAAATTATAACCCTTCCAGACCCTAATCTTGACACAATTAATGAGGCGGTATCATCAAAATGATTTCTCCTATTTTTTTCTGAAATATACCCATCTATATGCGGATTATCAGAATAGATCGCAACAGATGAATAATGGTCTTTAGTTTTATTAATAAATACATTATTATTTTTATAAACTGGAATCGAGAAATCTCTATAGCCAAATGCCAATGGGTGCGTCAGATCTAAATCAACACTTAAAATAGCTCCTCCAATTCTTTCTTTACCAATATTTTCTCTGGCATCAACATATCTTTTTCTTGAGAAAATTGAATCTTTTGAGGGTTTCAGCAGTGACTCTTTTACTAATTTTTTATTGATAGCCCAACTTGAACCTCTTGCAATTGTAATCAGAGTATTCCCTTTTCGAACCCAGTCATTAATTTTTTTGATGTCCTTCTCATTCAATTGATTGTAAGACCCAGATACCATTACTAGAGTAGTATACTTGTCTAATGAAATTCTACCAAATTGATTTAATCTAATTTTCGAAAGTGGCATTTCAATCCTTGTATCTAGTAAATGCCATACCTCTCCTGCTTCATATGAATTCACACCTTCACCGATTACTAATGCAACTTTAACAGGTTTATTAATTCTAAAATTATTACTACCTAAATCAATTCCTTTCACACTAAATCCAGACTCAGAGCTGACAATTGGTACATCAAATTTGTCTTGAGTGTTTTTTATTATTTTATATAGCTCATTGGTAGATATTTTTTGTTTACTCACAGGAATTAATATTGAACCATAGTTGAAACTTTTTATCTTGTTCGTTTGGTTCACTTTTATTGCAAATGGTTTAAAAGCGGTATACGTAACAATATTATGCTTTTGCAAATAATTCAAGGCCGCTGGAGAATTATAATCATCCCAATCAAGAATGTACGCATAATTTGATTTTTTGGCTCTTGGATAATTTACCAATTCTTTAGTCGTTGTAATTTCAATTTCTGGATTAAAATTTTTGAGTTTTTTTGATTTCATATTATAGAAATTAGAAACACTCCATGCAGATGCATCATAATAGACACTATCTACATACTTGTCGTAGGTTTCAAAGAAATTTTTAACCATTCTTGATTGTGACTGATTTACAGGAACCACATATTTTCCTTTACTTTTGTATACTTTCATTTTATGAAGTAGCAATTTATCTATAAAAGCTTTGGTTCTGTTTCGATCATATAAGTCTCCAAACTCATAGGCTTTAATTTTTTCATTTTTAAATTCTTTGATCGATGAATCAAAAAATCTTTTTTGATAATCTCTAAGCATTTTTTTATTATCAACTGCTGCTTCAACTGTTGCTATACTTGACAAATATTGATTTCTAATTGTAAATCCAAAGGATATTGTACCATAATTTGTTTCTTGTAAATGCCCTCTAGAACTTGCTTGTTCAAACAATATAGCTAAGCCTCCCTGAACATCTGGATACGATGATCCATAACCAGGATATGTTTCATCAAAAGATTCTTTTGTGTAGTAAAAAGACCCAATACTATCCAACGCTTTCACATAATATTCAGCAAATTTTGGGCTAAGGAGATTGTAATTTTCATCTGGGATTAGTGGTTTTAAAGATGCATTTGTTTTCATGGGTTCAAAAAAGTAATTGCTATTTGTACCCATTTCATGAAAGTCAGTTACAACATTTGGATACCATGTATGGAACCATTTTAATTTACCCTGACTTTCAGGGTTAACTGCAAGAAGCCAATCTCTATTTAAATCAAACCAATAGTGATTTGTTCTACCCCTTGGCCATGCTTCATTATGTTCAGAATCGTAAGAATCAGAGACCAAATGAATTGATTTATGTTGGTTTGCCCATTGAGTATGTCTATCTCTACCATCAGGATTTATGGCAGGGTCAATAAAAACAACCGAATTTTCTCTAAACTTTTCAATTTTTTTATTTTTTGATGCGACAAGTGTATATGCTGTTAACAATGCAGCTTCCGAACTTGATGGTTCATTTCCGTGAACACCATATCCTAAATTAATGATAATTGGCAAATCATTTGAGGAGGAAACGGGTGCCCCAGGGATGGTATATTTTAAATGTTCTTTTTGAATTTGTTCTAAATTATTTAGGTTGTCTTCGGATGAGATCGTTAAAAAAACAAGTTTTCTTCCTTCATGAGTTTTTCCATAGCTAATTAATTCAGCTTTTTCAGAAGTATCGGATAGGTAATCCAAATATGAAATAATCAAATCGTGACGTGTATGCTGAAAGCCTATATCGTATCCTAAAAATTCTTCAGGGGTTTGGATATTTTCATTATAAGGACCATTATTTTTTAAAAAATAATCCTGGGAATTAACAGTACTGCATGATAAAAATATCACTAAAAAGTATATAAATGATCTCATAAATTAAAATATTGGATAAGGTTAAATTTAGTAATTAATATTTTATTGAATAAAAATTATGCTACATTTTTTAAAACCCTTTTGATTTTTTTTAATAAATGAAAACTATAAAGATGTATTATCATCTCCTTTTTGTTTTGTATTTTTATATCACCTTATTCAAGAAACTAATATGAAAAAATTCATACAATTATCTTTATATTTTTGGATCCTAACATTCCATGCACAAGAGAAAGCAATCCCATTTTTTAAAAATGGTGAAGCTCAAATAGTTAAAGCGTTTGAAGACTCATCAAAATGGATAAGACACGATTTATGGGTGGAAACATCTTTTGATTCTGATGGAGATGGGAAGATGGATCGAATGCATGTGGCTATTACAAGACCTTATCAAACAGAAAAAGGTCTTCGACTTCCCATTGTTTACGAAACTAGTCCTTATTATGCAGGAACAGCAGGTAATTTACCTGAATTATTTTGGGATGTTAAACACGAACTAGGTGAGAATCCAAAACCTAGAGCGCATTCGGAGGTTAAAAGAATTGGTAAACGACCCATTATTTCAAATTCTCAAATAAAAACCTGGGTACCAAGAGGGTATATTGTAGTGCATTCGTCCTCGCCAGGAACAGGTTTGTCGGATGGGGCTCCAACTGTAGGAGGAGAGAATGAATCTCTAGCGCCCAAAGCTGTCATCGATTGGTTAAATGGAAGAGCCAAAGGATTTTCTTCTAGAGAAGGTTTTGAGCAGGTAAAGGCTTTTTGGTCTACTGGAAAAGTTGGGATGACAGGAACTTCGTATAACGGAACATTACCTTTAGCGGCTGCAACTACTGGTGTTGAAGGGCTTGAAGCAATTATTCCTATTGCACCTAATACTTCCTATTACCATTATTATAGATCTCATGGCTTAGTTCGTTCTCCTGGAGGGTATTTGGGCGAAGATATCGATGTTTTGTATGATTTTATTCATAGTGGAAAAGAAGAAAATAGAGCTAGAAATAATAAGGTAGTGAGAGATTATGAAATGGTCAATGGAATGGATAGAATTACTGGAGATTATAATGACTTTTGGGCCAAAAGAGATTACCTTCTCCAAATGAAACCAATGAAAGCAGCATTATTAATGGCACATGGATTTAACGACTGGAATGTCATGCCAGAACATAGTTATCGTATCTCTAAAAAAGCGATAGAAATGGGAATTCCAACTCAAATCTATTATCACCAGAATGGTCATGGGGGACCTCCTCCCCTAAAAATGATGAATCGATGGTTTACTCGATATTTACATGGGATTGAGAATGAAGTAGAAAATGACCCAAAAGCTTGGATTGTTAGAGAGAATGATGGACAAAAAAAACCAACTCCTTACGAAGCTTATCCAAATCCAAGTGCTAGGCCAGTAACATTATACTTAGAGGCAGGTGCACCTGGAATAGGTAATTTACAGCTAAAAAAATCGAAGAATAAAAGTAAAGAAACACTTACCGATAATTACTCTATTACTGGGGTATCGTTAGCCAAAGCTAAAATTTCTGAAAATCGATTGCTATTCCTTAGTCCTACTTTACAGCAAGACATTCATGTATCAGGGGTTCCAAAAATAACAATTAATGTAGCGAGTAGTAAAAAGGCCTCTAACCTTTCGGTTTGGTTGGTTTCCTTACCATGGAATAATGAATGGAATGCAAAAACTACTGATAATTTAATTACTCGTGGTTGGGCAGATATACAAAATTATAAATCATTGACTAAAAGTAAACCTCTGACGCCTGGTAAATTTTATTCTATGACTTTTAATCTGCAACCAGATGATCAAATTATTAAAAAAGGGCAGCAAATAGGATTACTAATTTTTTCAAGTGATTATCAATTTACCTTACATCCAAAACCTGGAACAAAATTAACAGTAAATCTCGACAAAACTTCACTTGAGATTCCTGTAGTTGGTGGTTTTGATACTTTTGAAAAAGCGATAAAGAAAAACAATTGAAAATAGGTTTATGAAAAACATTTGTATCCTTTTTTTATTCAGTTTTTTTTTAGCATGTAATTCTAAAGATAAAAGACCTTTAGTTGGTGACACCATGTATCAGCAAAATTTAAATTCGCTGTTTAAAGATGCATCAAAATCACCTTTAAAAAAGAATGATTTAAGAAATTTTAAGGGCTTAGATTTTTTTCCTGTAGATTCAACTTATATTGTTACTGCTGTCTTGGAAAGAACTCCCGATAGCCCTTTTTTAGAAATGCCAACATCCACTGACAGGAAAGTCTACTACAGAGAATACGGTAATATTAGTTTTACGTTAAAGGAGCAAGATATAAGTTTAACATTATACCAGAGTTTGGAGGAACAACAAGATCCATTATTAAAAGATAATATATTCTTACCCTTTACAGATGAAACCAGTGGAAGAGAATCTTATGGCGGAGGTCGTTATATGGACCTATTTGAAAGTGACATAACTCCTGAAAATACGATAGAACTAAATTTTAATAATACGTATAATCCGTATTGTGTTTATAATGAAGAATATTCTTGTCCATTAACTCCTAGAAAGAATCATTTAGCCATCCCTATAATTGCTGGTGTTAAAGATTTTAAAGAATAAATATTTTTTTTTAAGTAATGATTTTAGCCAAATAGATTCCTGCAAAAACGGCTAAAAAAGCAACAATAAAACTCGCTATTGTATAGAATGCAAAAGAAGTAAAATCACCATTTTTTAAGAAAACATGATTTTCATAAGCAAAAGTAGAAAAGGTTGTAAAACCTCCACAAAAACCAGTCACTAATAAAAGAGTTTGCTGTTGACTAAAAGCGTTATTTTTTATAGCTAAACCTAAAAAAATACCAATAAGTAAACTCCCTAAAATATTGGATGTAAAAGTTCCGTATGGAATTCCATTTTCTGGATTATTTAGATATTTTCCAATCAGATATCGTGCAATACTTCCAAAACCTCCACCGACAAATACTAATAAAATTTGTTTCATTACTGTTACAATTTTATGTCATCTAAGTCATTCCAATTCCATTTGCCAGTAACAGTTCCATTACGCAAAGTCATAACTCCTGGATTAGACCTAATCATTGTTTTTAATGTTGTTTCATCACAAAACAAAAAATCAAATGGTAAATCATAGGCGTTTTGAATTAAAATTAAGTCATCCTCAAAAGAAGCAGAAACACCATATACATTATACCCTTTATTAATCGCCTTGTCAGAAACTTTTTTTATCTGGCTGAACCCTTTTTCATTAGATTTTCCTGCATTATAAACAATCACCAACATGACTTTATCCATTGCTAAAATTTCTGGAGCCAAATCGTTCTGTGTATCTTCAAGCATAAAGTCATGAACAGGAGGTATACTTCCATCTTCAGGATATTCCATTCCTTCAGGAATGTTTTTTCCGATAGCGTACGCTCTAAAATCTATAATGGGCAAATGATTTAATACATGAAAAGTAATGTATGAAAAACTAATCAAAGCAATCATTGTAAAAGCTATTGTGATTTTCCTAGGAAGAATTTGTTGAATGTCTTTTACTCTTACTAGCAGAATTAACACCAGCCCTATTAAAAGAACATTTTTCCAAAAAGTTTCCCAAGGAGTCAATTTTATGGCGTCTCCAAAACATCCACAATCAGTTACTTTGTTATAATAAGCAGAATACCATGTTAAAAATAAAAAGAAGGCTGTGATTCCCAATAAACTCCATACAGTAAGCTTAGGTTTAAATCCCAATAATAACAGAAGTCCTAACATAATTTCTATGAGTATCAACAAAATAGAAAAAGGCAACGCATAGGGTATTAAAAATTCTAAATTTAAAACACTTTCACCAAAATATTCTTCAAATTTGTACTGAGATCCTATAGGATCTACCAACTTTACAAAACCTGAAAAAATAAACATCACTCCAACGAATATTCTTGATAATTGGACAACTATTTTAATGAACATAATTCTATTTTTATATTGGTTTATTAATTAATTTGATCCTTCTATGACATATGAATCATCGCAAATACTGCGTAATTGATCATATCCTGATAATTGGCGTCAATTCCTTCAGAAACCAATGTTTTTCCTTTATTATCCTCTATTTGTTTTACGCGAAGTAACTTCTGAATAATCAAATCTGTTAACGAACTTACTCTCATATCTCGCCATGCTTCCCCATAATCATGATTTTTATTTTCCATTAATTCTTTGGTAGTATTAACATGCTTATCATATAGTTCTATCGCTTTTTCTGTTGACAGATCAGGGTTGTCAACAATTCCTAATTCTAATTGAATCAAAGCCATTACTGAATAATTAATAATTCCTATAAACTCTGATTTTTCACCCTCATCTACTCTGCGAACATCATTTTGCTGTAATTGACGAATACGTTGTGCTTTGATAAAAATTTGATCGGTTAACGATGGCAAACGTAAAATTCTCCATGCAGAACCATAGTCACTCATTTTCTTTGTGAATAAATTTCTACATTGTTCTACAACACGATCGTATTGATTAGAGGTATTTAGCATAAACAATATTAATTTCCGTAAATTTCGTTCAAATTTTATGAATTAAAAAATCTATTGAAGTTTAATGAGAAAAATTGTTGTTTTTTGTGGTTCAAGTCTTGGGTTTAATCCTGTTTACAAAGAAGCTGCCATCACTTTGGGGAATTATTTTATAGCTAACGATATTACACTCGTTTATGGTGGAGGAAAAATTGGAATGATGGGAGTTTTGTCAGAAACAATTTTAAGTAAGGGAGGAAAAGTAATTGGTGTTATTCCTGAATTTTTAAAGCATGAAGAGGTGGTCAATACAAATGTCACTGAATTAATTGTCACTAAAACAATGAGTGAACGAAAAGTAATTATGAGTCAGTTGGTTGATGGATATATTTCGTTACCTGGCGGATTTGGAACTTTAGATGAGTTATTTGAAGGAGTAACCCTTGGCCAATTGCATATTGAGCAAAAACCTAACGGACTCTTAAATATTAACGGTTTTTTTGATCATACCTTAAAACAACTAGATGTAATGATTGCTGAAGGCTATTTAAAAGAATCTAATAGAAACATGTTATTGGTTGCTGATAACGTAAGTGAACTAATGCTAAAAATGGATACCTATAACGCCCCCGAAAAATCAAAAGTAATTAATAAAGTAGTGAGACATGACCATTAATTGTAAAGGAAATTTAATCGATTTTTCATCTCCAAAAGTAATGGGTATCTTAAATATTACACCAGATTCTTTTTATGATGGTGGCTTATATCGGAGCGAAAAAGAAATATTACTTCAAACTGAAAAAATGCTCTCAGAAGGGGCAACATTTATTGATGTTGGTGCCTATTCATCTAGACCTGGAGCTCAACATATTTCTGAAAATGAAGAATTAGAAAGAATTATACCAGTTGTTCAATTATTGGTAAAACAATTTCCAGAAATTATAATTTCAATTGACACATTCAGAAGTTCGGTAGCAAAGGAAACTATAGAGATTGGAGCTTCTTTAATTAATGATATTTCTGGTGGTACTTTAGACAAAAAAATGTTTGAA
>CATISV010000140.1 GCA_949541125.1 Flavobacterium sp. SCGC AAA160-P02
CTGGCCATGAAGCCGGAACACTTGCGTAGAATTTTCCACCCTTTTTTAAAACTCTTTTAATTTCCTCTACAGCATCCATGTAATCATGCAAGTGTTCGAGAACCTCAGAACAAACTACCAAATCAAATGTCTCATCAGGAAAAGGAAGACAATAAGCTGATGCTTCCATAAATTCTGCGCCTGCACTAGATATTGATTGAAAATATTCATACCCTTCTTCTGCTTTCTTCAATGAGTCTTTGTGAGGATCGATGCCTATACATTTCATTTCAGGATATGACTCCATAACTCCAAAAATGTGCCTACCTTCTCCACATCCAACATCTAGCATAAGGCCATTGGCACCATCAATTTGATGTTTTGAAAAATTAAAAGTTAACATTTTTTATGGCTCTCGATAGTTTTGAAAATGGCTTTTTCGTATTCATGAGTTATTTTAGACCAATTAAAGGTATTAATTACATGTTGCCTTCCTTGGATTGCAATTTTTTTATGATCTCCATAGTTACTTAAAACAGCTCTTATTTTGTTGCTAAGTTGATTTTCATCTTTTGGATCAATAAGAATCCCATATTTTCCCACCAATTCTGGTATTGAGGAAACATTAGTAGCTACTAAAGGCACTTCACAACTCATTGCTTCAATGACTGGATATCCAAATCCTTCATATAATGATGTAACCAAGGCAACAGAACTTGTTGAATATAAATCTCTTATTTCTTCCTTTGATAGGTTTTTATAAAAAAATATATTATCTTTAATATTAAGTTCTTTTATTAATCTTTCTGTATGACCGCCCTTTTTATAACTTCCTATTACTATGAGGTGAATATTTGGATTATCTTTTCTTAGAATTTTGAGAGCTTTTAGTGAATAATCTAAGCCCTTTAAAGGTACATCAGCACTTGCGGTAGTTATAAGTCTATTAGGGTCTCTGACTGATCCTACAATTGGTGAAAACTCTTCGGTATCTATACCATTATTTATAACTGTAATATTATCTTTTTTACAATTGAATTCTTCAATGATCCCTTTTTTAGAACTTTGAGACGGTGTAATGATACTTTGTAATTTCGGTGCTATCTGCTTTTGCATTTTAAGAAATGAATACCATAAATATCTTGAAACTTTATATTTAATCTTTTTAGACGCTGCTAATTCGAATTTAAAATCAAAAGTAATAGGATGATGAATTATTTCAATTAAAGGAAATCTTTTTTGAATTTCTATTAACCCATAGCTGATTGATTGATTATCAATAATAACGTCATAATTATTGTTATTTATAAGATAAGCATTAACCCTGTTACCAAAAGTCCTCGGCTCAGGGAATCCTCCAATGAGTGCAGTAAAAAATTCGTAATAATCATTAAAGTTTTTACTTTTCTTTTTTTTAAACTTTTTAAATCTATCCTTAAACGAAAATGTTTCAAATAAGTCTAATCCTGGTAACTTTATTAATTTAACTCCATCATGCAGGTCTGGATATGGAGGTCCAGATATTACATCTACATTGTGCCCCATAAGGGTAAGAGCAAATGAAATATCTTTTATATATACGCCTTGGCCACCTCCGAACTTAGCGCTCCTATAACTTAAAATTGCTATATTTAAATTTTGCAAAGTTTAATTATTTGTATAGGTTAACCAATTTGAATAAGAAGGATTATTTCCTGAGATTATTTGTGTAAAGGCTTCTTGAAGTTTTTTAGAAATTGCACCTCTTTCTCCACTACCAATTATTTTTTCATCAATTTCTCTTATCGGGGTTATTTCAACTGCCGTTCCTGTAAAGAAAGCTTCATCTGCAAAAACCAATTCTTCATATTTAATATCTTTTTCAATAACGTCGTAATTGAGATCTCTA
>CATISV010000141.1 GCA_949541125.1 Flavobacterium sp. SCGC AAA160-P02
AATGCTTTTGTACTGTAAAGATTATCACAATTACAGACCACAAATTTCTGTGTTTGTAAATTAGAGTATTGTTCTAAAGCTTGGCATACAGCATCAGCTGTTCCCATAGGTTTATTTCTCCCTTTTGGAATAAATTGGTATGCATATGATATGGTTAAACCATGAAAATTATTTCCTGATTCTTGTTTGCCATAATATTCTTTAAATAAAGAATTCTCTTTTCCGGTGACTAAATAAATATTTTTAAATCCAGCTTGTTTGGCGTTATACAAAATATAATCCAACATGGGTCTTTCATTTACAAGAATTAAAGCCTTACTTCCAGAATTTGCTTGATCTAAACTCTCTTTAGATAGTGTTGATAAGGACGATTTTTTCATCCGTGAAGAAGTACCCCCAGCTAATATAATTAAATGATCTGTCATCAACACGAATAATTACTAGAGGAAGAAATGGAAACCGAATAAGCGTCTTTGGCTCCAGCATTCATAATCGCATCAATAACTTTCTGTTGATTTTCCTTAGAGCTCAGAGCACAAATACTACCTCCACCACCCGATCCAACAATTTTAGCCCCATAAGCACCAGCAAAGATTGCAGCATCTATCATGGCATCAATTTTAGGGGTTGTAATTTGTAATAATTCTTTTAATACTTTGTGATGTTCATTAATCAAACTTCCTATTTTTTGATAATTTAATGGTTTTTCGTTTAATGCAACTACTGCTGCTTGAGTAATCTGATGATTTTTTATAGAAGCATGAAAAAAGGGTTTTAATTCTTTGGACAGTAAGTGAATGTATTTGTCTGAACTATTGGTTGTTGCTAAATTAAATGTTTGATCATATTCTTTAACTATTTTAATTGACCCCAATGCTTTATCTTTTAATTCCCCTAATAATCCAATGGTATTTTTAGAAACTCCGGATTCACCAATAATTAAGCCCTCTAGAGAGTTTTCAATTTTCGTATATCTTGTATTTTCATTTGTCTGTAAGAAAATAATATCTCCGATGGCAATCGTATATTGATCCATCTTTCCTCCAGGGGAATTATGTTCTAAAACCTCAGCTTCATAGGCAATTTTTGCAATTAATTCGTCTGTAATTTGATAAGAACAACCAAAAGTTTCCAACAAAAAACGAACCCAAACAACTACCAGGGCTGAAGAACTTGAAAGCCCCGCATTGATAGGAATATTACCTTCAAATTTGATTGAATATCCTTTATTTGGAATACACCCGTACCTTTTAATCACTCGAATTGTTGAAGCTATATGGTCACCCTTTTGAAGGGTCTTTAAATCATCATCAATGGAAAAAATTCGAGATGTTTTAATGTCAGGCATCTCAATGTTAAATACATTGTTTTCATTGGGGATAGCACTGAGCTCAATAAACCGATTTATAGCACAAGCTATTATGGGTAATCCTAAATAATCTTGATGGTCCCCAAAAAGACATATTCTGCCTGGAGCTTTATAAATGACCTCTGAAGTAGTTGTCATATTCAGTAAGTATCTTTAATCCAATTATAAGGCTTACGAGTAACCCACATCCCTCTAGTAAAATCGGGAAAATTTTGGGGTTCGCCATTATTCTCTATGGATCGTTCAGAAAGAGGTGTAATAGCACTCCAAGCAGCCGCATCGTAGGCATCAATAGGTGGAGCAATATTTTTCTTAGCAGATTCTACAAACGCATTTAAAACAAAGAAATCCATTCCACCATGTCCTGATCCCGTTGCATACTCTCCATATTTCTTCCATAAAGGATGATCATATTTTTCTAACCAAGGTTTCGCTTCATCCCATCGATGAGGTTTTGATTTTCCTTCAATATATATTCTACTTCCATCAACCTCCCAAAGGCCCTCAGTACCTTGAACACGAAAACCCAATGAATATGGACGTGGTGAATTGCAATCATGAGTCACAATGATGGTTTCACCATTGGCTGTTTCTATCGTAGAGGTAATGACATCACCTTGCTTAAATTTTAGTCTGGCATTTGGATGATCCTCTCCTCCATTATCTACAATATATTTATGTAATCCTAAAGCTTTTGTAGCATGAGAGGTCATGGAAACAAATCGATTTCCTCTATTAATATTACACATCGTAGCAACTGGACCTACTCCGTGAGTAGGATATACATCGCCGTTTCGAAGCAAAGAATGTTGTGTTCGCCATTTTGATTCTGAAATTCCTTTTTCCCCAAATTCAACTCCTTTTCCATAAGGTGTGACTCCATCATTAAATTTAACAAATCGCAAATCATGTTGATATCCACATCTAAAGTGGAGTAATTCTCCAAAAACATTTTGTCGCACCATATTCAAAACTGCCATAATATCTCGACGGTAGTTTACATTTTCAAGTAGCATTAAATGAGATCCTGTTTGTTGATGAGTATTAACCAAATCCCAACACTCTTCAATAGTATTTGCTGCAGAAACTTCTAGACCTGTATATTTTCCTGCTAGCATAGAATCTTTAGCCATACGAGTATGCCACAACCAGGGTGTTGAGATAATGACAGCATCAATAGAAGTGTCTTCTAATAAATTTTTATAATCCAAGGAGTTTTTTCCAAAGGTTTTTGGTCTCGGATAGGATGCTTTTTTAAGAAGGTCCAAACAAATTTCAATTCTTTTAGGATCTATATCACAGATAGCAATGATTGAGATATCATTTCGCTGCAATAAATTTTTAAGATGGTTAGTACCTCTTAAACCAACACCAATAAGAGCAATATTTAATTTTTCTTTGCTCTTAGTTGACTCAGCAAAAGCTAAATTTGGGACTAATGCTATTCCGGTTCCTATTAATGATGTTTTTTTTAAAAACTCTCTTCTTGATTTCATTCTTTTAATGTTTGTTGATAAAAATAGTTATAAATTTTATTTTTTATTTAATTCTACAAAAAAAGAGTCTCAAAATTAATTTTAAAATAAAATTATTGAACACATAAGAGTAGATAACTTGTTTTCACTTTTTTCAACTATTTTTGTTTCGAACTATGGTAACACAAGAACAACTTAGAGATCTTTCAAAAAGAGTTTCCAAATTAAATGGATATTTAGATATTGAAAATAAATTGATACAAATCTCGAATGAGGAAGAAAAAACAGCTGATCCTAATTTTTGGAATAATCCGAAAGATGCAGAGATATTAATGAAGTCTTTACGATTTAAGAAAAAATGGGTAGAAGACTATAATAAATCTGTAACTTTAAATGAAGATTTACAGGTATTATTTGATTTTTACAAAGAAGGAGAGATTGATGCTGATGAAATAAAGAAACAATATGAAAAAGCTGCCACGTTTATTGAAAACATCGAGTTTAAAAACATGCTTTCTGAGGAAGGAGATAGTTTGGGTGCTGTCATTCAAATAACAGCAGGTGCTGGAGGAACAGAAAGCTGTGATTGGGCTGAAATGTTATTCCGTATGTATTCCATGTGGGGAGAAAAACAAGGGTTAAAATTAAAAACTCTCAATTATCAGCCTGGAGATTCGGCTGGAATTAAAACTGTTACTGTAGAAATTGATGGAGAATATGCTTTTGGATGGTTAAAAGGAGAAAATGGTGTACATCGATTGGTAAGAATTTCACCTTTTGATAGTAATGCCAAAAGACATACCTCTTTTGCCTCCGTATATGTATACCCCGTTGCTGATGATTCTATCGAAATAGACATCAATCCTGCTGATGTAGAAATTACAACTGCTCGTTCAAGTGGAGCTGGGGGTCAAAATGTAAATAAAGTTGAAACCAAGGTTCAACTGACGCATAAACCAACGGGAATTCAAATTTCTTGCTCTAATTCTAGATCACAACATGATAACCGAGCAACCGCATTACAAATGCTAAAATCTCAATTGTATGAAATTGAATTGCAAAAACAACAAGAGGCCAGGAAAGATATTGAAGCAGGAAAATTAAAAAATGAGTGGGGAAGTCAAATTCGAAATTATGTAATGCATCCATATAAGTTGGTAAAAGATGTGAGAACTAATCAAGAAACTGGAAATGTTGAAGCAGTAATGGATGGAAATATCAATCAGTTTTTAAAGGCATTTTTAATGTTAAACGGTCAAAAAAACATGTAATAATATTTCTAAATTAGATCTATAAATGATAAAAATATACCATAACCCTCGTTGTAGAAAATCTAGGGAAGGTTTGAAGATACTTGAAGAATCGAATCAAAAATTTGAAGTTGTTGAATATCTGAAATCTCCCCCCTCTATTAATGAGTTAAAAAACATCATTGATTTATTATCAATAACTCCCATTGAATTAATTAGAAAAAATGAGGCTATTTGGAAAGAAAAATACAAAAACAAATCCTTCACTGATTCTGAAATAATTGATTTAATGATAGAAAATCCAAAACTTATTGAAAGGCCCATTATTTTTACTAAACACAAAGCCGTCATAGGGAGACCTCCCGAAAAAATCCATGACATAATATTTTGACAATTTTGTTTAACAGAATATTAACTACCATTTGTTAAAGGAAACAAGAGATTTGCAATCAGATAAATGTCATCTTTAATGCATATAAAAAAGGTATTATTTGTAGTTTTATTGTGCTCTCTTTTTAGTGTTTCGTCACAAAATAAAACTATTATTGAGCATACAATTAAGGGGAAAATTATCGATTTAGAATCAGGAGAATCTCTTGAATATGCAACCATTGTAATAAAAAACTCAATAACAAAAGAATTAAGCGGAGGTATTACAGACGTTAACGGTAATTTTAACATCAAAGTCAAAGAAGGGGTGTATGAAATAAGTTTTGAATTCATTTCATTCAAAACAATCGTTATGAATGATATCAAAATTAACAAACTCATTGACTTTGGAATTATTAAACTTACCGAAAATTCTAGTAAATTGGATGAAATCGTTATTATCGCAGAAAAATCAACAGTTGATATCCGATTAGACAAAAGAATTTACAATGTTGGAAAAGATATGACCATCAAAGGTGGATCTGCATCGGATGTTTTAGATAATGTTCCCTCCGTAAATGTTGATGTTGAAGGGACTGTTAGTTTAAGAGGTAATGAAAATGTTAGAATATTAATTGATGGAAAACCCTCTGCCCTAGTTGGGTTAAATGGAACTGATGCTTTACGTCAACTTCCTGCTAATGCCATTGAAAAAGTTGAAGTAATTACCTCACCTTCGGCTAGATATGATGCAGAGGGAACAGCTGGAATTTTAAACATCATACTTCGTAAAGGAATTGCTATTGGTTTTAATGGTTCTCTAAACGCAACAATTGGTAGTCCGAAGCAATTTGAATTGGCTACCAACCTCAATCTAAGAACTAAAAAAGTAAATATTTTTTCTAACCTATCTTATCAAAATAGAAATAGCCCTGGAAACTCCTTTACGCAGCTTTCTATTATAGATGATCAAAATACAAATAGTCAAAGAAATGAAGATAGAGATTATAAAAGGATCAGGGATGGTTATAATTTTAATGTTGGATTGGAATATTTTTTCAATGAAAAAAGTTCCATTTCAGGAAGTTTTTTTTACAGAGATTCTGATAATAAAAACCTTTCTACCAATAATATAAGCTTATTTGGTGCAAGTGGTTTTCTATATGATATTAGGACACAAGATGAAGACGAAATCGATACTACTTCACAATTCTCATTAAATTATACCAATAATTTCGATAGCGGTGGTCATAAACTTACCATAGATTTGCAATTAAGTGATAGTCAAGAAATTGAAAATGCTCTCATTAATGATTCTGTATCACAAGAAAATAACAATACAACAGAAGATTCAAAAACAACATTGTTACAATCAGATTACACACTTCCTATTGGTAAAAATGCTCAATTTGAAGCAGGGTATCGTGGGGAGTTTCAAAAACTAAACTCCGATTTTGTGGTAACTAGAACACCGGCTCTAGAATTCAACCCTTCAAACAACCTTAATTTTGAACAAAATGTGAACGCTTTCTACACCCAATTTGGAAATAAACTTAATAAGTTTTCCTTTTTACTAGGTTTAAGAACTGAAATTACTGATGTAAAAGTTAGACTTCTTACCACCAACGAAAATTTTGATTACAGTTATACAGAACTATTTCCCACCCTTAATTTAGGGTATGAAAGAAGCGAAAATCAAAGTTTTACCATTGGATATAGTAGAAGATTGAGAAGGCCTAGGTTTTGGTTTTTAAATCCTTTTGAATCAAGAACTAGTCAAAATGTTATCTATAAGGGAAATGCGGGATTGATTCCAACATTTACAAATTCATTTGATATAGGATTTTTACAAGAAATTGGTAAGTTTACCTTAAATTCATCCGTTTACTACCAACATTCCGTCAATGCTATTCAAAGAATTAGAAGAGATGAAATTAGATTCATTGATGGAGAGAATCAAGTAGTAAATATTAGCGAACCTATTAATTTAGCTTCCGAAGATCGCTATGGTTTTGAACTCACTGCCAACTTTAACCCTTCAAAGAAAGTACGATTATCTGGAAGCTTCAACGTATTTAAAGAAAAAACCAAAGGATTCTACGAATACAACAAGTTTATTATTGACCAAATTACTGGTGAAATTTCATCAACACCAGAAATCTTAAATTTAGCAAATACCAATAGTAGTTGGTTCTCAAGATTTAACGCTTCATTTGTCCTTCCTTTTGATATCCAGATGCAAAACAGATTATCATACAGAGGTCCAAGAAAGTCAGCTCAAAGAATTTCTGAGGGTGTTTTTTCTGCCAATTTAGCTCTAAGTAAAGACCTGTTTGATGAAAATGGAACACTTGTTTTCAATGTAAGTGATGTTTTTAATTCAAGAAAAAGTAGATCCGTTAATTACAGTCCTAATATTGTAAATCCTACGAGTATTAGCAATCAAGAATGGCAATGGAGAGTAAGGCAAATTTCATTAAATTTTACGTACCGATTTAATCAAAAAAAGAAACAAGACCAAAGAAGAGGTTCAAATAACTTTGAGGGAGGTGAGGAATTTGGATCATAAAAAGAATTGATAGCTAAAGTTACTACTTTCCTTGAGCAGCTTTTTTAGCTTCTTTCTTTAACTTAAAATTTTCCCAAATAGTTCCGCCAATCCAATAAGGAACTACAAAAGTTAATAAGAATATCAACAGCCAAAAACCAGCTGTAAAAATAAACATAAACAAAACTAAGCCTGAAAATTGAGAAAAATCTAACATTACAAATATTGTATTATACAAAAATAATAGATAAATTTCATTGGTACTAACATTATTATAAAATTTTTCAAAAAGAAAATACTCGGAATAGTTACTGATGGATTGTTGTGGATTTCGTAATTTTGTTTTAAACTAAGCAAAATAGTGAGCATGAAGTTTAGAATAGAAAAAGACACCATGGGTTCTGTAAAAGTTCCTGCTGATAAATATTGGGGAGCACAGACAGAAAGATCTAGAAATAATTTTAAAATAGGAGCAGCGGCTACAATGCCCTTAGAAATCATCTATGGTTTTGCCTATCTTAAAAAAGCTGCTGCATACACAAACACTGACTTAGGTGTCTTGACAGAAGAAAAACGTGATATAATTTCGCAAGTTTGTGATGAAATCCTAACTGGTAAATTGGACGATCAATTTCCATTAGTTATTTGGCAAACAGGTTCTGGAACCCAATCCAATATGAACGTGAATGAGGTAATTGCCAATAGAGCTCACGCCCTAGCTGGAAAGGTGATTGGTGAAGGAGAAAAAACCATTCAACCCAATGATGATGTAAATAAATCCCAATCATCAAATGATACTTTTCCTACAGGAATGCACATTGCCATCTACAAAAAAATTCTAGAAACCACCATCCCAGGAGTTGAACAATTAAGAAACACGCTCCAGCAAAAATCTGAAGATTTTAAAAATATTGTAAAAATTGGTCGTACTCACTTAATGGATGCAACTCCCCTAACCTTAGGTCAGGAATTTTCAGGTTATGTGTCACAGCTAAATTTTGGATTGAAAGCCTTAAAAAATTCTTTAGAGCATTTGAGTCAGTTGGCTTTGGGTGGAACTGCAGTAGGAACAGGACTAAATACACCAAAAGGCTATGATATTTTGGTGGCAAAATACATTGCAGAATTTACAGGCTTGCCTTTTAAAACTGCAGAAAACAAATTCGAATCATTAGCAGCTCATGATGCGCTAATTGAAACGCATGGAGCCTTAAAACAATTAGCTGTTTCTTTAAATAAAATTGCTAACGATATTCGTATGATGGCCTCAGGCCCAAGATCTGGAATAGGTGAAATTATAATTCCAGCGAACGAACCAGGAAGTTCTATTATGCCAGGAAAGGTAAATCCAACTCAGGCAGAAGCAATGACCATGGTTTGTGCACAAGTAATGGGAAATGATGTTGCTATCACCATTGGAGGAACTCAAGGACATTATGAGTTGAATGTCTTCAAACCTATGATGGCAGCCAATCTAATTCAATCTGCTCAACTTCTTGGTGATGCGTGTATTTCTTTTGATTTAAATTGTGCCGCAGGAATTCTTCCTAACCAATCTCGCATCAAAGAACTGTTAAATAATTCTTTGATGTTAGTGACTGCCTTAAATACAAAAATTGGATATTACAAAGCTGCTGAAATTGCAACGAATGCCCATAAAAATGGAACTACTTTAAAGGAAGAAGCTGTTCGATTGGGGTATGTAACAGCCGAGCAATATGACGAGTGGGTAAAACCAGAAGACATGACAGGAAGCTTAAAATAAATTTTAAGCTACCACAAATAAGACTTTTTTATCCAATAACCACTAAGGATCTTAAGATCTTAATTATTATTTAACTAAGTTTGTTTTACAAAAGTTATTTGTCTTATGACCACCTTATTTATCAATATCAAAGAACTTATTCAAGTAAGGGACTCTAAGGTCAAAAAAGTTTGTGGAAAAGAAATGAGGACTCTTCCTGTAATAAAAAATGCCTTTTTATTGATAGAGGATGAAATCATCGTTGATTTTGGAACCATGGAATCTCTTAAAAGTAATCAAGCTGACTCAATTGTTGATGTTGAGGGGCAATTGATATTACCAACATGGTGCGATAGCCATACTCATTTAGTTTTTGCTGATTCGAGAGAAGAAGAATTTATCGATAGAATTCATGGACTGACTTATGAAGAAATCGCCCAAAAAGGTGGCGGGATTTTAAACTCTGCAAAAAAGCTACAAAACACTTCTGAAACCAATTTATATCTTGATGCTTCCAAAAGATTAAAAGAGCTTATAAAAATTGGAACAGGCGCTATTGAGATTAAATCTGGTTACGGTTTAACTATAGAAAGTGAACTCAAAATTCTTCGTGTAATTAAAAAATTGAAAGAAAATTTTCCAATTCCAATCAA
>CATISV010000142.1 GCA_949541125.1 Flavobacterium sp. SCGC AAA160-P02
GAATCGGGAATTCATTTAGTTAAAATCTATATGTCTATTTCAAAAAAAGAGCAAGCAAAACGATTTGAGGAATTAAAAAATGACCCCTTAAAACAATGGAAAATGTCTCCTGTTGATGAAAGAGCGCAAGAATTATGGGATGATTACACAAAATATAAACAAGCAATGTTTGATGCAACGGATACAGATAATTCAACTTGGAAAGTAATCAAAGCAAACAGAAAAACAGAAGCAAGAGTAAATGCAATTAATCATATATTAAAGATGATTCCTTACGATAAGGACATAAAAATATAATTACTTACAAAAAAGTTTTTTTACTTCATCAAACAGAAAATATATTTCGGCAGCAATTTCTTTGTTTATTTGTATATAAGTGGCCTCTTGATTTGGTAGATTATCCGAATATTTTGGGTCTTTGTAAGGGAGATGAAATCGATGAATTGCTTCTGGAATAAAAGGACAATTTTCATTTGCATCATCGCAAGTTGTTAGGACTAAATAGGGGAGCTTGTTAATAGAATGGTCATATATTTTTGAAAAACCTAATAATGACTTATCTGTGCCATTAAAAGAAATTTCATACACTGGGTTTAGATCAGATGATTCTTTTATGTTAAAAACAAAGCCAATATCTTCTAGGGATTTTGCAGTATTATTATGAAAAGAACTCACTTCTGTTCCACCAGAAAGTCCATTAATATTCAGATTAAAATAGTGTGAAGCAAAGAAGGTCCATACCTGACTAATTTGACTCCTTCTAGAATTGTGGGTGCAAATAAAATTAATATTAATTTGGTCATCATAAACTACGTAACAATCTGCTATTTTATGAGCAATTTTTGATAAAAGTTTTTTTCTATCCTCGTTAATAATGATAGTCTTATAAGAATTTTCAAAGAAATTTTTTAGCTTATTGGTATCAGTTTTGCTCATCTTCTTACTTTTGTGTCAAATGTACTACAAGAAAAAAAAAGAAACTATTAAGTAAAGGTTAATAATGTGTTTTAAAATTGGTGATCAAGTAGCAGTTTTGGATGATACCTTAAAAGGGATTATTGTAAATATTCAGAATAAGATTATTGAAATTAAAGATAATGATGGAATGATTTACCACTACAAAAAAAGAGAATTAGTAATTATTAAACAAGAGCAATATCAACTATCTAAATATTCAGATATCAATAACCCATTGTTAAATGAAAAATTAACAGATAAAAAAAAGAAGGAAAGTAATTTTAAAAAAGAAAAAAAAGAAGTAATTTTAGAAATAGACTTGCATATCAACCAATTGATAAAAAGTAATAAAGGAATGAATAATTTTGAGATGCTTTCACTTCAATTAGAAACAGCAAAAAGAAAGATTGAGTTTGCAATAACTAAACGTATTTCAAAAATTGTATTCATTCATGGGGTAGGGGAAGGAGTTCTAAAAAAAGAACTTCATTATTTATTGGGTAGATACCCCGTTAGTTTTTATGATGCACCATACAAAAAATATGGTCTAGGTGCTACAGAAGTTTATATTTACCAAAACCCAAAGTAGTATATATACTTTACATTATGAAAAAAATTTATTTAGATAATGCCGCTACAACTCCAATAGATTCCTCCGTAATCGAAGTTATGCAAAACTCTATGCAAGAAAATTTCGGAAATCCTTCCTCTTCTCATCAGTTTGGAAGAAAGGCTAAAAATCTTGTTGAAAATGCTCGAAATAATATTGCGAAATTATTTCATGTATCGGCTTCTGAAATTATTTTTACAGCTGGAGGTACAGAAGCAGATAATTTAATCTTATATAATGCTGTTACAAATCTTGGTGTACAGCGAATCATTAGCTCTAAAATAGAACATCATGCGGTTTCACATACAATTGTTTTTTTACAAGATAATTACCAAATAGATGTTGATTTTGTTGAGCTAGAGCCATCTGGAGATGTTTCTATAGAACATCTAGAATATCTATTAAAGAGTTCAGAAAAGAAAACGATGGTTAGTCTTATGTATATTAATAATGAGATTGGTAATATTTTACCAATTAATAAAATATGTAATCTATGTATTAAGTATAAGGCATTATTTCATTCAGATACTGTTCAAGCCATAGGTCATTATGCAATTGATTTACAAAAATTACCTATAGATTTTATTGTAGCAAGTGCTCATAAGTTTCATGGCCCTAAAGGAGTTGGTTTTGCTTACTTTAAAAAAGGGCTTGGTATTCAGCCTTTATTTCATGGTGGTAATCAAGAAAAAGGAGCTAGATCTAGTACGGAAAATGTTCATGGGATTGTAGGGATGGAAAAAGCTTTAGTGATGGCTTCGGAAACATTAGAAAAAGATAAATTGGTGATGAACTCAATAAAATCCTATTTTATAGATTGTTTGAAAGAATTAAACTCTGAGATTCGTTTTAATGGAAATTCTGCTAATCTAGAAAAAAGTAGTTGTACAATTTTAAATGTTTCTTTCCCAGCCTCTAATGATATGCTTATTTTTAATTTAGATCTTCACGGAATTGCTGTTTCTGGAGGAAGCGCCTGCCAAAGTGGTAGCAATAAAGGATCTCATGTTTTACATGAAATTTTAATTGACGACGAAGAAAAATTCACATCTGTAAGGTTTTCGTTTAGTAGATTCACAACAAAATCAGAGATTAATTATACCATAGAGAAACTCAAGAAATTACTTTAAAAAAGGAAAATAAATTAGCTAATTTCCTCGTGTTTTATCATACTGACGTATCATAAAAAAAGCCCATACAAGAACACAAGCTACGACAAATACTGAAAAGTAAATTACAATGTTATCTGCGCTCACGTCCAATCAATTTAATAAAAATCAATACTCCAAGTAACGTAGGAACCCAAAGGCCCAGGAAAATACCATGTAATTTATTTCCAGATAAGAATAAGTATTCTGCGACTATGATGATGAGAATGCAGAGGGATAACATTAGAAGATTGGATAGCCCTATTTTTTTTAAGAAAATCATTAGAAATTTAATTTTTTCAAAAATAAAAAAAAATAATAATTGTGAATACTTTTTAATCGTTTTATTTTAACTAATGCCTATTTGTTTTTATTTTTTTACAAACTTAAATTCAAAATTATTTAAGAAAAGAATTTATAATCTTCTAAAAGTTTAACTTTTTAGTACTTACTAGAATAGTGGAAATTATTATTATCAATCTATTTTTTATAACTTAGTTTTGAAGTATATTATCAAGCATATTGCATAAAATCAATAATAAAGTAATCTTTTCAAAATAACATTATGAATCAACCCTACGTCAAACTAACCAAAGATAATGAAGTTGCATACATAGAGTTCTTTCACCCAAAACACAATTCCTTGCCTTCGAATCTTTTACATGATATAGAACAAGCGATTAAAAAAGCTGGAGACAATTCAGCTATAAAAGTAATAGTTCTTCAAAGTGGAGGAGGTCGTACTTTTTGTTCGGGAGCCAGTTTTGAGGAAATGATTGCCATCGATAATGAAGTAGAAGGAAAGTCTTTTTTTTCTGGTTTTGCCAATCTAATTAATGCTATGCGAACCTGTCCAAAATTAATAATTGGAAGAATCCAAGGGAAAGCCGTCGGAGGAGGAGTTGGTATTATCGCCTGTACAGATTATTGTTTAGCAACCAAACATGCAGCAATTAAATTGAGTGAATTAAACATTGGAATTGGTCCTTTTGTTATAAGTCCAGCTATCGAAAGAAAAATAGGATTAACAGCGATGTCTCAAATTATTTTAAAATCAGATACTTTTTTTTCTGCTGAATGGGCAAAACAAAAAGGATTATTTACTGAGGTATATGAGAATAATGAAGAACTAGAAATAGAAGTAAAAGCATTTGCCGAGCTTGTTTGTACATATAATCCAGAATCTGTAAGAGAAATAAAAAATATATTTTGGGAAGGCACTGAAAATTGGGATACTTTGTTGGCAGAAAGAGCTCAAATATCGGGCCGTTTAGTTGTATCTGATGTCACAAAAAAGAAATTAAAGTCTCTTCAAATTAAATAAAAAGTTTATTAAAAGCTGATGTAGAAAGAGTACTTATAGTACTAATTCCTTTATACTTTTAAAAGACAATTATTTTCGTATAACACCTAGCTAATAACACCAGTTCAACATATCTTTTTTTAACTTATTATTAGAAATTCGTAACAACAAGGAATGATAATTTGTCAAAATAAAAAGAGCCCTCCAGAAATGGAAGGCTTTTTAAATGGAAATAATGATGGCTTGAACATCACAAATATTTTTATTTAAAAACCTAACAATCAATTATTTATTTAAAAAATTTACCCTATGAGTTTAAGTCTTACTACGAATACTAAGAATCTTTAAAATAGCAATAAACTACATTAGAAGTTTAAGGTTGTCTGCATACTTAAAAATAAAATGAAAGAATTAAATAGATATAGTAAAACCGTCACTCAAGATCCAACACAGCCAGCTGCACAAGCAATGTTACATGCCATTGGACTTACCAACGATGATTTTAAAAAACCAATTGTTGGTATTGCAAGTACAGGATATGAAGGTAACCCATGTAATATGCACCTAAATGATTTGGCTAAATTAGTTAAAAAAGGGACTCAGAATAAAGATGTTATTGGTTTGATATTCAATACTATTGGTGTTAGTGATGGCATTTCAATGGGAACACCAGGAATGAGATATTCTTTACCCTCAAGGGATATTATCGCAGATTCTATGGAAACTGTTGTCCAGGCAATGAGTTATGATGGATTAATTACGGTAGTGGGTTGTGATAAAAACATGCCAGGTGCATTGATGGCAATGATTCGACTCAATAGACCATCTATTCTAGTATATGGAGGTACAATTGACTCGGGATGTCATAACGGACAAAAGTTAGATGTTGTCTCTGCCTTTGAAGCATGGGGTAGTAAAGTTGCTGGAAAAATGACTGAAAGTGAATATCAGAATATTGTTGAAAAAGCTTGTCCAGGTGCTGGTGCTTGCGGAGGAATGTATACTGCGAATACAATGGCGTCCGCAATTGAAGCATTAGGGATGACATTACCTTATAATTCTTCCAATCCAGCATTAAGTGGTGCAAAAAAAGTAGAATCTGTAAAAGCAGGTGAAGCTTTGAGATTATTAATAGAAGAGGATATTAAACCATCAGATATTATCACAAGGAAATCCTTAGAAAACGCTGTAAGGTTGGTTACAATTTTAGGTGGTTCTACGAATGCTGTATTACATTTTTTAGCAATTGCTAGAGCAGCAAACATTGATTTTACATTAGCAGATTTTCAAAATATTAGTGATAATACCCCCTTTTTAGCTGATTTAAAACCTAGTGGTAACTATTTAATGGAAGACGTTCATGACGTTGGGGGAATTCCAGCTGTGCTAAAATATTTATTAAAAAAAGAGTTATTATTTGGTGATTGTTTAACAGTTACAGGAAAAACATTGGCTGAAAATTTAGTAGATATTCCAGATTTAAAAGAAGGACAACAAGTTATTAAACCACTGGAAAAGCCAATCAAAAAATCAGGTCATTTAAGAATGTTATATGGTAATCTTGCTTCAGAGGGGAGTGTTGCAAAAATTACAGGTAAAGAAGGATTAAAATTTTCTGGAAAAGCAAAAGTTTTTGAGGGTGAATATGATGCTAATGATGGAATACGAAAAGGCCTAGTTAAAAAAGGTGATGTTGTCGTTATTCGATATGAAGGACCTAAAGGTGGACCAGGAATGCCTGAAATGTTAAAGCCTACATCAGCAATAATGGGTGCAGGTTTAGGCAAAGATGTTGCATTGATTACTGATGGTAGATTTTCAGGAGGAACTCATGGATTTGTTGTTGGCCATATTACACCGGAAGCTCAAGATGGTGGTGTTATAGCTCTCGTAAAAGATGGTGATTCTATCACTATTGATGCGGAAAGTAATTCTATTCAATTAGAAATCTCCCAAGAAGAATTAAAAGAAAGAAAAAAACAATGGATTGAACCTGAATTAAAATTTAAAAGAGGTGTATTGTATAAATATGCAAAGACAGTTTCATCGGCATCCAATGGTTGTGTAACTGACGAATTTTAATACTTATGTTGCTTTATCTACTTACTCGTTACTTGTAAATGGGAATTAAATTAAAAAAGAAGTGTAAATATGAATACAAAGACAATAAAAACATCGACTCAAATAAGAGAAAGCACTGAGCGAATTTCGGGTAGTGAAGCAGTTATTAAATGCTTACTTTCAGAAGGAGTCGATATTTTATATGGATATCCTGGAGGTGCTATTATGCCAGTTTATGATGAGTTGTACAAATACCAAGATCAAATTCATCACGTGTTAACAAGGCACGAGCAGGGAGCTACTCATGCAGCACAAGGCTATGCTAGAATATCAGGAAAAGTAGGAGTAGCTATTGCTACCTCTGGACCCGGGGCTACAAATTTTGTCACAGGTATAGCAGACGCTCAGATAGATTCTACACCAATTGTTTGTATCACGGGTCAGGTTGGATCTCATCTATTAGGAAGTGATGCATTTCAAGAAACAGACATTGTTGGAATTTCAACACCTATAACTAAGTGGAATCACCAGATCACAAAAGCATCTGAAATACCAGAAGTTTTTGCAAAAGCATTTTATATTGCAAAAAGTGGTCGGCCTGGACCTGTTTTAATTGACATCACAAAAGATGCACAGTTTGAAGAGTTTGATTTTTGTTACAAGAAATGTGATGGAATTAGAAGTTATAAGCCCCTGCCAAAAATAGATTTAGAAAAAATTCAACAAGCTGCAGATTTAATTAATACTGCCAAAAAACCAATGATTGTTTGGGGACAGGGAGTTATTCTAGGAAAAGCAGAGGAAGAACTAAAAGCTGTGATCGAGAAATCAGGGATTCCTTCAGCTTGGACAATTTTAGGAGCTTCGGCAATTAAAACATCTCATCCATTAAATATTGGAATGGTAGGAATGCATGGTAATTATGCACCCAATAAATTAACAAATGAATGTGATGTGTTAATTGCAATTGGAATGCGTTTTGATGATCGTGTTACAGGAAATTTAGACAGCTATGCTAAACAGGCAAAAATTATTCATTTTGAAATTGATTTTGCTGAAGTAGACAAGAATGTTAAGACAGATATTGCCGTTCTTGGAGATGCAAAAAATAGCTTAAGTCTATTACTCCCTTTATTAAAATCGAATACTCATCCTTCTTGGTACCAAAAATTTAAAGATTTGTATGCGATTGAATATGAAAAAGTGATTAAAGATGATTTACATCCAACCAAGGTTGGTTTAACAATGGGAGAGGTGTTAAAAGAAATTAATATTCAAAGTAAAGGAGAGGCAGCTATCGTAACTGATGTTGGACAACACCAAATGATTGCTTGTCGTTATGCAGAATTTAATCAGACAAAAAGTAATATCACTTCTGGAGGTCTAGGGACCATGGGATTTGGTTTACCAGCAGCAATTGGAGCAAAAATGGCAACACCAGATCGACAAGTTATATCAATTTCTGGTGATGGTGGTTACCAAATGACAATCCAAGAACTTGGAACTATTTTTCAAACGAAAGTAGCTGTAAAAGTTGTGTTACTTAATAACAATTTTTTAGGGATGGTTCGTCAGTGGCAACAATTATTTTTTGATAAACGTTATGCATCTACTGAAATGACAAACCCTGATTTTGTAGCTATTGCTAAAGGGTATTTCTTAAAAGCAAAAAAAGTAACAAAAAGAGAGGAATTAAAAGATGCTGTGGCAGAAATGATGAAAAGTAAAGAAGCGTATTTTCTAGAAGTTTGTGTAGAAAAGGAAGATAATGTATTTC
This sequence comes from Flavobacterium sp. SCGC AAA160-P02, assembly GCA_949541125.1. Classification (GTDB taxonomy): domain Bacteria; phylum Bacteroidota; class Bacteroidia; order Flavobacteriales; family Flavobacteriaceae; genus Polaribacter. The sequence goes on from CATISV010000142.1 coordinate 7,857, forward strand.
CAATGATTCCAACAGGAGCCTCAGTTTCAGAAATAAGATTAGAATAAAATGCAAGATAAAAAACAATTATTTACCGTATCAATTTATACCGAAAATAATATTGGTTTATTGAATCGTATCTCCGCAATTTTTCAAAGGAGGCACATTAACATAGAAAGTATTAATTCATCTGTTTCAGAAATTGAAGAAGTATCTAAATTTACAATAGTTGTGAATTTAAGTGAGAATTTAATGAAAAAAATTATTGGTCAAATAGAAAAACAAGTCGAAGTCATTAAGGCTTATTATCACACTGACCAGGAGACTATTTATCAAGAATCATGCATCTTTAAAATCAAGTCAGAACTGTTGTTTGAAGAAAGACAAATTCAAAATATTATTAAAGAAAGCAACTCTAGAATAGTTACCGTAAACAAAGAGTTTTTTGTGATTGAAAAGTCCGGAAGAAAAGGAGAAATTGAATTATTATACAAAGAATTAAAACCTTTTGGAATCATGCAATTTACTAGATCTGGACGCATTTCTGTATCAAAAAAACCTATGAATATATCTAAAATACTTAAGGCATTTAATTATTAATAATAAATAAAACATGGCAAATTATTTCAATACGCTGTCACTAAGAAATCAATTAGAACAATTGGGAAAATGTAGATTCATGGAGGCTTCAGAATTTGAAGACGGAGTGAATGTATTATTAGGAAAGAAAATAGTTATTGTGGGATGTGGAGCTCAAGGATTGAATCAAGGATTAAATATGAGAGATTCTGGTTTAGATATCTCATATACATTACGAGAGGTTGCAATTAAGGAAGAAAGAAATTCTTTTAAAAATGCAACAAAACATGAATTTGTTGTTGGCACTTATGATGAATTAATCCCTAGTGCAGACTTGGTATTAAACTTAACCCCAGACAAACAACATACAAATGTTGTTTCATCAATCATGCCATTAATGAAAAAGGGTGCTACATTATCCTATTCTCATGGGTTTAATATTGTCGAAGAGGGAATAAAGATTCGTGAGGACATCACTGTAATTATGGTAGCTCCAAAATGTCCAGGAACTGAAGTTAGAGAAGAATATAAACGAGGGTTTGGAGTTCCAACCCTAATTGCTGTTCATCCGGAAAACGATCCAGAAAATAAAGGATGGGCACAAGCAAAAGCCTATGCTGCAGCTACTGGTGGAGATAGAGCAGGTGTGTTAGAATCTTCTTTTGTTGCTGAGGTAAAATCAGATTTAATGGGAGAACAAACCATTTTATGTGGAGTATTACAAACTGGATCTATTCTTTGTTTTGATACCATGATTGAAAAAGGAGTCGATGCAAACTATGCTACAAAACTTATCCAGTATGGTTGGGAAACGATAACAGAAGCATTAAAACACGGAGGAATTACCAATATGATGGATCGTTTATCCAATCCAGCTAAAATTAAAGCATATGAGTTATCAGAAGAATTAAAAGAAATTATGAGGCCTTTGTTTGAAAAACATATGGATGATATTATTTCTGGTCATTTTTCAAAAACAATGATGGAAGATTGGGCAAATGATGATTCAAACTTACTTACATGGAGAGCGGCAACAGCTGAGACAATTTTTGAAAAAACAGTTGTAACCGAAAAGCACATTCCTGAACAAGAATATTTTGATCATGGAGTGTTAATGGTTTCTTTTGTAAAAGCTGGTGTAGAATTAGCTTTTGAAACAATGGTAAGTGCTGGTATCATTGAAGATTCTGCCTATTATGAATCCTTACATGAATTACCTTTGATCGCGAATACTGTTGCAAGAAAAAAATTATATGAGATGAATCGTGTTATTTCTGATACAGCAGAATATGGCTGTTATTTATTTGACCACGCTTGTAAGCCACTTCTTATAGATTTTATGAAATCTGTGGAAACTAATATTATTGGTAGGTCTTACTCAAATTCTAATGAGGTTGATAATGGCTTATTAATTAAAGTAAATGATGCTATCAGAAATCACCCAATAGAATTCGTTGGGAAAAGATTACGTGCTGCAATGACTGCAATGAAAGTAATAAAATCTAACGTTAGCTAAAAAATAGTATTAACCTAAAACTTGATGAAAACTGAAGTTATTTATAGTCCAACAATAGAAGCAGTACAAAAAGCTGCCATTAACCTTAATGGAATAGCTTTAAAGACTCCTTTGGTAAAAAATGATCAATATTCTAAGAAGATTATTTAAATGATAAACCCGATTTATTTCAATTTTTAGTTTAGAGTTTTGTAATTTAGCATAGTTAAAAAGTTATTAATCCTATTATTTTTTTTTTGAAAATTCAAGAACAATATAAATTGAAAAAAATAATTGATCAAAAGACATATTTAGTTGATGGTCAATTAAAGTCATGGTCTGGTGAAACAGCAGAGGTTTACTCAACGATTTCATCAACAGATCACTATACTCCTACATTATTAGGATCTATTCCTCAATTAGGAGAAAAAGAAGCGATTGCTGCATTAGATTCTGCTTGTACTGCTTTTGATAAAGGAAAGGGATTATGGCCTACGATGAAAGTTGTAGATAGAATTACTTGTTTGGAAAAGTTTGTCGCTCAGATGAAAACAAAGCGAGACGAGGTAGTTCGTCTTTTGATGTGGGAAATTGGAAAAACTATCTCAGACTCAGAAAAAGAGTTTGATCGAACCATCGATTATATTTACGATACTATAGAGGAATACAAACAAATGGAACGAGATAGTGCAAAGTTTCATAAGAACTCTGGAGTATATGCCCATATTAGAAGAGGTCCCTTAGGTGTGGTTTTATGTTTAGGGCCCTATAATTATCCTTTAAATGAAACTTTTTGTTTATTGATTCCCGCACTAATTATGGGGAATACAGCCATTTTTAAGCCTGCTAAATTTGGAGTTTTATTAATATCTCCACTATTGGAGGCGTTTCAGAACAGTTTTCCTAAAGGTGTTGTCAATATTGTTTATGGTAGAGGAAGAGCCTTGGCTACCCCAATTATGAAGACTGGTAAAATAGATGTTTTAGCTTTGATTGGACACAGCACATCAGCCAAAGCATTACAAAACCAACACCCAAAAAGTAATAGGTTGCGTTTAGTTTTAGGATTAGAGGCAAATAATCCTGCGATCGTTTTACCCGATGCTGATCTTGACATTGCTATTAGAGAATGTATTTCTGGGTCATTATCGTTCAATGGACAACGATGTACTGCCTTAAAAGTTTTATACGTACACGAAAATATTATAGATGAATTTAACAAACGATTTTCCGCTAAAGTTGATGAATTAAAATTTGGGAATCCTTGGGAATATGGTGTTACATTAACTCCATTACCCGAACCCAATAAACCTATGTATATTCAAGAATTAATTGATGATGCTAAAGAAAAAGGAGCCTCTATTATTAATAAAAAAGGAGGACTAACTTCTGATAACTATATTTTTCCAGCTGTATTATATCCAGCAAATAAAGAAATGAGGGTTTTTTACGAAGAACAGTTTGGACCTATAGTACCCATTGTTCCTTTCAAAAATATCGATGAACCATTGGATGATATTGCCGATTCTAATTATGGTCAACAAGTGAGTCTGTTTGGAAAAAATCTAGAAACATTATCCCCTTTAATAGATAGCCTTGTAAATTTAGTGTGTAGAGTAAACTTGAATAGTTCGTGTCAGCGTGGACCTGATGTATTCCCCTTTACCGGTAGAAAAGATTCTGCAGTCAGTACTTTAAGTGTTCATGATGCATTACGATCTTTTTCAATAAGAACTTTTGTTGCATCAAAGGATAATGCCTACAATAATGCCATACTAAAGGAATTATTAGATAATAAAATGTCCAATTTTATTAGTACAGATTATATTTTATAGGTCTCATATTTTCTAACAACCTTTATTTTTTTATTTGTTTTGATACTAACTTAGATTTAAAAACTACTTTTCCATCTTAAACACTAGCATCAAATATTACAATATTTTTTTTGATATTTATTAAAATTATATTTTTGTATTGTCCTACGAATTTATATTTTGTATTACTCCTAGGTTTGCTTTAATTTCATATCATTACAATGTTTCAAAAAGAAAATAATTTAAAATTAATAATGATCACTTCTCCACTAGTTTTTTAAAATGACCAAATCACAAAAAGATAACTTATTTCAATTAGTAAAGTCACTGTCAAAATCGGAGAAAAGACAATTTAAATTGTATGTAGGTAGATTGGGGGTTAATGCAGATTCTAAGTTTTTGAATCTATTTAACTTTTTAGACAAATCTTCCCATTATGATGAAACTTCTATTCTAAAAAACGGAGGAATTAAAAAACAGCAATTAGCAAATGTCAAGGCTCATTTATACAAACAGATTTTAATTAGTCTAAAACTAAGCCCATCTCACCAAAATGCTCGTTCTCATATAAGAGAACAACTGGATTTTGCATCAATTTTATACCACAAAGGATTATACAAGCAGAGTCTCAAGATTTTGGATAAAGCAAAAGAATTTGCAATAAATAATGAAGAAAAAAACTTAGCTTACGAGGTCGTAGAATTAGAAAAAGTAATAGAATCACAATATATTACAAGGAGTATTGATACAAGAACTAATGAACTTACAACACAGGCAAGGGAATTAAGTGATTTAAATGTAATAGCTAGTGAGTTATCTAACTTATCCCTACAGTTATATAGTATAATTTTAAAATCAGGTTATGTTAAAAATGAACAGGAAAATGAAAAGATAAGAGATTATTTTTATAATCGATTACCAAAATTTGAAATAAGAAATATGGGTTTTAGAGAAAAACTATGGTTATACAAAGCAAATTTATGGTATAGTTTTTTAACTCAGGATTTTTTAAATTGTTTCAAATATGCTTCAAGGTGGGTAGAATTATTTTATGAAAATCCACTTATGATTAATATCCACCCCGTTTTTTTCTTGAAAGGGAACAACTATCTTTTAGAATCATTATTTTTTATTAGAAGAAAAGATAGATTTAAAAAAACCTTATATAGCCTAAAGAAAATTATAGAGAGTGATACTTTTCCTCAAGATAATAATATAGAATCCCTTCTTTTTTTATATGTAAATCTTCATAATATAAATCTATATTTTATTGACGGTAATTTTGAAGAAGGATTAACCATTATTCCTAAAATAGACTCCCAATTAAAAGTCTTTAAAAATAGAATAGACGAACATCATGTATTGACCTTCTACTACAAATTTGCTTGTATGTATTTCGGATCTGGGAATAATGATAAATGTATTTTTTATTTGAATAAAATAATATCCAATAAGTCATTATCAATGAGAGAAGATTTACTGTGTTTTTCTAGAATATTAAACTTATTTGCTCATTATGAAGCAGGGTATGATTACCATATAGAAATTCTGCTAAAAAGTACCTATAAATTTTTATTAAAAATGAATGATTTGCATGAAGTGCAAAAAGAAATGATAAAATTTATTAAAAATTTACAAAATATCTATCCTCAAGACATCAAGAAAGCTTTTATTAATTTACATTCAAAATTAAAAACTTTTGAAAATGATCCTTATGAAAGTAGAGCTTTTTTATATTTAGATATTATTTCTTGGTTAGAGAGCAATATTCAGGATAAACCTATTGGAGAAGTAATTAAGAATAAATATTCTGGAAATATTGATTATTAATTTTGTAACATTCACAAAAATTTCAGAATACTTCAAAAAATACTGTCAACTATATATTTAATTATACTTTCGTATTATGTTTTGTAATCAAAGAAAATACATTATGAATATTCTTGTAATAAATAGATATTTATGAAAGAAATAAAAATTTTCACACCAGCAACCGTCGCCAATATTTCATGTGGTTTTGATATCCTGGGGCTCTGTTTAGACAATGTTGGCGATGAAATGATCCTAAGAAAAGTTTCAACAAGAGGTATCAAAATCACCAATATTACAGGACAGGATTTACCATTTGATATCAACAAAAATGTTGCAGGAGTATCAGCTTTGGCTCTTTTAGAAAACATTGATGAAAATGTTGGCTTTGAAATAGAAATTCATAAAAATATTAAGCCGGGAAGTGGAATTGGAAGTAGTGCTGCAAGTTCAGCTGGAGTTGTTTTTGCCATGAATGAATTGTTAGGGAAACCCTTTTCTAGCTTGGAATTGATTTCTTTTGCCATGCAGGGAGAAAAATTAGCAAGTGGTACCGCTCATGCCGATAATGTAGCTCCTGCTTTATTGGGTGGATTTACATTAATTAGAAGCTATGAACCACTAGACGTTTTAAAAATCAATTCACCTGAAGATTTATATGCTACAGTCATCCATCCTCAGATAGAACTCAAAACATCTGATGCACGTTCTGTTTTAAAAGAACAAGTTTCTCTTACCAATATGGTAAAACAAATGGGGAATTTAGGTGGTCTGATAAGCGGTCTTTATACATCAGATTACCAATTGATTGGTAGGTCTTTACATGACGAAATTATAGAGCCAACTCGTTCAGTATTAATCCCTAAATTTAATCAAGTAAAGAAGGCAGTGATTACAAAAGGTGCCCTAGGTGCTGGAATTTCTGGTTCTGGTCCTTCTATTTTTGCCTTGTGTAAAGGAGAAGAATCAGCCCAAAAAGTAGGTAAAGCTATGGCAGAAGTTTATCATAAAACACTGATAGATTTCGAAATTCACGTTTCTAAAATTAATCAAAAAGGCATCAAAATTATTCAATAAACAATGAAGTATTATAGTTTAAATCACTCCTCTAAAAAAGCTTCATTTAAAAAGGCTGTTATTAACGGAATTGCTACTGATAAAGGTTTGTATTTTCCAGAAGAGGTGATTCCTTTATCCAAAGAGTTTATTCAAAATATATCAGAATATTCAAATGAGGAAATAGCTTTTAAAGTGATAAAACAGTTTGTTGGTGATGAAATTCCACAAGCACATCTCAAAGAAATAATTAGGAAAGCAATTTCTTTTGATTTTCCCGTAGTTAAAATCGATGAAAATGTGGGTTCATTAGAATTATTTCATGGGCCAACAATGGCGTTCAAAGACGTTGGAGCCTCATTTATGTCTCAGTGTTTATCCTATTTTAACCAAGCAAATAAAGAAGAGATAACCGTATTAGTTGCTACCTCTGGTGATACAGGAGGGGCTGTTGCCAATGGATTTTTAAAAGCAACTGGAGTAAATGTTGTGATTCTTTATCCAAGTGGTAAGGTGAGTGAAATTCAAGAAAAACAATTAACAACCTTGGGTCATAACATTACTGCATTAGAAGTAGACGGTGTTTTTGATGATTGTCAAGACATGGTAAAATCTGCTTTTTTAGATCCAGAAATTCATAGGAAATTAACCTCTGCAAATTCAATTAATGTTGCTCGATGGCTTCCACAAATGTTTTATTTTTTCTTTGCTTACAAACAAGTTTATAAAGACTTTAAAGAGGTTGTTTTCTCTGTTCCAAGTGGGAATTTTGGGAATATTTGTGCTGGTCTTATGGCTCAAAAAATTGGATTGCCAATAAAACATTTTATAGCATCTACCAATGTCAATGATACGGTACCTCGGTATTTAGCAACTGGTTCTTATCAACCAAAACCCTCTAAAGCGACTATTTCTAATGCCATGGATGTTGGAAATCCAAGTAATTTTATCAGAATTCTAGAGTTGTTTGATAATGAATTATCCTTATTGAAAAAAACATTTTCATCCTATAGTTTTACGGATATAGAAACGAAAGATATTATGAAAAAAATTCAATCTGATTTGAATTATATTGCTGATCCTCACGGTGCTACGGGATATTTAGGCTTGCAAGAATATGGTCTTCAGAATAATGAAATGGGCATATTTTTTGAGACGGCTCATCCGGTAAAATTTTTAGATACTGTGGAAGATACGCTGTCAATTAAACTTCAAATTCCTCCTCAAATAAAAAAAGTGCTGAACGAGAAAAAAACTTCCATTAAAATTTCTAATTATAAAGAATTGAAGGATTTTTTAAATTGTTAAAATATTTTAAAAGCTATTATTCTAACAATCTGGAATGTCTTCGGTAGTTTTAGATTAATTATAAGTATGGGTATAAAAGTCATCTGGATCACAAAAAGTTAACTCATCGCTTTCAAAGGTAAGTGAGTTACCAAATATTGTAAAGGTCCAGGTATTATACCAAGAGGAATGACAATCATCAAGAGAATCATAACCAACCGAATTTAGAGTTATCTCTTGCCCAAAAGAAATAAGTGGAATAAATAGTAAAAGTATTAGTTTTTTCATATCATACTTATATAGTTTCAATTTAAAAAATAAAAACTAAATAAAAAAAATACTATTATTTATATTAGTAAAATTCTACAACGAAAAGAATGAATTAATTAAAGGAAACTGACTTTACTTACCAATACAGAAATTGGAAAAAATATGTCCTAGAATATCTTTATCCACATCATATTCTCCGGTAATATTTCCTAAATGACGAAGACACTCTCTGATGTCTATCGCAAACAAATCGGAAGAAATACTAAGATCGATTCCCTTTTGAACAGAGGAGATGGCTTTCAAGGCATTATTAAGAGCTTCAAAATGACGAGAGTTGGTCACAATAACCTCATTATTACTGATTGCACCTTTATTTACAAGAGATGTTAACTCTTCCAATAAGAGATCAACACCAATTTTTTGTTTTGCTGAAAGAGGAAGGATTTCGTGTGTATTAGTAGAAATTTTTTCATTTTGTGATTCATTTAGCAAATCAATCTTGTTGGCAATAGCTATAACTCTTTTGTTAGGAAAACGTTCTTTAATAGTTTTCATTTCTGAATGAAATACCTCTGTGTTAACAAAGAACTTATTAGCATCAATAAGATAGATGATTAGCTGAGCATTTTCGGCTTTTTCATAGGTTTTTTTAATTCCTATATTTTCTACAATATTATCAGTTTCTCTAATTCCTGCAGTATCTATAAACCGAAAAGCAACGCCATTGATAATTAATTCATCTTCGATGGCATCACGAGTCGTTCCTGCAATTTCAGAAACAATTGCTTTCTCTTCATTTAATAAAGCATTTAATAGGGTTGATTTTCCTACATTGGGTTCTCCAATAATAGCCACAGGAATTCCATTTTTCATAGCATTTCCATATGCAAAACTGTCTATCAAACGCTTTAAAACTGAAGAAATTTTATGAACAAGCTCTTTAAATTTTTTTCTATCTGCAAATTCTACATCCTCCCCAGAAAAATCCAATTCTAATTCTATTAATGCGGCAAAATCTAGAAGTTTAGCTCTTAGTTCTTTAAGTTCATTAGTAATTCCACCTCTCATTTGCTGAATAGCCATCTGGTGAGATACAGAAGAGTTAGAAGCAATCAGATCAGCAACAGCTTCTGCTTGAGATAAATCCATTTTACCATTCAAAAATGCTCTCATGGTAAACTCTCCATTATCAGCCATTCTACATCCATTTTTTAAGAATAATTGAATAATTTCTTGCTGAATAAAACTAGACCCGTGACAGGATATTTCAACCACATTTTCTCCAGTGTAAGAACGTGGATTTTTAAAAATTGAGACTAAAACTTGATCGATAATTTGATC